>NZ_FODL01000001.1:236365-274428 GCF_900110355.1 Pseudomonas sp. NFACC39-1 | reverse complement strand
AGTGTTCGAGCCGGTGCGGTCGAAGCCGTCTTCAGCGATAGCGTTCGAGCCGGTGCGGTCGAAGCCGTCGGCGGCAACAGTGGCGGCGCCGGTACGGTCGTAGCCGTCAGCGGCAATGGCTGACTGGGTGCGTTCGAAGCCATCGGCGGCAAAGGTGTTGGCGGCCAGTACGGACAGGGTCAGGGCGAGGATCAGTTTGGTTTTCATGGTCGTTCTCCAAAGTGGTTGGCGTTGATCGCCTTAGGTGTGGAATTCATATTACGCCTGTTAATTTGATTAAAAAGCGCAAAAAAACGCTTAAATAAATCGTATTTATCGATGTATTAAAGGATGTTATTGACCGGCGATAAACCTCATCACTGGCGTAGGGCAATAGCGTCTTGTTGAGGATGAGCATGCAGAGCAGGCATTAACCAGAGATTAATGTCGGATAAATCTTCAGACACACAGCACAAAAAAAGGGGCGAACCCGTTCAGGTTCGCCCCTTTCATGTGTGCGTGTCCGTCAATCAGTCGGTCAGGATCCGCGAATGCTTGCGAGTGTCTTTCATGGTGATGTAGACCTGCAGCGACACCGCGATACACGCCGTCACGTACCAGTAGTAGCCGGTTTCCATGCCGATGCTCTTGAACCACAAAGCGATGTATTCAGCGGTGCCGCCGAAGATCGATACGGTCAAGGCGTACGGCAGGCCGACGCCCAGGGCGCGGATTTCGGTGGGGAACAGCTCGGCTTTCACCACAGCGTTGATCGAGGTGTAGCCACTGACGATGATCAGCGCGGCCATGATCAGGAAGAACGCGCCCCACCAGGTCTGGACGGTGTGCAGGGTGGTCAGGATCGGCACGGTGAACAGCGTCCCCAGGATGCCGAAGGCAATCAGGATCGGCCGCCGACCGACTTTATCTGACAAGCCGCCGATCACCGGTTGCAGGCACATGAACAGGAACAGTGTGGCGGCGGAAATGGTGGTGGAGTCGGAAATGCTCATGCCGACAGTGTTGACCAGGTATTTCTGCATGTAGGTGGTGTAGGTGTAGAACGCCAGGGTGCCACCCATGGTCAGGCCGACCACCGTCAGCAATTCTTTTGGATGGCGCATCAAGGTGCGCATGGCGCTTTCCTTGGCTTTTTCCTTTTTGGTAAACGACTCGGTTTCTTCCATGCCGCGACGCAGATACAACGCCACGATCGCGCACAGCGCGCCGATGGCGAACGGAATGCGCCAGCCCCAGGCATACAGCTCTTCGGTGGTCAGGAAGCGTTGCAATACGATCAGCACGCCCAGGGCAATGAGCTGGCCGGAGATCAGGGTCACGTACTGGAAGCTGGAGAAGAAGCCGCGACGCTCCTTGGTGGCCATCTCGCTCAGATAGGTTGCCGAGGTGCCGTATTCACCGCCCACCGACAGACCCTGAAGCAAACGGGCCACGACCAGCAGGATGGGCGCACCGACGCCGATGGTTTCATAGCCGGGGCTCAGGGCGATGATCAACGAACCGAAGCACATCAGGTACACCGAGGCCATCAGTGCCGCCTTGCGCCCGGCGCGGTCAGCGTACAGGCCCATCAGCCAGCCACCGATCGGGCGCATCAGAAAGCCCACGGCGAAGATCGCGGCGGTGTTGAGCAATTGGGCGGTGGTGTCGCCCTTGGGGAAGAAGACTTTGGCGAAGTACAACGAGAAAGCGGCGTAGACGTACCAGTCATACCACTCGACCATGTTGCCGATCGAACCGCTGAAAATCGACTTGATCCGGCTGGCGGTGGTTCTTTCACGGGCGGGCGCGGCAGCCGACCCGAGGGGAAGGGTATTGGAGTTATCCATTGAAGGATCCTTCGTTTAATTGTTTTTGTGGAGCGCGTGGAAACGCAGCCTGACAGGGCTATAGCAGGAGCTGTGCCAGATGGGAGAGGGCCGGATTAGAGGGGTTTGCTGCGCTAGGTGAGCGGAAATCCGCTTATTCTGACTGTGGGATGAGCGAAACTTCGCTCATTCAGAAAGGGATATTTGTCGATACTGGCCTCATCGCGAGCAGGCTCGCTCCCACAATGGTTTTGTGTACACAGATCCACTGTGGGAGCGAGCCTGCTCGCGATGGCGCCCATTCAGGCTCTAGAAAGCTCAGGGCGAAGTCGTCGAAGGCGTGAATTCCAGCTTCAACTCGCCGCGATACTGGCCGGTGTTCTTGTCGATCTGATTGAAGGGCGGTGTGTCCAGGGTAATCGGCCATGGCGTGCAGACCACCGGGAAGGGCACGTTGGGCAGGCGTACGGCGCGGATATCGGCATCATTGATGCCGGTATGGTTCACCGCTTGCCCTGACACATGCTGGGTCTCGCCGAGGTTGGCGGTGCGCGTGCGAACCCGGTATTCGATGCGGTTACGCTCGCCTGTGCCGCCGGAGGTGTGGTGCACGAAGAAACGGCCCTCCATGCCGGGCACCGGGTTTGTGCCGGTTACCCGGATTTCATAGCGCTGGCTGTTGGCGTTGTAACCATCGTAGAGGCAGGCATCGACGACGGTCTGGCCGGAGACGATACCGCCCGGTCCGGTGCTTAAAGGCCGGGTACGCAGGTTCAGGTCCACTTGCGGAGTGCTGATGCCGTAGGCGGGCAGGTAGATCTGCATATTGTTGTTGTCGGTGACGTCCAGTTTGAAGTCGACGGTGTAGGTATGGGCGGCCCCGATAGGCTGCGAGTAAAACCGCCTGAGCTTTATGACCAACTGCGCCGTCCAGATGCCACCGGAGGGCAATTTGGCGAGTTCTGAGCGAGGAATCCACAGGGTGGAGGCCGTGCCCGTCACATCTACCCCCTCGCAGTTCCCGGATGAGGTTGAGGTCAGCATCCAGATGCTTTCTCCCCACGTCCCACAGGGACTGTTGAGCGGGTGTCTGCGTATGATGTTGCCCTTGACAGTCAAAACCGTGGAGAGTCGGCTGCGTTTTTCCGTGAAACGCAGCGGTATATCGGTGGTGCCATACCTTCCTCCGGCAGTGGTCAGGCACTGGCCTGTCGCGGGATCGGTGTTGGACAGACAGACAAAATGCATTGTCCTATAGCTTGAATGTTCCACAGGCTGTTCGTGCCAGCCGTGGATCATCCGCGTCCAGATGTAATGATCGGCGGGCGGTGCCGAGCGGTCGAACTGGAGCATCTCGGATTGATAGTGGTTGCCGGGATGGATGTCCCCGAGTGCCGGCAGCGCAGCGAACGCGCCAATCAGTACGCTCAGGCGGCAAGCCCAACGGTGGAAGATCGAAGTCATGGCTGGTTTCTCTTGTCTGGCGATAACGCGGCGCTGCGGCGTGCCGTCCAGCGCCCCAATCGATCGGGGTCGTTCAGGTCTTTCGGCAATGCGTCCAGGGTGGTGCTGTGACAGGTGAGCGTGCCGACCCGGCGCAAGCTGCTGCGCGCAGCTGCTGACTGCACGGCGCAGGCATGCACCCCGTTCAGGTCAAGGGCGAACAACGGTTGCGGGTGTTTGTTGAGATCGACGACGAAGCTGCCGTCCTCGGCGGTTTCCATCATTGCCGCGTTGAGAATGGCCGCCTGTGCCAGCGGTTGTCCCTGGGCGTCCACCAAGCGGCCGACGTAGGTGTAGCTGATACTGGATTCGATATGTTGTACCGCCAGTTTGCCCGGTTGCAGGAACCAGTCGCGGCTGCCGTTACCCACATTCACCGAGCTCAGATTCTGGCGTGATGCATCGGCGTCGCTGATCCGGGTTTGAGAGGTCTGGAAACCGTTGACGGGAATCAGCCGCTTCTCGCCAAAGCCGATGCTGGTCGGGGCGCCGTAGCCGCCACTGACCTTGGCAGCAGCGCCGTTTGCATTTTCCATCGGTGCCGCGACGATGCCCACGGCGGCCCCCGGACCGGTGCCGCCCTGACCCGGGCCCCAGAAGAAACCCTCGCGTCCCAGGGCCAGGGAAGAGGAATGGTTGCCGCTCAAACCGGGCCGTGAGTGCTGCCGGTCCCCGCCGCGCTGTGACACGGCCAGGCTCGTCTCGCCCCAGTTTCGCTCGACCCGACCGGCCAGTTCGGCGTCCCAGCGGCCGAGGTCATCGTAACCGACGCCGGTGTTGACTTCGTTCCTGCCTTGTTCGCTGTCCCAGGCATTGGTTTGCGCCAGGCTGGTACGAATGCTGTCACTGGCGTGCTGCTCGCGACGCGCGTCCAGGCCGACACTGCGGTGACGGAAGCCGCCGGAGGTCGAACGCTCGTTATGTGACAGGCTAAGGCTCAGGTACAGGCCGTGCTCGGTCGGCCGGCTCCCGCTCTCATTGCGAAACGCGCCAACGCGGTGGATCAAATGGTATTGACCCAGGCTATGCCCGCGAGAAAAGCCCAATTGCAGGGTACGGGCCCAGGTCGCGGTCGTCAGTTCGTTTGTCAGGTCAGGTTCGCCAGGCAAGACGTTCCAGTAGTACGACGGATTCACCTGGGCATAGCGGTTATAGCTATAGCCGCCACTGACGGTGCCCCCGGCCAGCGGCATTGATGCGCTGGCGGTCAAAGACTCGTTGCAGCCACTTTGTTGGTAGGCGCGGCGGGTGTGTTCGCAGGACGGGCTGCGCAGCGAATAGCGGTACAGGTTCCAGGAAAGACCATGGTTGAACGTCAGTTGTTGGCTGTTGCCAGTCGCCCCGTCATTGCCCTTTAAAATGGCAGCCGACAGCGACCAACTGCTGGCGCCCAGTGTACCGGCCCAGTCCAGGCGGCTTTCGTTGTAGAAGGCGGTGTCCAGCCACGTCACCCCACTGGTGAGCGCCAGGTTGTCCAGCAGTGGCATGCGCAGGCCGGTCTGCGCCACGGCGGCGGGGTCCTGTTCGTACAGGGAGTGTTCAGCCGTGCGCCCGCCTTGCAAGAACCATTGCACGGTATCGTCACCCAGGCCATTGCCGTCGGTGCGGCTGAAGGGCACGGTTTCAGTACGGGTCACCTGGCCGTTTTCGATCACCCGCAGGGTCACCGGATAGCTGCCGTTGGGAAAGGTCCGGGTGTCGACGTTCTGTACGCCGGCATCCAGGTAGGAGGTGGACAGCAACTCCGTACCGCGGAACGCATCGACGCGGGCGCGCTGGGTCAGGATCAGTGAAACGGGTGTGCCTTGCCCGACGACTTCGCGATTGAGATAGGCCAGGGTGGTGCCGACGCGGGCACCGTCGATACGGCCCAGCGGCAGCAGGCTGAAATTGAAGTTGCCGCCTTCGGCGCTGGACAGGTTACTCATGTCCATGCGGCCGGCCTGGGCATAATGTTCGCGGTCGAAGTCCTGCCGGTAATAGGCGTTATTGAACTCCAACTGACTGTTGCTGCCTCGTTTGCTCTGGTTGGCCTGATAGTTCCAGGTAAACCCTAAATGGCTGTCTTCGCCGAGCCCGAGCGCGCCGAGGCCGCTGGCACCCAGGGCGCGGTAGCTGTCGGACTGGGCAATGTTGATGTTCTGCCGATGGACCAAGGCATTTTGCGCCTCGCTCGGGGTGTGTAGTCGCAGCGCCGAAGCGTCGCTGGCCGGCAACCAGTCCTTGCGCAGGAGCACCTGTAGACGGGCACCGGCTTCGTCGAGAATCACCGCCAGCGCTTCGGTTTCGAGGTAGCCGCAACTCGCCTCGCTGGTCAGGCCGTAGGAACAGGCCAACTGGCTGTTGCTGGGTAAGGGCTGCGACAGCAACGACGTCAGTTCCTGGACGGAAGCCGATGCGCCTGCCTCGACCAGCAGGGCCGCGATTCGCCCGGGTTGCTGGAACTCGACCCGGCCGGGCCGCACCATGACCGGGTGCAGGCCGAGGTTACGGTTTAGCAGTTGGAGCTCGAGTTGTTCCACTTGACCCTCGACCAAGGCTTCGAAGCCGGCCGGCACCTGAGCCAGGGTGTCGGTCGCGGCCCAGGCGCCTTCGGCCAACGCCCATGCAAGGGAGATGGAGATAGCTGTGAAGTGGCGTTTCATACGTGGCCTTGATGCAGAAAAGGGGGTACGACGACGCCGTACCCCCTTGGGAGGAACGGTTGTGGTTACGGTTGCTGAGTCAGTACCAGGCTGACGATGCCTTCATAGCGGCCAGCGTTTGCGATAGCGCCAACGGTGGTTTGCTTGATCTCCAGCATCTGCTCGATCGAGCCGCTGGTAGGGTCGCCACCCGGGAACAGATCAGCAGCCGACAAGGCAACGCCAGTGGTGCTCAGCGCTCGGCCACCAAAGGTGACAGAAAGCGGAACGGCGGTGGAGGCCGGGTTGGTCATGTTGGCCAGGACGGGGCTGGTGATCAGCCTGATCGTCATGTCCTTATCGGTGTCATTGCTGAAAACCCGGGTGCCCAGGCGCGTGGGCTGCAGACCCGCACCTGGCAGGTAGTTCATTTCCATCGATGGCGGCAGGGCACTGCCATCGGATTGGAGCAACTCCAGCGTCGGATCGACATCGGCATAGACCAGGATGCTTTTCTCAACCGCCTGGACAGGCAACGAGGCCAGCGCGACCAGTGCCAACGGGGCGAATTTGAGCAGTTTCATGGGGTGTTTCCTCTTTTCTATGGGTGAACGGGGGCCCAGCCATGTGTAGGCACATGGCTCAGGTCGATAAGAGTTGTTTTGGGGGGCTACGGCAGCACAGCGAGCGTGCGCGGTCGTTTGTCGTCACTGGTCACAAAGCGCATGAGCAGGTTGCCCTTGGCGCCGGCTGCCTGGACAGGAAGCGTGCTACCCGGATACAGACTGCGATTGACATCGTTCCAGATGCAGTCTTTTTCGCCCTTGGCGTCGGTACAGCTTCCGAGTTGCAATACACCGATGCGTACGTTGCCGTCATTGCGTAACGCGTCGCCGCTTTGTTGCAAACCGACGCTCATCTGACGGTCATCGGGGAGCAGGCGCACCAGCGCCCCCCAGATCAGGTTTACCCCGATTTTCGGTTGTATGCCTTCCGGGCCATCATCTTCCGTTGCCAGATCCTGGGGGGCGGCCACCGGCTCGAAATAGACCCGGTAAACGGTTTCCTCGCTGGGCATCGCCTGCGCGATAATCCGCACCGTGCGGCTGGCGCCGGGAGCGAGTACCGTGCGTTGCGGCGAAACGACGATACCCAGCGTATCGGCCGGAGACAGCGGGCTTTCGTGCTCATCCGGCGTGCCGGGGCGCTGAATCTGGACCACACTGACCTTGATGTACTGCACCTTGTCCGACTTGGAGTGCAGCTGGATCTGTCCAATACCGTCCTGTTCGACGCCGATGGTGCTGGTCATCGGATAGACCACCAGATTGGCGGCCGCCGGCGACGATAAGCCGAAGCCCAGCATCAGAAGCGCCAGCTTGCTCAAGGCAGCCCAACGCTTGGTAAACGTTTGATTCAAATCCATGTCAGACCTCAAGTAAAAGAGCTTAAAACTCAACGTTGTTCAACGCGTCTGGTGAAGCGCTCCAGCCTTCGATGATGGTCGGCGGCGATAGAGAAGAGTCTCACGACAAGAGGCGAGCTATATTTACGACACTTCCTTTTGTGCTACAGATGCTTCTCTGTTCCATGTAGGAAATTTCCAGAGTAGATTCCAGCCCTGACGCTCCGACACGCTTGCTCCCGTGACATGAGGCGATTTCCCGGGTGTACAGCGTCGGCACGGGCCATGGTGGTGACTCCTGTGAGGCAAAGATGATGGCTGTTTGTCTGAATTATTTTGGTGGGATAGTTACACCATGTCAATAGATTTGGTGGGATATATCCACGTTCGTTTGCGCGAGGAGATTGACCGTTGTGGTTTATCGTTGGCCGCGGCGTCCCGTGCCGCGGGTGAATCCAGCCCGCAGCGTTTGAAAGAAGTGGTGTCGGGGCGGCAGAAATGCCCGGCCGATCTGGTGGCGAAGTTGGCGGTTATCGGCGTGGACGCGCAGTACGTCCTGGTCGGTGAGCGCGCTCAAATCGCCAAACCGCCATTGGCGCCTGATGAGGAAATGCTGCTGGAGGCCTACCGGGCCATGGATGTGGCCGACCGGAAACGAATGCTCACTGGCTTGATTTCGGGCTAGCGGGCGGCTTCATCGCGAGCAGGCTCGCTCCCACATTTCGATCTGTATACGCATCACCCTGTGGGAGCGAGCCTGCTCGCGATGAGGCCAGTACCGTCACCCGAAAAAACAGCCACCTTACAAAAACATCTCCCGACTCAACCCGTGCCGTTGCATCTTTTCATTGAAGGTGCGACGCGGCAGCTGCAATTCCTCGAGCACTGCTTTCACATCGCCCTTGTGCCGCGTCAGGGCGGCGCGCAGGCATTGAGCTTCGAAGGCTTCCTGCCGGGCGGCGAGGGACTGGCCAGGTTCGGTGTCCAGTACCGGGGGTTGATCCAGTCCCAGCAGGTGACGCTCGGCGACGTTGGCCAGCTCACGCACATTGCCCGGCCAGTCGTGGCCGAGCAAATGGCTCAACTGCGCACCGCTCAGCGGCACGGCGGGGCGGCCCAGGCGTTCGGCGGCGTTGTGGGTGAAATGATCGAACAACAAAGGAATGTCCTCGCGCCGTTCACGTAACGGCGGCAGGCGCAGCTCGGCGATGTTCAGACGATAGGCCAGGTCTTCGCGAAAGCGTCCGGCGCGGGCTTCATCGAGCAGGTCGGGCTTGGTGGCCGCGATGATGCGCAGGTCCACATGGATACTCTGGTTCGAGCCCAGGCGTTCGAGCTTCTGTTCCTGCAACACCCGTAGCAACTTGACCTGTTGGGCCAGGGGCATGCTCTCGATTTCATCGAGGAACAGCGTGCCGCCGTCGGCATATTCGAGCTTGCCGATGCGCTTGCCCTGGGCGCCAGTGAAGGCGCCGCTTTCATGGCCGAACAGTTCGGCCTCGAACAGCGGTTCGGGAATGGCCGCGCAGTTCAATGCCACGAAAGGTTTGGCCGCCCTGGGACCGAAGTCGTGCAGGCAACGGGCGACCAACTCCTTGCCGCTGCCGGTTTCGCCGCGGATCAACACGTTGACCGGCAGTGTCGCCAGGTCCAGCACCTGGCGACGCAGGTTTTGCAGCGCCCGTGACACCCCAAGCAATGTCCCGTCGAGCTTGTCCTTGACGTCGGCCTGCTCATGCAGGCGACGGTTCTCCAACACCAGCGTGCGCTTGTCCAACGCCCGGCGCAGGCTGCCGAGCAGAGTTTCGGGGGTGAAGGGCTTTTCCAGGAAATCGTAGGCGCCGTCGCGCATGGCTTCCACGGCCATCGGCACGTCGCCGTGGCCGGTCAACAGGATCACCGGCAGGTCCGGGTCGCGTCGCTGCACTTCGGCCAGCAGCTCCAGGCCGCTGAGCCCGGGCATGCGCACATCGCTGACGATCACCCCTGGAAAGTTGCCTGGCAATTGCGCCAGGCACTCTTCGGCGCGACTGAACAACTGCACTTCGAAACCCGACAGGCTCAACCATTGCTCCACGGCGCTGCGGATGCTGGCCTCGTCGTCGACGACAATGACCTTTTTCAATGTGCAAGGGTTAAGCATGTAACTGCGCCTCCTGATCGATCGGCAAGGTCACGCAGAACTGCGCGCCGTTTTCATGGTTGTCGGCTGTCAGTCGTCCACCCGATTCATGAATGATTGCAAAGGAAACCGCCAGGCCCAAGCCCAGGCCATCGCCCACCGCCTTGGTGGTGAAGAATGGGTCGAACACCTGGCTCAGGTGTTCCTCGGCAATCCCGGTGCCGCTGTCACTGACCGTCAGGCGCCACAATTGCTCATCGGCTTCAAGGCGCACTTCCAGGCGTTTGATCGGCTGGCCGGCCATGGCGTCGAGGGCGTTGCGCAGCAGGTTGATCAGTACCTGTTCAAGACGGATGGCGTCGCCACGCACCCACGCCGGGCGCGTCAGGTGCAGCACCGTACTGACCTGTTCGTCGCGTAGGCGTGTGTCCAGCAGTTGCAGGGCCTGATCCACCACCTCCGCCAGGTCGAGGCGTTCGCGCAGGCCGCTGGGGCTTTTGCGGGCGAAGGTCTTCAGGTGGCCGGTGAGGGCGGCCATGCGGGTCAGCATGTCGTCCAGGGGTTTGATGGCCTTGTAGGCATCATCGACCCGACCGTGATCCAGCAACAGGCGCAGGGTTGCCAGCTGCATGCGCTGGGCCGTCAGCGGTTGGTTGATTTCATGGGCCAGGGCCGCCGACATCTGTCCCAGGGCCGCGAGTTTGGCCGATTGCACCAGCCCGTCCTGGGCGGTGCGCAAATCCCGGGTGCGTTCTTCCACCAGCCGTTCGAGTTCTTCACGGCTGCGCTGGCGCAGCTTCGCCAGGCGCCAGCGCTGGTTGAGAAACAGCAGCAGAAACACCAGGGCCAGCCACAACCCGGCGGCGGCGAGCGCGGCGTTGCGACGGTCTTCGAAGGCGGTCTGCGGTCGGCGCAGCAAGTGCAACGTCCAGCCTTCGGTGGTCAATGGCAGGGATTCCCACAGGTAATCCACGGGGCCGTCGGGGGCCTCGACCCGGGCCAGATGACTGTTGTCGTCAAAGCGTCGCAGCGGCTCAACGGCCAAGGGTTGCAGCGGTTGCTTGTCGTATTGGCGAGTGGCCTTGAGCTCGGTGTGATCGCTGTCGGTCAACGGCTGCAAATGGCGATAACGCCAGCCCTCTCGGTTGGCGATGAAAATGATCCCCCGGGCATCGCTGACCAGCAGGGTGTCGCTGCCCTGACGCCATTCGCGTTCCAGCTCGGGAAATTCCAGCTTCACCACCATCGCGCCGAGGAACTCACCGTTGTCGTTGGTCACGGCGCTGGACAGGAAGTAGCCCGGAATGCCACTGGTCACGCCCACCGCATAAAAGCGCCCGGTGCCCTGGGTCCGGGTCTGGAGGAAGTACGGCCGAAAGCCATAATTGTGCCCGACATAACTGCTGGGCAGGCGCCAGTTGCTGGCCGCGACGGCCAGGCCGGTGTGGTCGAGCAATTCCAATGTGGAAGATTTCGCGGCGCCGTTGATCTGTTCCAGTTTGCGATTCAGCGCGTCCTGTTGCGCGGTGCTGACCGGCCCCTTGAGGGCCGAGCGTAACTCGGGGTCCAGCGCCAGCACGGCGGGCAGGGCGCGGTAGCGTTCGATCAAGGTATGCAGGGAGTTGGCGTACAACGCCAGCTGCTGGTTCGCACGGCTGGCATCCTCCTCCAGAGCCTGGCGTTCGGCGTGGCGCACGGCCAGGGTGGCGGCAATGATGGCGCCCATGAGGATTAGCAAGGTATACAACGACAGACGCAAGGGACGAGGCATTGCCGGCATTGGACTGTTTCGAGGACTGGACAGGACAGGCACGATAGCACGCCGTCTGCCTGCCGTGATGCGCCCCGGCCCCAGAGGCTATCTGAGCATGCTTTGGGTCAATTTCAACTGGCCGATGGTCACCTCCATTCTCTTTCTCAGGGTTTGAGGTGTGTCACCGCTCGACGCTCCAAACATTTTACTGAGCGGCTGGTAAGTATTGATTGCGCCCGTTTCAGCCTGGGCAAACAGCGCATCAATGTAGTCCATCTGTGCGTTCAACACCTCGATCATGCCGTTGATGTGCGTATCCGCCCGGGCGATTTTGGCGTCGGTGAGTTCGTGACTGGCGGCGCCAATTTCATGAATGATCTCAATGGTTCCCAACACAGTGCCAATCACCGCGCCTATTTCACTGGCGCCGAGGGTGCCTGTGGCTTTGAGCGCTATTTTGCTGCCCGTGCTGGTCACCTCTTTTCCCGCTTTCAAGACGCTTTTCTGCGTCGGCGCGCTCACAGCATGGGACAGATCCCGGGCTTTTGCCTTGGCGTAGTGAAAGAGGTCGAGATTTTTGTATTCGCCTTTCTTGACGATTTTGTCAGGGTCCAGCTTGCGGCTCTTGAAGTTGACCGCTGCGCTCAGACTCAGCCGTTCCAGCGCATAATCCAGGCCGATGCTGACCGCTTTGCCGGTGGCAAATCCCAGCGCGGCGCCTACGACGATACCGGGTGGCCCTGCGACGCTGCCCAGCGCCGCGGCGCCGATGCCCACGGCGACACCTGCTCCATAGCTGACGGCCTGGGCTCCGACATGAGCCCCGACGCGCACGGCGGCGGCCTGGGTGTGTGCCGATGCCGAGCGATGGCTGGCCAGTTGCGTTTGCGCCTCGCTGGCCCGGCGCGAAGTCAGCTTCATGATGTCGGTGAACTTCCGGATTTCCTTGTTCAGTCGGTTGCGCTTTTTCCACTGCTCCCAGTAGGCAGCGGTCTGCGCCTTCCTGGCATCCCGCTGCGCCGGCGTCTCTACGATCAACCCTTGGTCATCGGTAAACGTCATCGGGTTATTGGCGACAAAACCATAGAGATTCAACCCATCCACATCACCCGCCGGGTCCGCGCCGACCCAACGCTGCAGCCACGGCGCGTAGTAGCGCGCACCGTAGTAATACAGCCCGCTGGCGTCCAGTTCCTTGCCGCAATAACGCAAGGTCTTGTAGTCGACTTCAATGCTGGAGCGGGCGGCGTGCCAGGCGGTGCCGCCAAAAGGGTAGTAGTGTTCACGGCTGATCAAACTGCCGTGGCGGTCCAGTTCCAGGGTGCTGGAACCCAGGTGATCGTCGAGGCTGTAGCGCAGTTGATCAGCTTCGATGCCGCTCGGCTGGCCAGCCTCCCAGTGCAGGCAGCGAACGCTGCCGTGAGCCAACGAACAGGTGAGCACGTGCAGCTGTTCGCCGTGGTTGCTTGTGCGGATCTCAAGACCTGGCAAATAGCGTGTCTGGCGGTGAGTGCTGGCGGTGGTGTGGGTCCTGCTGACCCGCTCGCCCTGGCTGTACAGATAGGTTTCGTCATCGTCCGACACCCCGTTGTCGCGTTTGAGCAGCGTGACCTTACTGAGCTGGTCGCGGGCGTCCCACACCAGCGCCTGTGCGCCGCGTTGCAGGTGCAGCGGGTTGCCATGGGCATCGAACAGCGCGTCGAAATCCGGTTCAGGGTCGCCTTCGGCCCAGCGCACGCCGCGGTTGCTGTGGGGGTCGATACGCAGTACCTGCGTGTGGTTGTTGCCTTCGCGAACATGCCGCAGTCGGATCAGGTTGTTGCCGGTGTCGTAGTCATACAGCTGGGTGTAATTGAAGCGGTGCCCGGTGTCGATGGGCACGAGCGGCTCGGGTAATCCTGGATGCAGGTGCGGTGTCTCGCCCTCCAGACCACTGGCGCTGATCAAACGGTAGAGCGAGTCGTAGGTGAAGTCGCGATGACCGTCCACGCGCTGGTTGGCAAAGTACAGGGGGGCGACGGTCAGGTCTTCGATGCGCAGCACATTGCCCATGGCGTCGTAGAAATACGCCAGGTTCTGGTGCAGGGCTTCACCGGTTTTTCCGGCCTTGAGGGTGCTCAGCAGGTGGTTGGCCGGGTCATAGGTCCAGCGGCTGGTCAGGCCATTGGCGGTATCTTGCTGTTCGATCTGCCCTGCGGCGTTGTAGCGGGCGTCCAGCAGAATCGGTTGTGGCGCGTCATCGTCCCGAAGTTGCAGGTCCAGCTGTTTGAGCTGCCCGCAAATGTCCCGTCGCAAGAACCGCCGGTGTCCACCGGCGTCGGTCTGGCTCACGGGGCTGCCGAGGGCGTCGAAGGTTTGCTCGCAGCTGTGGGGCAGGCCATCGGCAAAACGGCGCACCTGACGCAACGGATCGCCCGTCAGGGCGTAATTGTCCAGGCGCAAGGTGCCCGAGGGATCGCTCTGCTCAAGCAACTGACCGCGCAAGTTGTAATCGGCGTTGGCCGTAGCGTCGGCGTAGATGAAGGTGTCCACACCGGCCTGGTCATTTTCCTCCATGGCCACCGGCCGCAGTTGAGGGTCATAGGCCATGCGCCAATGATTGCCGCGTTGATCCCAGCGCTGCCGGACTTCACCCGCCAGGCCCGGCAATACCAGGCCCCATCCGGCATCGACGCTGTCGGTAAGCAATGGCATGGCGCTGAGGTTGCAGAGGGTGGCCTGGTTGGGTTTGGGGGCGTGGCCGAAAAGACGAGGGTCCCATTGCTCGACGAGGTGGCCGTTGGCGTTATGGCGTTGGCGAGCGATCAGGGCGGCGACGGCAGTCGAAGCCTGACTGCGCAAGTACACCACTTGCCGCGCGGGCAGGCCACGGCCATCGACGGCGATGACGTTGGGAGTACGGTGATGGACGGTACTCATCGGTCGACGGCCTCCAGGGAATTCGTCGTTTCGATCCTGGCCTGAGGGGGGCGCTTGTAAAGCAATATAGCAATGAAAAAAACGGGCGGAACCTGTCAGGTCTGACAGCGCAGGCGCCGATGCTGCGGGCGATGGCGACCGCCGCATTACCTCTTGGACGTCCCGCCCCTGGCTTGCTTGAGCAAGAATTGATTGTCCGTGGTGCTCATTTCTTTGTACCAGGCCATGCCTTTTTGCGCCCGAGCAATGTAGTCCAGCGTGATCAGGGTTTTTCGTTCCAGGACTGAATGGTGGATGGGCGCCAACGTTTCCGGTGTCGTCAGAGGGTTGACGTTCGGCAACACATCGCCAGGGTATACGACAGATTTCCCCAGGCTTTTGAAGGCCGCTTCGGTGGCGCTCCAGCGACTCTCTACCGCGCTTTTCCACTCGGCGAGCAGGGTGTCGATCTTTTTGATTTTGACGGGGGTCAGTCCCATCTTGATGTCCTCGGCCTCTTGGGCGCGAGAGCCCAGGTTCAGCAGGTTCATCGCCGGGATAACCGAGCCGGTGACCCTGTTCAGGAAAAAACTGGTGAAATCCTGAACCGAAAAGGACAGAGGTTCGTTCTGGCCAAGCCCGATCCTGCGATCAATCGCCTCGACCGACATCGCGGATGTCTGCGGGATGAGAGGGCGCAGTACACGGGCAGTCGGGAGGCTGGCGTCGGCTAACGCAGCACCCACGTCGGCGCCTATATTTCCACCGACGAGGCCGCCCAGGTAAGGGACCTCGTTGAGCTGAGGGGATACAGCGCCGAACACCTCGGCCCCCGCATAACCACCCAAAAAACCGACCACGGCACTGACGGATTCGCCGGCCAGGTTCTTCAGCATTTCCTTGCCGATGTTTGTCTTGTGGATGACATTGTCGATTTGCGCCAGGGCGGTGGCCGATTCCGTCCCCAGTTCTGCAATGAAATCCGAGTAGTTCATGATCTGCCACTCGGCTTTGGTGGTGCCCCTGTCATCCACATAGCGCAGTGGGTTGTTGCCCACGAACCCGTAGAGGTTCAACCCATCCACATCCCCGGCCGGGTCGGCACTGATCCAGCGTTGCAGCCACGGCGCATAGTAGCGGGCGCCGTAGGCATACAGCCCGCTGACGTCCATTTCCTTGGCACCATAGCGCAGGGTCTTGTAACTGACTTCCACCTCCGAGCGCGTGCTCATCCAGGCGGTGGCACCAAACGGATAGTAGCCTTCGTGGCTGATCAGCCGGGCTTGCTGATCGAACTCCATCAGGCTTGAGCCCAGATGATCCAGCAAGCTGTAGCGCAGTTGGTCGGCGGGCATGGGCGCCGGTTTACCGGCGACCCAGTGCAAACACCGCACGCTGCCGAGTCCGACGTCCACGCTGATGACGTGCAGTTGCTCGCCAGTGTCGCGGGTGCGGATCTCCAGTCCCGGCAGATAGTGCACCGCGTGGAAGTGATGGGTGGTCGCGGTGTAAGTGTCGTGGCGCTTATAAACCCGCTGGCCCTGGCTGTAGCGGTAGTGCTCTTGATCGTCGGCGCTAGCATCACGCTTGACCAGCGTCACCGATGACAGTTGATCGCGAGCGTTCCATTTCAGCTCCCGGCCGGGCTGCGGCAGCACCAGGTTGCCGTGACGGTCGTACAGCTCATTGAATGACGGATCGGGGTCACCCGGTTCCCAGCGTATGCTCCGGTTGCTGTGTGGGTCGACGAACATCTGGCGGGTATGGCTGGCGCCTTCGCGCACATGGGTGAGCTTGATCAGATTGCCGCCATGATCATATTCGTAAGTCTGGAGATAGTTGCGCCGGTCATTGGGATCGGTCGGCTGCGGGAGGCCGGGTATGTCCGGGGGCGGGCCGTCGTCGTAACCGCTGGCGCTGAGCAGACGGTACAGCGAGTCGTAGCTGAACCGGCGATGCCCATCGACCCGCTGGTTGGCGAAGTGGCTGGGCGTGAAGGCATGGTCGAGGATGAGGGTGATGTTGCCCACCGGGTCATACGCATACTCGAAGTCTTGCAGGACCGTCTGATTGTTCAGTGCCTGTTGGCGTTGCAAGCGTCCATCGGCCGGCTCGTAGGTCCAGTGGTTGACGATGCCGTTGCTGAGCCGCTGTTCGATGATCTGCCCTGCGGCGTCATACCGAGCGTTTTGCAGCACTGGTAGCCATGGGGCCTGCTCATTGAGTTGTAACCGCGCCTGTTTGAGCTGTCCGGCCAGGTCGTATTCGGCCTGTTGCCGGTGTTCCCCGGCATCGGTCTGCTCCAGGAGATTGTCTAGCGGACCGTAGCGGTACTGGCTGACCGAGGTCATGCCGTCCTCAAAAGCCCGCGTTTCTCGTAGCAGGCGGCCGAGCAGGCTGTAGTTGTCCAGGCGCAGGGTTCCCGACGGGTCGCTTTGTTCGAGCAACTGGCCGCGCAGGTTATGACCGGCGTCGGCCGTGGCGTCGGCGTAAGTGAAGGTGTCGACCTCGGCTGCGGCCTGGCTGTGTTCCTCCAGGACTATCGGACGCAACCGCTGGTCGTAGGCGATTCGCCAATGACTGGCGCGTTGATCCCAGCGGTGCAGGGATTCATCCGCCAGTCCGGGCAACTCCAGGCGCCATCCGGCATCGACGCTGTCTGTGCGCAGCGGGTGGCCGGCAAGGTTGTAGAGGGTGTTCTGGTTGGGTTTGGGCGCGTGACCGAAAAGGCGCGGATCCCACTGTTCAACGAGGTGACCGGCTGCGTTGTGGCGCTGGCGGGAGACCAGTGCGAGGCTGGAAGGCGTGGCCTGGCTGCGCAAATAACCGACATGTCGAGCGGGCAGGCCACGGCTATCGAAGACCACCAGGTCAGGCGTGCGGGAGTGCAGCGTAGTCATCGTCCGATGGCCTGTGCTGCAGCGGGCTGTCTGCTCATCTGTCCGATTCCGGCGTGGTGTCGTTGTAATCGTGATCGCACAGGTACCACGGATGATGCACATGCCAGGCTTCATGCCCCTTGGCATTGACGACCTTGACCAGGCGTCCTGGCGGGTCGTAGAACTGCTGGTCGTGGTAGCCGTGCAGGCGCAGCGAGGCGTCGTTGACGTAGCGCCAGGCGTCGGCGAAATACGGCCGATAGACCCGCGTGACCAGCCCTTTGTTGTTGTACTCGACCCGTTCGCTGACGCGCCAGCGCGGGTCGGCCAGGTGTTGCAACGGTCGTCCGTTCTGTAGCGCCAGGGAGCCGTCCTCGGCCACGGCATAGGCCTCCCCGGGTTCGACCCGCTGCTTGGTTTGCAAGGTGCGGCCGAATCCGTCGAGGGCGCTGAGGGTGATGCGCACCTGTTGCAACGGATCGTCCGGGTAGCGATCGGCGCTCAGTACGACGCTGTGGACCGGCTCTCGGGCCGTGGCCTGGATCAGCGTCCACAACTGCTCTTGGGCGGCGGTGCGTTCGGCCAGCCGCGCCAGGTGAATGCGTGCCCAAGCGCGGACATGGCCGCTGGGCATCAAGTAACGGGCGCTGATCCACTCGTTGCGCTGCGCAAGGGAGATCTGGGCGAGGTCAAGCGCGCCCATCCAGCTGAACTCGTCGGTGCGCACGGCACTGGCGATTCTGCCCAGGGTGGCTTCGGGGTGTTCGATGGCGTAAGCCGGCGACTGGTCGTCGGGTGGCACGTAGGTGTCGATGGTATCGAAGCCCGCCGGCAGGCCATTTTCGCTGCCGAAAAACGTAATGCCCAATGGCACGCCGTCGGGGCCATACAGCGCTTGCTGCACGTTGTCGTTGGCGTCGATGATTTTCTGCGGCAACAGCGCGTGATAGTCGTATTCGACCTGGGTCGTGCAGCCGTCCGGCAGGGTAATGGCGGTGGTCATCAGGTGATAGGCATCGTACGTCAGCCTCGTAACGCCATGGCTTTGGGTTTCTTGCAGGGCGTCGATCTGGAAGAAACCGTCAAGGGATTGGTAGGTGGCAAAACCGCTCTTTTTCGACCAGAGGTTTTCGGCGGTATCTTCGTCCGGATCTTCAGGCAGAAACAGCGGCATGGGCTCAAAGCCGATTTCTTCCAGTTGCCCGCGGATGTCGAAGGGCGCTGGTACGGCGTCGTAGGCGTCCAGTGCCTGCTTGTCGAACTCGGCCGTCTCCAGCGGGCCGAGCAACGCCTGGAACGCTATATCGCCTTGGTCGTCACGCAGGTAGTTCTGTTCCTCAAGCGCAACCAATTGCCGTGCGGCTTGCCATGGTGGGGAGTCGTGATGTGCAAGGAAGGCTTCATAGCTGATCTGGCGAGGGTTGAGGCCTTGCGGCAGTTCGCCCTTGGGGCGTTGCAAGGCGTTGACCCGACTGCGCCAGGCCAGGCCCAGGCGCTGACGCCAGCCGGTTTCGTCGAACAGGTGCAGGTGCGTGGCCCGGCTCTCGACAAGGTGGAACACCTGCTGTTGTTCATCATGGGCATCGAGCCACCAGGTGTTCTCGTCTTCATCGTCGAAGGGGGGCGGATCGAGCGGCGTAAGGCGTCGGGCGTAATGGACGATGAAGCCATGAATAAGCTGGCCGTAGAGATTCCATTTCAGATTGATGCCGTGCTGGCTTTGCGGGTCGTTGGTAAAACCGTCGTATTGATGGCTGAGCGTCTCCAGTTCCAGGACCAGCAGGCTTTTGTGATGCGGATGGGGCTGGCGCAGCAGATAGCGGTGTTGCGTCACGGTGTAGGGCCGGGCCGCATCGCCCGATTCGGCGGGATGGGTTTCTGTGCGCAACACCAGGCTACCCAAGGCATAAGCCATTTCCCGGGCGGTCTCGGGGTCGGGCACGATGATCTCGTCGGCCTCGTCGCCTTCATGGAAGCGGCTCAACAGCGCCGGGCCAAGCGGCACGGCGTCATCGTCGCCGTCGAAACAGTCCTTCAGAGGCTGGTTGACGGTTCGACCGGTGTGAAACCAGGTCTTGACCAGGACCGGCGCGGTAAAGCCGGTTTCCACTTCATCCTCGGGCCGTTCGCTGTCCACTTGATACAGCCGTCCGAAGCCCCGGAACTCACGGTGATAGCCGTCGTAGTCGCCTTCGAAATAGCACAAGCGCTGGGTCAGGCAATTGCCGGTGATTTCATCCAGCTGTTGCTGACGTGCCAACAAGGGCAGGGCCATGGGCAGATAACAGGTCACTTGCTCGCCCTTCGCCCGGCGCTGTTGTTTTTCATCCAGCCAGTATTGCGCACTGCTGCGATAGGTCAGGGTGGTGCTGCAGCCCATGTTGTTGTTCGTCGCGTTGAGCAGATAGGGGCGCGCCGCGACGAAGTCATAGCGCCAATGCTTGGGCTTCATATCGGGTGACATGTGGGGCACGCTCAGCATCAGACTGGCGCAACCCAGCCCCTGCAGATCGGCCAGGGTGACCTGGCACAGATTGTCGTACCGCACGCCCGCCGGCCACGGCACCTTGACGGGAGTTTGCTCAAGGCCATTGCCGCCGTGGTTGAAGTAGATATCGAAACAGTCGCTGTTAAGGTAGATCAACGCGGGCGCCCCGGCCCCGTCCAGATCAGCGATCCGCACCCGGTCGGCGTCGAATTGGCCGTAGCTGAAGGGCAGGGGGCTCATCACAAACCCTTCGCCGAAACGACCGTGCCCCAGGTTCGGCCAGCACTTGATTTCGTCGAAGCGAATCCGGCACAGCTCGGTGCTGTCGCTGCCCAGCAAATTGCCGAACAGCACCAGCTCACTGCGCGAGTCACTGAACAATGGCAGGGGGCTGTCCGGCTCATGGGGCACATTCACCCCCGGGGCGAACCCCTGCTCGCGCAGATTGGCGTACAGCCGAACGCTTTTGGGGCCGACCATGGCCAGGGAGCGCAAGCCGTCGCCGTTCAAATCCCCCAGTTGCGCGGCGGGGTGCAGGAATTCCGTTGGAAAACGATCGAAGGGGGTGAAGGTCGACCAACTGCGGTCCGGGTTGAGGGTATAGAAACCACTCATGCCCGGCTGGGCAATGACCCAGTTGAGACGGCCGCTGCCGGTCAGGTCGGTCAGCACCTGCATCACCGCCGGGTTTTGGCTGGCGACCGGGATGCTGTCCAGGCGTGACCACGGGCCATAGCCGATGGCATCCTCATCGGGCCCGGCGCGCTCGGGTTCGCGGTAATACCAGGCATCGGTGTAGCGGCACAGAAACCCCGGCAGACCTTCGCCATACAGGTCCACGCATTGGTACTGCCGGCCGCTTTCGAGGGCGGGCATTGTCTCCAGGTCGAAGAATTTTTCGGGTGCCAGGTTCAGGTCGAAATCGGTGTACTGCAATTCGACGGGAGGGCTATCGTCGACATCGCCTTCAGCGTCCCAGTCCTGATAGTGGGCGGCCGTCAGCAGGCTGTAGCCCAGGGCGGTGGCGCTGTATTCCAGCACCAGCCGCCGGACCAGCGCAGGTTCAGTATCGGCCGTGGCGGGGAAGTGATGGAACATCAACACTTGATGACACAGGCGCCGCGTGCCGACCTCAAAACCGTATCGATAGCTGTGAAACGGGTCGCTGCGTAGCAGCCAGGGCGCCTCTTCGGGGGCTTGCCAGGAAGGTTGTTGCGCAAGATCGAGGGTGCGTTGCCCGTAGTCGAACAGCAGGTGAAAGTGCCAGTCGCGCTGGGCCGGGTCGGCCTCTTCGAAGCAGTACAAGGTGTCGCTGGCGCTGGCGTTGCCATAGCACACCCGCCGTAGGTAGCGCTGGGCACGGTAGTCGTGGGGGCCGTCCGACGCGCCGGGGTCGGCCTGGTACTCATAATAGATGTGCTCGCCTGCCGGGCTGACTTCTTCGAGCAACAACCATTCGGCGATGCGGGGTGGGTTTGGGGGATCGGGCTCAGGTTCGGGTTCGGGTTCGGGTTCGGCTTCAGGCTCGGCAATGCGCGACGCGTCGGTTTTGCCGTAGCAATACACATGGCCGTTGCTGCCCTGGACACGCCAGAACGCTGGCTGGCCGTCGGTGGGTGTCCACAGTTCATAAATATCGAAGCTGCTTTCGGTCCTGGGGTAATAACGCACCACCGAGCAAGTGGCACTGCCGGGGCCCGCCAGGGGGCGAATGAGCGGTTCGGCGTTGAGTTCGGGCCAGCGGTCAACCCCATCGGCGTCAACCATGACATCCTCATCTGCGTAGTGCGGCACACCTTTGCTGGTTTTGCGCGTGATGCTGGCGATGGAAAGCTGCATGCCGATGCCGAAGATACCGTTGCCGCCCTGGCTGCTGTAATGCAGGGCCAGCGCCGGCGTCAGGTGACGGGCGGCGGACAGGGGTAACGGCAGCTCAAAAGAACTTGCCCCGCGTGTGCCGACAGGGCCGAGGCTGTTGCCGAGGGTGGCGATAGAAGCACTGCCGGCGATGGTCGGGGTCACGATCTGGAGGGGCGTTTGTTCTGCCATCGGGATCATCTCTGTTAGCCGACGCCAGGGCGAATACCCGGCATGGCTTCAGGATGCCAAGAGATGGTCATTGGGTAACCTGTCAGATCTGACAGGTCGACGGGCCTGCCGATGAACGGCTGCGCCGTAGGAGCTGACGAGTGCAACGAGGCTGCGATCTTTTGATCTTTCGCTTCAGACTCAATCAATAAGGCAAAGATCGCAGCCTCGTTGCACTCGACAGCTCCTACAGGTGTGGGGGGCAAAACTGCGCAAAAAAAAAAGGCCGGTGGGTTTGTCGCCCACCGGCCTTTTTTATGGCGTCAACCTGCGAGTTACTGCACTTCCACTGCCAGGCTGTCGCTGATTTTCTTCTGCCAGATCGCTGGACCTGTGATGTGTACCGACTCGCCTTTGCTATCGACCGCCACGGTCACCGGCATGTCCTTGACCTCGAACTCGTAGATCGCTTCCATCCCCAGTTCGGCGAACGCCAGGACCTTGGACTTTTTGATCGCCTGAGCCACCAGGTAAGCGGCGCCGCCGACGGCCATCAGGTAGACCGCCTTGTTGTTCCTGATCGCTTCGATGGCGGTCGGGCCGCGCTCGGATTTGCCGATCATGCCCAGCAGGCCGGTCTGCTCGAGGATCTGGCGGGTGAACTTGTCCATCCGCGTGGCGGTGGTCGGGCCGGCTGGGCCTACCACCTCGTCGCCTACCGGATCGACCGGGCCGACGTAGTAGATGAAGCGACCCTTGAGGTCCACTGGCAAGGTTTCACCCTTGTTCAGCATTTCCACCATGCGCTTGTGCGCCGCGTCGCGACCGGTGAGCATCTTGCCGTTGAGCAGGACGGTTTCGCCCGGCTTCCAGCTCTGCACGTCTTCAGGTGTCAGGGTGTCGAGGTTCACCCGGCGCGCCGACGGGCCGGCTTCCCAGACGATTTCCGGGTAAGCGTCCAGCGGTGGTGCCTCCAGCGACGCCGGGCCGGTGCCGTCCAGCACGAAGTGGGCGTGACGGGTGGCGGCGCAGTTGGGGATCATGCACACCGGCAAGGACGCGGCATGGGTCGGGTAGTCCATGATCTTCACGTCGAGCACGGTGGTCAGGCCACCCAGACCCTGGGCGCCGATGCCCAGTTGGTTGACCTTCTCGAACAGCTCCAGGCGCATCTCTTCGATGCGGTTCTGCGGGCCGCGGGCCTTGAGTTCGTGAATGTCGATGGACTCCATCAACACTTCTTTGGCCATGACTGCGGCTTTCTCGGCGGTGCCGCCGATGCCGATGCCGAGCATGCCCGGTGGACACCAGCCGGCGCCCATGGTCGGTACGGTTTTCAAGACCCAGTCGACGATGGAGTCGGATGGGTTGAGCATGGCCATCTTCGATTTGTTCTCGGAACCGCCACCCTTGGCCGCCACGTCCACTTCCACGGTGTTACCCGGGACGATGGAGTAATGGATGACGGCCGGGGTGTTGTCCTTGGTGTTTTTACGCGCACCTGCCGGGTCGGCGAGGATGGAGGCGCGCAGGACGTTTTCCGGCAGGTTGTAGGCGCGACGCACGCCCTCGTTGATCATGTCGTCCAGGCTCATGGTCGCGCCATCCCAACGCACGTCCATGCCCACGCGCACGAACACGGTCACGATGCCGGTGTCCTGGCAGATCGGCCGATGGCCGGTGGCGCACATGCGCGAGTTGATCAGGATCTGCGCCATGGAGTCACGGGCCGCCGGCGATTCTTCGCGCAGGTAGGCCTCATGCATCGCCTGGATGAAATCCACGGGGTGGTAATAGGAAATGAACTGCAGGGCGTCGGCAACGCTCTGAATCAGGTCATCTTGCTTGATCACGGTCATGAGTCGCGCTCCTCTCTAAAGACGGGAACATTCAATAAGGTACCGCCCGCTTGGGTGCATCGGTCGACGGACGGCACCTCTTAAGGCACGCCGGGCATGCTGGCGCGACGCTAAAAAGGCGCGGCAGTATATCGCAGGCAGGCACCCTGTGGGAGCGAGCTGCCTTTGTGGCGAAGGGATTTATCTGTGGCGAGGGGATTTATCCCCGCTGGGCTGCGCAGCAGTCCCATAACCAGGCAACTCGGTGTGTCAGGTCGATCTCGTTCGACTGTTTTGGGGCCGCTTCGCAGCCCAGCGGGGATAAATCCCCTCGCCACAGATAAATTAAATCCCCTCGCCACAGATCAATCCCATCACCACAAGGTCCCTTTAGCATCAAACAACTGCGTCAATCTGGGCCATTGCTTTGACGCCATTTTTCTGCTCCAGAATTGAATGGTCATTTGCCCTGCACGCCACTAAAGTGGCGTCTGGCCTGTAGCGTAGGACGCCTCCTGTCAGTTCCTTTCCCATGGTGAGTCAACGATTGATCCATAACGCCATTCAACGTCTTTTGCTGAAACGCTTCGCCTTGGCGGCCGCGACTTACGCGCTGGCACTGGTGTTGTTGTGGTTGGCATATTTCAGTGGTCATTACCTCGATTCGTTGCGCGATGTCATCATCGGCAGCGTGTTGGTGGTGTTGTGCCAGGCAGGGCTGTTCGCGCTGTTTATCACCGACCGCAATCTGCGGTTCGCCGACCCCAGTCTTACGGAAATACAGGTACTGATCGGCCTGGGGTGGCAGACCTGGATGATGGCGCATCTGGACCAGGCTCGGGGCGTGTTCCTGGTGTTCTATGTGCTGATCCTGCTGTTCGGTCTGTTCCACTTGTCCCGGCGGGCCTTTGTGCGCTGCGCGATGCTGGTGTTTTTCAGTTTCACCGCCATTACCCTCTGGGACGGTTACTTCTTCAGGCTTCCTGACCCCACGCTCGCCGCGTTGCAGGTGTGCGTGCTGTTTATCGTGCTGGTGTGGCTGGTGCTCTATGCCAGTTACGTACAGAACTCGCGCCAACGCATGCGTCAGCGGCGGTTTGCCTTGCAGGCCCATCAGGACACCCTGCGCGGCATGATGCGTCAGCTGGAAGATCTGGTGGCCACGGATGAACTGACCGGCTTGTTCAACCGCCGACACTTCCTGCGCCTGGCGTCCCGTGAGCTCAATACCCTCCGGCCCAGTGTTGCCCATGGCCTGGCCTTGATCGACCTCGACCATTTCAAACGCATCAATGACCTGCACGGCCACGCCGCCGGTGATCAGGTCCTTCAGGCGTTCGCCAGCGTCGCCACGGCCTGCCTGCGCGAAGGTGACGTCCTGGCCCGTTACGGTGGCGAAGAGTTCGTCATGCTGCTGCCGGCCTGCGACCCCTCGCGGCTGACGGCCTGTTGCGAGCGGCTGCGGTTGGCATTTACTGAAGTCGAGTTGATCGGCTTGCAGGTCGGCTCCCTCAGCCTGTCAGTGGGCATGACAATGCTGGAGACGGGTGACGATCTGGACAACGCGTTGCAGCGTGCTGACCAAGCCTTGTACCGTGCCAAGCGAGACGGCCGCAATCGGTGCGCCGCCGCCTGGGAGAACGTCGATGCCTGAAGTAAAAGTCGCCGACCGGCAGTGGACGGTGGCGGCGGGCAGCAATCTGCTGGACACGTTGAATCAGGGCGGCGTGGCCGTGCCCTACAGTTGTCGCGCCGGCAGCTGCCATGCGTGTCTGGTGCAGTGCGTGAACGGTGACGTGCGCGACAGTCGGCCCGACGCCTTGAGCCCCGCGCAGCGCCAGCAAGGCTGGCGGCTGGCGTGTCAGTGCCAGGTGATCGAGGATGTGCAGATCCACACCTTTGACCCGCAACGTGACGGCCGTGCCGCCCAGGTGACGGCAGCGGATTGGCTGAGTCCCGACGTGCTGCGCTTGCGCATTATTCCTGAGCGGGCGCTGCGTTATCGGGCGGGCCAGCACCTGGTGTTGTGGGCCGGTGATGTCGCCCGACCGTATTCCCTGGCGAGCCTGCCCGAAGAAGACCGCTTCCTGGAGTTTCACCTCGATTGCCGTGAGCCCGGCCAGTTCATCGATGCGGCGCGACAGATGAAAGCGGGCGATCCGATTTTTCTCGGTGAGTTGCGCGGCGGTGCCCTGCATTACGATCCCGAGTGGCACGACAAGCCGCTCTGGCTACTGGCGGCCGGTACCGGCCTGGCACCGTTGTTCGGGCTTTTGCGCTCAGCCCTGCATCAGCATCACCAAGGCACGATTCGTCTTATTCACGTGGCCCATGATGCCGCCGGGCACTATCTGGCCAAACCCCTGGCAGCGCTGGCGGCCAAGCATCAACACCTCACCGTGGAGCTGCTGACCACGGCCGAGGCGCCGTCTGCGTTGGCGCAACTGCGGCTTGTTTCCCGGCAAACCCAGGCCTTACTCTGCGGCCATCCCGACCGGGTCGAGGCCTTTGCCAAGCGCCTTTACCTGGCTGGCCTGCCGCGTAATCAACTGCTGGCCGATGTCTTCCTGACCCGTGGTTGAGCGCTGATCTTCAGACGCGAGACGGACCATGACCGACACCCTGCTGCTTGAACGCGAACGCGGCCTGTTGACCCTGCGCCTCAATCGCCCGGAAAAGAAAAACGCCCTGACCCGGGCCATGTACAGCCAGTTGGCCCAAGCTTTGGCGATGGCTGACGTCGACCCGCAGATCAGCGCGGTGCTGATCTGCGGCTCCCATGACTGCTTCACCGCCGGCAACGATATTGTCGACTTTCTCGAACAGCCGCCGGCCGATCTCGACAACCCGGTATTCGAGTTCATGCTCAGCCTGCTCGATTGCCGCAAACCGGTGATCGCCGCGGTGGCCGGGCCGGCGGTGGGCATCGGCACTACGTTGCTGTTGCATTGCGACCTGGTCTACGTCAGCCGGGACGCGCGGCTGCGAATGCCGTTCGTCAGCCTGGGGTTGTGTCCGGAATTCGGCTCCAGCCTGATCCTGCCGAGGCTGCTCGGCCAGGCCAGGGCCGCGCAGTTGCTGCTGTTGGGCGAGGGCTTGAGCGGCGAACAGGCGGCAGCCTGGGGCATCGCCACCGAGGCGCTGGACAGTGGCGAGGCAGCGTTGGCCAAGGCGCGGGACGTGGCACTGAGTTTCGAATCGCTGCCGGCTGAAGCGATGCGCATCAGCAAACAACTGATGAAGGCCCCGGACCGGGAACAACTGCGTGCCGTGATCGAAGAGGAGGGCAGGCTGTTCACCCAACGACTGCGCTCGCCCGAGGCGTTAGAGGCGTTGTCGGGGTTTATCAACCGGCATTAGTTTTGTAGTGCATGGGCTGGCGCAATCGCGAGCAGGCTCGCTCCCACAAGGAGTGGTGTTGAACACATTAGCCATGAACACCACAGAGCCCCCGTGGGAGCGGGCTTGCTCGCGAAGGCGTCGGCACATTCAACATTGGAGCAAGCTGACCCACCGCTTTCGCGAGCAAGCCCGCTCCCACATTGGGTTTGTGTTGAGCACATTAGCCATGAACACCACAGATCCCCCGTGGGAGCGGGCTTGCTCGCGAAGGCGTCGGCACATTCAACATTGGAGCAAGCTGACCCACCGCTTTCGCGAGCAAGCCCGCTCCCACATTGGGTTTGTGTTGAGCACATTAGCCATGAACACCACAGATCCCCCGTGGGAGCGGGCTTGCTCGCGAAGGCGTCGGCACATACACCATTGGAGCAAGCTGACCCCCCGCTTTCGCGAGCAAGCCCGCTCCCACAAAGGAGTGGTGTTGAACACATTATTCATGAACACCACAGATCCCCTGTGGGAGCGAGCCTGCTCGCGATTGCGCCAGCCCAGGCAACACCTTTTTCAGGCGGCAAAAACCAAAAAGCCCCGCCATTCACATGGCGGGGCTTTTGTTTTCAGCGGCCGGTCACTCAGACCATCGGGTCGCCAACGTGCAGGATTTTCATCCCGTTGGTGCCGCCGATGGTGTGGTAGCTGTCGCCCTTGGTCAGGATGACCCAGTCGCCGGTTTGCACCACGCCGCGCTTGACCAGTTCGTCCACCGCTGCCTGGCTGACTTCACCCGGTTGCAGGGCGGCCGGGTCGAACGGCACGGTGTAGACGCCACGGAACATGGCGGCGCGAGCCTGAGTTTCGCGGTGCGGGGAGAACGCGTAGATCGGCACCGAGGAGCGGATGCGCGACATGATCAGCGGCGTGTAGCCACTTTCGGTCAGGGCGATGATCGCCTTCACGCCCGGGAAGTGGTTGGCGGTGTACATCGTCGCCAGGGCGATGCTCTCGTCGCAGCGCTCGAAGGTCTTGCCGATACGGTGGCTGGAGGTCTTGCTGGTGGGGTGCTTTTCCGCGCCGATGCAGATGCGTGCCATGGCCTGCACCGCTTCGAGCGGGTAGAGGCCGGCGGCGCTTTCGGCCGAGAGCATCACGGCGTCGGTGTAGTCGAGCACGGCGTTGGCTACGTCGGACACTTCGGCGCGGGTCGGCATCGGATTCTGGATCATCGACTCCATCATCTGAGTCGCGACGATCACCGCTTTGTTGTGGCGGCGCGCGTGCAGAATGATCTTCTTCTGGATGCCCACCAGCTCGGCGTCGCCGATTTCCACGCCCAGGTCGCCACGGGCCACCATTACTGCGTCGGAGGCTTTGATCAGGCCGTCCAGGGTTTCGTCGTCGGCCACGGCTTCGGCGCGTTCGATCTTGGCCACCAGCCAGGCGGTGCCGCCGGCTTCGTCACGCAGTTGACGGGCGTATTCCATATCAGCCGCGTCGCGGGGGAAGGACACGGCCAGGTAGTCGACTTCCATTTCTGCGGCCAGCTTGATGTCAGCCTTGTCTTTTTCAGTCAGGGCCGGGGCTGTCAGGCCGCCACCGCGCCGGTTGATGCCTTTGTGGTCCGACAGCGGGCCGCCGATGGTTACGGTGCAGTTCAGTTCGGTGGCGGTGGCGGTGTCGACGCGCATCACCACGCGACCGTCGTCGAGCAGCAGCTCGTCGCCCACGCCGCAATCCTTGACCAGGTCCGGGTAGTCGATACCGACCACTTGCTGGTTGCCTTCGGTCAGCGGGTGGCTGGTGGAGAAGGTGAAAGTGTCACCAATCTTCAACTCGATGCGCTTGTTGGCGAATTTGGCGATACGGATCTTCGGGCCTTGCAGGTCACCCAGCAGGGCGACAAAACGGCCATGCTTGGCAGCGAGGTCGCGTACCAGCTTGGCGCGAGCCTTGTGCTCTTCGGGGGTGCCGTGGGAGAAATTCAGACGGGCAACGTCCAGGCCAGCCAGAATCAGCTGTTCGAGAACTTCCGGCGAGTTACTGGCCGGGCCAAGGGTAGCGACGATTTTGGTGCGACGGACGGACATGCAAGACTCCTCAGGTTCAAGCGCCAGCGAAGGCTACTATGCTCTTTGGGTGTAGTCATTGTTCATGTGCACTACTTTTTCGTTTGTTTTTCGAAATGAACATTCTTGAAAATTTTTGCGCCTGCGCCAGGGCTCATCTATTCCCGTAGGAGCTGCCGAAGGCTGCGATCTTTTGATCTTGATCTTGATCTTGATCTTGATCTTTGGCTTGAAATTCAACTGGCTTCAGGAAAGATCGCAGCCTTCGGCAGCTCCTACAGAGGCGTGCGGCGATCATGGGATTTGTTTGAAGTTTTTCCCAACCAGGTCGATACAAAGCTCAAGACAGGAGAACCTCCCATGCGATTCGTGCTTTTTATTGCCCTGGCCCTGAGCATCACGGGCTGCACCCGTTGGTCGATGAACCACCATATGAACCTGGCCTACAAGGCCTACGAGCGGGGCAATTGCGAGCAGGTGATGCTCGAGCTGTCCAAGGTCGACCGCGCCAGCCGGGCCCGGCGCTACATGCAGCCGGAAGTCTCGATGATGCGTGGCCAGTGCCTGGAACGGCAGAAGCTGTTTGTCGATGCAGCGCAAACCTACCAGTTCCTCTTGACCCAATACCCTAACAGCGAATACGCCTTCCGCGCCCGTGCCCGCCTCGAAACCTTGCAGAGCCTGGGCCATTATCCGCTGCGCAGCGCCCCGGCGATCCGCCCCACCGCGTTCTGATACCGTCCGTCAAGGCAATGGCCAGGGGCAATCCCGGGCCATTTCTACCTTGTACCATGGCGATTGATGAAACTGTCGCCCCGGACTGGCTGCCGCCAAACCCTGAGCTATATTTGTACAAATATGATTAGAGCCAGGTCTCTAATTTCAAGAGGCACCTGTGACCGGCAGAAGTAGGGCTAACGCGCTTGCAAGCGTCTGGCACCGGGATCGGGGAGAGCGGGCCCGTTCATGCCCGTTCCGAAGTATCCGGTAGCCCCTGTACGGGGTGGTTCAAAAAGCGATACAGGACATGTACAAAAAGAGGCGAATCGAGCGGCATCAGTTGCCGTATTTCCTGCGTGTGTTCAACGGTATGAACGACAGGCCCATCGGTTTTTTGGGCAACGTCTCGGCAGACGGGCTGATGCTGATCAGCCATTTGCCGTTGATGGTCGGCGCGGACTTCAATCTGCACCTCAAGATCCCTGCCGATGAGGGACCGCAGTTGGACATCGAATTAAAGGCCAGTTGCCTCTGGTGCCATGAGGACGTGACCCCGCAGCATTTTGACGCCGGTTTCAGCCTCAAGTGGGCGCCGCCGGAGTACGGGCAACTGGTGAGTGCGCTGCAGCAGTATTTCAGTTTTCATCCGTTGCCAGAGTCGGCTTGAGGCCATCTCTGTGAGAGAGCCAGGGCGCAACGCCTGGCTCTTGCGGGTGTACTCAATCCATTGTGGGAGCGGGCTTGCTCGCGAAGGCGTCGGCACATTCAGCATTGATGTCTGCTGACCCACCGTCATCGCGAGCAAGCTTGCTCCCACAGGCTTTTCATCGGTCTGTACGTCTACAGGTCGGTCCTCAGCGCTGAACCTTCGTCTCGTTATCCAGCAACTTCCCCAGCAGCAACACCCCATCTCGCCCATCTGGCGGGTCTGTAGTCCGTTGCGCAAGGCGTTGTAGTCACTCGGACTTTTCCTGGCTCCGGGCCCCGCCACTCGTCGGTACTGTCAGAACTAACAGGTGTTTTGAGTGGGTCGGGTGACATTCACTGAGCATCTGAGACCTTCTGGCGATGGCGCTTGACCGAACTTTTTTTTTGATTCCGATTATAAAGTTGAGGAGATAGCCATGAGTGTTGGCGACGATCCCGAAAAAAGCGAACCCGAAGAAATACCAGAAGAAGGTTCTGGAGATATTAACGGTATGCCTGATCCGGAAGACGGTTCTCCAAAAGGGGAAGTTTTTTTGGAAGCCGTGGAAGGTAACCTTTGGGCGAATTTTACCGCGTTATATACATGGTCTTCGGATGGGAAATCATTTCTGCTGTCGAGGCCAAAGTATAGTGCGAAAAGTAATGGCGAGAGAAAGGGAAATGTTCTGATTAATCTCAAGTCGGCAGTGGAAACGGGTTATCGCGAGTTAACCAACGATAACGGAATTCAAGACGGGCTTTGGCATGAAATTAACACGACAATGTCAGTGGCGGGGAACTCGAGTTATGTAGAGGTGTACTATAAATATACCTATGATGTAAATTTTGGAGATGATCCTCATCTCTATGCGAATAAAACTTATAGGTTTGTTCCTGGTACTCCGGTGATTACAGCTCCGTCAGGTCCTATTGGTGATCCGTTGATTAATGTATTAGGAACGGGTGGTGCATTTGCTGCTGGCACGATAACGATACATAACGTTAACAATGACGCTCGGTTAGGTACGGCGGATATTTACAATACGGGCAACTGGACGGCGACTTTTAATATGCCGAGCGGTTTGGACACTCTGACGTTTTACGCGATACAGAAAATCGGGGATTTACCATCGGCAAAATCGAATCAGATGACGGTTACCTTGGTCTCAACAACACTTACAACGCCCGCGCCAAACGCCATTGTGCTCGCCGACCAGCTTGTCTTCAGCGGAAGAGGATTTCCAGGCAACCAAATGTGGGCGGTTTTCCCTAACGTCGGCACAGAGCTGTCTGAAAGAGTCTCCGTCAACACCAATAAAACGTGGGAGGCCCGGGGCAAGATCCTGGCCAATGGGCCTTGGTTGGCGCAGGCTGCGTATCAATCGGGAAGCGGACCCGTTAAATATACTGAGGAGCACCGCTCCTTCACTGTTTTAGGCAAACCGAATATCACCCGGTCCACAGCCAATAAGGACATGAGTTTCACGGTATACGGAACAAATGGGATGGAGGGCGCCAGCGTCGTAGTGCGGCTCGATGTTATCGGTACCCCGGTCGGTCAAGGTAGGGCACAGTCGAACGGCTCCTGGAGTGCCCCAGTGCAAGTTGCGCCGGGAACGGTTTCTTTGGTGGCGGAACAAACCTACCAAAACATCCCGTCGGGACCGAGCACTGCCCAAGCGTTCAAGGTTCGCCCCCCCAAACTGACCGCCGTCACCGTCACCACCCCGACCGACACTTCAGTGAAGTTCGAAGGCAGCGGCTACACCGGCGCCACCGTGCTGATCACGGTCGTCAACGGGCCCAACGTCACGGCGCCGGCCCCTGCGCCGGTGAACGGTGACAGGTGGAACACAACCGCGACAAACTGGCCATTTGGCTCGTACAGTCTGAGGGCTATCCAGCGGTTTCCTGACGGCGACAATGGCTGGATTGATTCGCTGCCCTACACATTCCCCGTCAACCTGATTCTTCCCGACCCGACCGATATCACCTACACAGCGGTCTACCGGCCCGTGTTCTCGGGTAAAGGTTTCAACGGTGCGACGGTGAAGATCCTGAATCCCGACGATTCACCCGCAGCCCCCGAAAAAATTGTGTCTGGCGGTGTGTGGTCGAGTATGGCGTCAACGGAGTGGGGGCCGACGTTCAAGCGCAAAGTCAAAATCAAACAATTCAAGGATGGCCAGGAATCGCCGACCTGGCAGGAAATCGAGGTCACCATCCCACCGCTGGCACCCGTCATGGACGCGCCCGTGGAAAATGGCCTCTCGCCCAACCTCAGTGGCACCTGCTGGCCGGGTGCTGTGCTGACACTCACGTTCAGTGACAGCCCCATTGAACACCCCGTGGACAATGACAACGGTACTTGGAGATTCCGGCGCGACGAGCCGTTTGCACCGGAGATCACCCACACCGCGACCCTGATCCAGACCGCCGCCCAGCAACCTTCGCCGGAGGCGTCCAGAACCTTCACGGTTGCCACACCCATGCGCAAACCGGTGATCACACACCCCACTCCCAATGCCGACGTCGGTCGTGTGCTGACCGTGCGCGGGCGTGACGGCATGGCCGAGGCGTCGATGCAGGTGCGTGATGCGCAATTCCAAACGGACCTGGGCACTCCCAAAGTGCTGACCGCCGACGGCGAATGGTTCATCGAGCTTCCCGTGCTGGAGTTTCGAAGCTACACCATTGATGCGCAGCAGACCTTGCGTGGGCAAGCCTCCGAGCGCAGTACGCCGGTGACCTTCACGGTGGTGGTGTTGCCACCGGAGTTTGACGTGCCGCAGCCTGGCGGCAATCTGCCGCGCACCATGGAGTTGTCCGGTACAGGCATGTCGGGCGGGCGGGTTGATATCTGGCTGCAAGGCGCAACCGAACTGTTGGTCGAGGGGGCGTTTGTGGGGGCTGATGGCTGGAAAGCTGAAGTGACCCTGCCGGTAGGCCAGACCACGATTCTGGCCCGGCAATACTTTGAGGGTCGGCCTTCCAAGGACTCCGCGCCGCTGACCTTCAACGTGGTTCCTGCTGCCCCATACATTGAAACCCCGGCCACCGACGAGCACATTGGCCGGCGCGTGGTGGTGTCCGGTTTCGGCGTACCGGGTGACACCGTCACGGTGAAACTGGGCGACGCCGCGCGCACGGTGCTGGGCAGCAGTCCGGTGCTGGAGGACCGCACCTGGTCACTGACGGTGGTGTTCGATCAACCCGGCGGCCTCTACGGCCTGATGGCCGTGGCATCGAGCGAGGGGTTTGATTCCGCCGATTCACCAGCTCGCGCGGTGGTGCTGGGCACCTATCTGCCTTCCATCGAGGTGCCCATGGCCGGAGCCTGGGTCGACAACCCGGTCCGGTTCGAAGGCGAGGGCCGGCCAGGCATCGGGCAGGTGGTGAGCTGGTACAACCCTGATCAGGTCTGGGCTTCGGGGCTTAACGTCGAAGCCGGTGACTGGCAGGGCGGGGCAACGCAATCGCTGTCCGCTGGCGGCCACTGGTGCCGGTTCAAGCAAACCCTCACCGACACGGCGGACGGTGCGACGGCGTCCGATTGGGTTGAGAGCGGACGCTTCGAAGTCCGGCCTCATCTGTAGGAGCTGCCGAGTGCAACGAGGCTGCGATCTTTTTCCAGATAATTGAGTCTTGAGCGAAAGACCGCCAGATCAAAAGAACACACTGGGACACCGCCACAATTCAACCCATTTGGAAATGCAGGTTTGGAAAGATCAATCCGGCGAAGCGTGCGGGCAAGCCCGCTTCCACCGTGCGGGATCTGGGGGTACTACTGACCACTATCCCTGCTTCGATCAAGCGGCCCAGTTCTTCCGTTGCAAGCCGATCCTTCAAACCTGTGAACACCTTGAACTCCGCACGCGGCATCGCACCTTGGGTGAGAAGAGCCAACACAGCAGCTGCACTGGTGGGTCTGATACCGGCGCGGCGAAGGTCAGGATCCGTTGAGAGCACATGAACAACCTGTTCGCGCAATCTGGCGGGGTTCAGTACGGTCGTCATATATTCAATCTGGTCGTGGCAGACATCGAGCATGAATTCAATGAAGTTGAAGTAGTGACGCTGTGAGAGTTGTCCACGCCCGTCATAGTCACCTTCACGAGGGCGATCAGCCAAAGCCAGGAAGCGATAGTACTCATCCTGCCTGCGAGCCAGGCCACGAGACAGTGACCAGAGGGAAGGTTTCAGTCCGAGATGAACAAGTTGCAGGTGGGTGAGCATCCGAATCACTCGGCCATTACCATCAAGGAAGGGGTGGACAAGCGCCACTCGGTGATGACCTGCCAGGGCAGCGATCAATTGGCGCCGCGGATCCTTTATTCGTCCGTAGTGCAGCTGCAGATGCTGAAGCATGGGCAATACCGCTGCGGCGGCTGGGGCGACATGGGCGCCAACCTGGACCTGCTCATTCTCTTCGGCCCGCAGTCTGCCTGCTTCCATCATCCGACCATCGCCTAAGGTCAGTTCCTCGGTTGAAGCGTCCTTGAACAGCCGACGATGGATGGTAGCGATCAACTTGGGATCGAACATCGCGGACAAGCTATTTGTTGGGTGCATGCGAAGCACCCGCTCCATCACCTCCTGCTGCGTCATGTGTTGCACGGCAAGCTCTTTGAGCTCCTTTCTTTCTCGTTTCGGTATTGTGCGCGCAGCCTGGAGGTCAGCGATTTCGGTTCGATGTCCTTCGATCAAATTCGAGTAGTAGGTATTGGTGATGCGCAACAGGCCCGCCAGTTGCTTCGATGTCTCATCGGCAAGCCGTCCGGCAAGAAATTCTGCCTTGCGTGGCAGCTGATCCGCTGCCTGAATGATCGAGTCGGGCAGATTTTCTGGCAGTACTGGGTCAAGGTACGTTTTCGAGGTAATCATCTTTTTTGCTTCCAGAGAACGCAATCGGCTATTTTTTTGGTAATTTCTGCGGAAATTTATGCGGAAAACAAAACGGCCTATAACGCCCGTGGTTGCTTGGTTTGGTTATGTCGTACGATAGACGATTTTCAGCGTTTCTGCGGATTTTTATGCGGAAATCAAAGATTGATTAATCAGGCACCTGCATATGTGCGCAAGCCGGCGAAACGGTGGAGACTCTATAGGCCGGGACTGCGCCCCCCAGATCAAGATCAAAGGATCGCAGCCTTCGGCAGCTCCTACAGGGCGCTTTCAGCGCTGAACTTTCGCTTCGTTATCCAGCAACTTCTCCAGCAACAACACGCCCATTTCGCCCATCTGGTGAATCGCCAGGGCCAGGTTGCGCGGGGCGCCTTCCAAGTCTTCGGACAGATCCAGAATCAGCGTGCTCACTGAGCAGAAGGTTTCGTAGGTGTGCGCCAGCATGCCTTCGGGATCGGCGTCGGGGGCGACGATGAAGTAATCCAGTTGTCTTGCGGGTTTTTCTGGGGTGTCGGGCTTGAGGTAGTGGTCCAGGGCTTTCTGGGCGGCTTTGTCGAGTTTTTTGGTGTCGAGGGGTTTGTGCGCGGGTTGTGAATCGGTTTTCGGGGGATTGGGTGTTGGTTTGATCATGATCGGTCTCCGTAATGGGGCCATCACCCGGCTCGCGACTAAACGAATGAAGGGTGGCGGCTGGACGCAGGTTAGTCGACCGGCGGAGACACGAAATCCGGCGCGCCCGAGGGCGCCCTGCGTACAGCCACCATCAAGTAGGGGATAGGGAACACCCCACGGGATGACGCTTGTGCACATCATGTCGAACCGCCGGGCGACTAAACCCGATCGCTGGTTATCAGCGACGCGAATCAAGTTACGGGGCAAGGCCAAGGCGCACAAGCCGGCGGATTCTGGCGGATCTGTAGTCCGTTGCGCAAGGCGCTGTAGTCACCCGGATATTTCCTTATACCGGGCCCCGCCACTCGTCGGCACTGTCAGAACTGACAGGTGTTTACGCTGAGAGGCCGGCATCTACTACCCCTGAATCCTCTTGTAAACACCAGCCAATTGAAGAGGTTAATCGGAGCTAGTCATGATCGACGATGACACCGACGATATTGATGGACGCGACGCGGCGGAAATATCAGAAGGAAATAACAGCGTGAATGCCGACAAAACTTATGATGTGCGTAAGGTGTCGGACGTTATTTCTGCTGATAGTTTGGCTACAGAGCACACAGTGTTTTTATATCCAATTGGTAGTGGGGTTGCTATCGCGAAGTATAAGTTTGAGTACGAGTGGAGTTCGGATGGCGCATCATTTACCGTTGTAGGAAAACAGTATTTATCAAGGCCTAGTGGTCTTGCTAACTGTCATTTTAGTTTGATGGTTGAGAGTGTGGGTAACTGGATTGCAGCCAGTGAAGACAATGCGCGTCAGGATGATGCGTGGCATAGTTTTCCGTATGTGTACAACATAAATAGTAACGCTAGCGAGGAGCTGATTCGTGTACGGGCTTTGTATTGGGAGGGTAATAGTCGGATGGACCTGAGCAATTACTTTGTTGCCTCTTACAGTCGTCAAAGCCCTTCGATAACGAGCCCTGTCCGTGACGGTGACGTGCTGCCCAATCTGGAGGTTTCAGGTACCGCTACTTCTGGAGCCTGGGTTGCGGTTTATGAAGGCCACACAGCCCGGCAATTGTCGGACTGGGTGGAATCCGGTTTTGCGTGGCGAACACGTTTGCGTGAACCGCTGACCCCAGGATTAAAAGTCCTGACAGCCAGACAGCAACACCGTGGCGTGCTCTCAGGCTGGGCCGACAATATATCTGTGACGGTACTGCCCAAGCCCTCCATCTCATCCCCTATTCCCGGCTCGGTCATTGAGCATCGCAGGCCGGAAATTTCTGGCACTGGGATACCGACCGCAGAGGTGCAACTTCACGTCAGCCATTCGGCGGCTGAAATACCCCATCCAGTGTGTATCGTTGACTCGCAACGGCACTGGCGGACAACGCCCCATAACGATTTGCCGTTGGGGGAGTTTGAGTTTACTGCCAGACAAACATCGGCGGGTATGCATTCTGACTGGGCAGACGATGTTTCTGTTGTGATTGAATTACCCGTACCTGTCATCACCGGCCCCGTAGCCAATTCGGTTCAAGACAGGACCTTTACCGTAAGCGGCAACAATGGGCGTTCGGGTGCCATCGTTCAGGTATTCAGCGATACTCACGACGATATGTTGGGCCAAACCAATACGTTGACGGGGGCTAATTGGAGCTGTTCCGTTACAGCGCCTGTAGGGAATACATCGCTGGCAGCACTCCAACGAGTAGACGGGACCCCATCGAATCGAAGCACACCCCGAGCCTTCAGAGTCCGCCCCCCCAAGCTGACCGCCGTCACCGTCACCACCCCGACCGACACCTCAGTGAAATTCGAAGGCAGCGGCTACACCGGCGCCACCGTGCAGATCACGGTCGACAGCGGGCCCAACGTTACGGCGCCAGCCCCTGCGCCGGTGAACGGAGACAGGTGGAGCACAACCGCGACAAACTGGCCATTTGGCTCGTACAGCCTGACGGCTATTCAGCGATTTCCCGATGGCGACAATGGCTGGATTGATTCGCTGCCCTACACATTCCCCGTCAACCTGAGCCTTCCAGACCCGACCGATATCATCTACACACCGGTCTACCGGCCCGTGTTCTCGGGTAAAGGTTTCAATGGTGCGACGGTGATGCTGTTTAATCCCGGTGGTCAGTTGAAGGTGGCCCCGGATGCCAGGGTGTCCTCCGGTCAGTGGCAGAGCACGGCATTAGAGGTATGGGGGCCGACATTCAAACGGGAAGTCCATATCAAGCAATATTTGAACGGGGTACCGTCGCCGGAATGGATCAAACTTGAGGTCACCATCCCACCGCTGGCACCCGTCATGGACGCGCCCGTGGAAAATGGCCTCTCGCCCAACCTCAGTGGCACCTGCTGGCCGGGTGCTGT
>NZ_FODL01000001.1:0-235175 GCF_900110355.1 Pseudomonas sp. NFACC39-1 | reverse complement strand
GCAATCGCTGTCCGCTGGCGGCCACTGGTGCCGGTTCAAGCAAACCCTCACCGACACGGCGGACGGTGCGACGGCGTCCGATTGGGTTGAGAGCGAACGCTTCGAAGTCCTGCCGCCCACTAGCCCGACCCAGGCGCCCAACTCCCGATAGACGGTCATGAAACCTGTCGGTTCTGACAGTAGACGGCTTCGGCCCTTAAGCGCCCAATCATGTTAACCAAACGCTCGACCTGACGGCTTCGTCGGGCCGTTGCGGGCCGACATCGAATGCGAGGACTCGTTCATGGCTGATTCGCGCCCTGCTTTACAGCTGCTGACTCAGGTGTTCAGTGAGCAACAACTCACACATTACTCGACACTGCAGACGTACCTCGAAGAGGGTGGTTCGATTTTTGCGCTGGTGGAAAAGGGCGGACAGGGATTGGTGAGGGACTTTGGCGTGAGCCCCGATGATGCCCGTCAGTTGTTGCGGCGCTTCAACAGCATGGCCATTTACCTGCGGCGTCAGTTCATCGAACACAGTCTGTACGGTTCTGCAAAAGAACGGCGGCGGGCAAGCAGTGGCTTGCTGTCGATGGTTCAAGGCCCCAGTTTTGAGCTGCTGTTCAACCCCCGGTTCGACAGTCTGTGCCCACCCCAGGCGCTGGAGTCTATCGCCTCACCCGTGGCGTATTTGATTGAGTTGATGAGGTGGATCGAGCAACGCATCGAAGCGGCGTCGAGCGACGCAGGCAAGTTGCCGTTGCATGACCGGCGCAAAGACCTGAAGCCGCTGAGCGTTGATTTCAACGCGGTGCATCAATCGGTGTCATCGGTGGACATCATCGTCCCGGTGCTGGAAAAGTTTATCGATCTGGCGCCAGAGAACCTTGAGCAAGCCATGATCGAAGCGCGCTATCCCAATGGGCTTCCTTACTACCAGCATTGGGTTACGGTGGATACGGTCGCCCGCCATCATGGTTTGTCGGTGGGCAGTTTTGCCCAGCACGTGAGCCCGTCCTTTCCTTATTTTTTCCAGACGCAGGCCTGGTACGGCGATGCGGGACCTGCCTTGGCCCATGCGTCGCGGCTGGGGCCTTATCAGCGGCGGTTGCTCACCGAACCGGCCATCACCAGCGCGAACAGTGAGGCCTTTTATTTGCAGAACTTCGGCGCCGGAGAGGGCGCGTGGGAAGACCTCGAGAAGGTGCCGTTCTTCGGTGAGCGAACCAAGCTCGACACCCAGGGGCTTGAGGCATTGCTGTCAGTACGGGGTTTTGCGCCGGCACGCTCGGCCAATGTGACCTACTCGTCGCCAACGGTGCCTGAAGAGCCGGAAAGCGGACGCTCCGGTTCGGTTTATCTGAATGCCAATGCCCACCCGGCGGTCCATATTGCCGGTAGCGGAGAGGGCGATACGTACCTTCATACACTCTCCGTGAGCCCAGGTGATGACGCCGGACTTGCGCATTACGACCGAATGAATCGCAAGTTGCGCCTGGACCAATGGCTGGCACTGCCGAGCGAGAAGGTGGATGCGTTGCTAGTGGCGGCCATCAAGGCTGAAGTGCGCGGGGGGGCACCGGCCGGTGACTGGTGGATCACCGAACAAGTCGTGCATGCGCTGGGGTTGTTTCAGTCATTGCGCGAGCGCTGTGAGTGTCCGGTGGACGACTTTGCGGTGTTCATCGACGAGTTGTCGATTTACGGTCGCGGTGAAGCGCTCTCCCAATTCGATCAGGTCTTCAATGACCAGGGCGACTACCGTGAACCCTTGAAGCTCGATAACGGAACCTTTCCGATCGTGCCGGCACCGGAGGTGCCCGACCTGACCGTCAGCCAGCTGTGCAGCGCGTTGGGCATTGACCTGCAGACCTACAACTACCTGGCCGTGGCGATTGCCAAGGCTCATGGCATCGCCGGCGACAGCCTGCCGCGTAATCTGGCGATCATGTCCAGCTTCTACCGCATGGTGAAGCTGCCCCGACTGTTGGGCATCACCCCGGTCGAAGGCGTGTTGTTGCTGACGGTGCTGGGTGGAGAACTTTGGCTCAACGGCCTGGCGGGTGTGCCCCTGATCCATTCCAGCGCCAGCGACAGCCCGGATGCGCTGAACCTCATCCATGCCATGCAATTGTGTGTGGACTGGTGCGCCGACCACGACCTGCCGGTGCTTTGGATGGTGCAGCAGGTCTCGTCGCCCTCCTTGCTGGACACCTCCCTGGACGCTGAGGGGCGGCTTTTTGAACAGCTGCTCAACCTGTTGCCCGGCGCACTGCTCACCCACTCGGCGATCCTGATGGCCGGGGTGCCAGCGATGGCGGGCGCCAGCTGGCTGGAGTTGTTGGGGATGCAGACGATCTTGGTCGAGTCTGACGGGCTGGTGACGTCACGGCCGGGCACCGAGGCTCAATACTTGGAGTTTGCCCGAGAACAGCTTAATCAAGCCGTGACCATTGGCCTGGGTGACCAATATGAGTTGGAGCGGCCCGCCATTGTCGAGAGAATGCTCGCCGTGGTGCTGGAGGCCAGGGACGCCCAGATGTCGGTGGTCAAGGAATGCCTGGCGGTTTACACCGGGGTCAGTGCGGAGCAGGCATTTGAGGTGCTGGCGTGGGCCAATTCAACGGTGAGCCGGCTGCTGCGCCAGGTGCTCGACCGTGACCTTTCGAGTCTTGACGGCAGGGTGAAGGGCCGTAACGCATTGACTGACCCATTGCTTGCGCTGTTGGCCGATGTACGCCGGCGCAGTGCGGTGGTGGCGAAACTGGAGCTGGGTGCCGTTGTGTTGCGCGAGTATCTGGATTACGGCCATAAAGCCTGGCTGGACCAGGACGACAAGCATGCATTCACCCTGCGCACGCTGTACTACCTGACCACCCTCAACCGTGCGTTTGAGCTGAGCGACCAACCGGCGCAGACGCTGCTCGACTACCTGCGCGAGGTCAATGCGCTGCCTTCTCCGATAGGGGGGCACGCGCTGCGTCTGGCCGAACAGGCGGCGTCCATCCGCCTGGCCGGTTTTTTTGACTGGAGCGTGCAAGAGGTTCGCGAGTGCGTCAGCCGCTTTGAGTCTGCGCACAAAATCCTGAAAAACCTGCCTCAACTGGATCTGTTGATGCGGGTTCGGGTGCTGGCGGCGCGCACCGGCATGGATGCCTTGACGATTTTCCTGATGGGCGGGCTGCCAGAAGAGGTCGACAAGCCGGCCTACAAAGAGGCCGCCGAGCATGCCTTGCTGAGCCTGTCCGAATCCGATCGGCCGTTGGTGACCTTCACCGGGGATCTGAAGCAGCTCGTTACTGTGACCTGCGTCCCGGACAATACCTCGGTGGCGGCTGCACCCGAAGAAAAAATCACCTTCACGGTCACCCTCAAGGACAGCGACGGCAACCCGTTGGTCGGGGTCAACGTTTACTGGAGCGCCGAGCTGGGGACCATTGAAACCAAGGCGACGAATACCGAAGGCGTGGTTTTGGCCGAGTACATACCGGGCAAGGTGTTGGGGTGGGACACGCCGCAATATTGGCTGGACCTGTTTGAACGTGAGCATGCCCCTACCGTCCAGGTCACGATCGATAAGAACAACATGGACATCCCGACACGATACCTGTCACCGGTACCCCGGGGAACGGTACCCCCCGGGCAGGAAGTCGAGCTCTACGCCACCATCAGGGACGTTCATCGAAACCTTGCGAAAAACCATCCCGTACGCTGGTTAACCACGGATATGGGCGGTGGACAAGGTACGGTGGTTTATCGACCGGACCAGTCCTACACCAATCAGGAGGGCCTGGCCCGAACATTTGCGTCCAGCCCTACCGGTGGACGATTCAGGATCACCATTGCCCCTGACGGTGGCGTGACCGCTGATTTCCCGGCCATCACCTTTGAAAGCGAGGAGCCAGCGCCATGACACTGAATACGATGAGCGACTTGCTCGAAAAGCGTCGGACCGCCCTGATCGAATACAGCCTCGGGCACGTTGGAAAAAGTGGCGCCAATCCTCCGTACAACTTCCTGCGTACCCCGGCGGATCTGTTCGAACTGCTGCGCCTGGATCCGCTGGACAGCTACCCGGTGCAGAGCTCCTGGGTCGCCGAAGCGACCAGCTGTGCCCAGCAGTTCATCCATGCCGCCTACCGCAAACTGGAGCCCGGCTATGCCGACACCGAGTTCGACAAGCGGGACCTGGCCACCTGGGAACTCTACAACAACTACCCGGATTGGTCGGCGCTGCAAATGATCGCGCTGTACCCGGAGAACTTCATCAACCCCTTCGTGCGGCAGCGCAAGACCAGCCTGTTCAAGGCCCTGGAAAACAACCTCAACCAGGCTCACTTGAACAGCGATTCGGTTCAGGTGGCGTTGCAGGAGTACCTGCAAACGTTCGAGCAGACCTGCAACCTGGACGTGCTCAGCAGCTACATGGACAGCGTCTCGCCCGCCCGGGCCGACTACTACTTTGTCGGCCGTCAGCGGGTGCCGCCTTACCAGTATTTTTGGCGCAAGGCCGAGGTCGAGCTCTCCCCCAGTTGCACAGCCATTAACCCGGCGGCCTGGAGTGAGTGGCTGCCGGTGGATACGCCGACGGGCGTGAATATCCTGGATATCCGGCCGGTGTTCTGGAGCGGACGGCTGTGCCTGGTCTGGGCTGAATGGCAGTACAAGGTAGAGGGGAGCGGTGATCAAAGCGTGCCGCACCGTCTGGACGTCAGAGTGGCGTTCATGGCCCAGAACGGTCGTTGGTCGGCACCGCTGAGCCTGCACAGTGGCGAGTATGAGGAGGACCGTTCCGAAGGCGCCCGCCTGATTGCCATCGTGTGGGCCGACCACTACCACCCCAAGGGCAAGCTGGGGGTTTTGCTGACTAACGGCAGGGCTGATAACGACCCCGAACGCCTCAAGGTGATAGCCGTGCGTGATGTGCTGTTCCGCCCTGTGACCTGGGATGATGGGCACTGGTTGGAGCAGGCTGCTTACCAGCGCTTTATCAGTGCGAATACGGTCCAGCACCCGCTGACGAATCAGCCGACCATGGTCAAGACCGTCGAGGGTGCAGGGGGCACGCTGACGCCGTACCTGGGTTTGCAGGCTGTGGTGTTTCGCGTCCTGGACGATGATGTTCTCATGGTGCAAGGTTTTTTGCGGCCCTCCGGTCAAACCGGCAGCGCTGTGTTTGATTTGACCTTGGACCACAAGGATGGCAGCGACCCGGACCCGATTACCGTCACCGAGTCGGTTGCCGGAGGCTGGAGTACCGAATGGCAAGTCTTTAGCCGAAGCAAAGGTTCATGGAACAAGCCTGTCTTTTCCTTTGGTACTAAAACCGGCGGCTATGGGCGTATAAACGTTGAACTGACCATCACCAACGTCACGAAGTTTCCTCCCGCGTCACTGCTCAAGAACAGCCTGGATGCGGCGCAGTTCCTCTCTCTCAACCAGGCCGAGCTGACCCTTAAATACGCCCGCCTGAATTCGCTGTTCGGCCCCGAGCTGGTGCAGCGCTCGAATATTTCTGTCGATGCGGTGCTGGATTGGGACACGCAGTTTCTGGCGGAGCCGCCCCCGGAATCCCAAACGATCAGCGAGCCCAACGGTGCCTTTGACGGGGCTAACGGGCTGTTTTTCTGGGAGCTGTTTTTCCACCTGCCGCACCTGGTGGCCACACGCTTGCGCATCGAAGATCGGTTCCTGGAAGCGCAGAACTGGCTGCATTACCTGTTCGATCCGCAAGCGCCGGCCGACCCAGGCGATGATCCTCAATACCCCCATCCCAAACCGGCGTATTGGCGCTGCCGTCCCTTGAGCGGTTCGGGCAACCTGGGCTGTGAAACCCAGGCGCCCACCGACCCCGACGCCATCGGCTATTCGGCGCCCAAGCACTTTCAAATCCTGGTGTTCTCCGATTACGTCAGGAACTTGATGGCCTGGGGAGACTGGTATTACCGCCAACTCACCCGTGACAGCCTGGTGGCGGCCAAGCTGTGTTACGTCCAGGCCGAATTCCTGATGGGCAAGGCACCGGCGGTGCGAACGGTCAACCGTTGGGAAACCGACACGGTGGACAGCCTGATCAACAAAAGCACGTCGCGACCGGATCTTGAGGCGTTTGAGCAACACTTCGCCTTCAGCCTCGCGGACTTTCCCGCTGCCGCCGAAGCACCGCCGTTGCTGGGGCTGTTGGCCAACGATCCCTTCAAACCGCCGATCAATGAACAGTTGCTCGCACTGTACGACTTGCCCGGCCAGCGCCTGCATAACCTGCGCAATAACCTCACCCTGGACGGCAAGCCACTGGAGGTCGCGCTGTTCAGCCCCCCCACCGATCCCAACGCGTTGCTGCGTGACCTGGCGGCCGGTGGTGCCGGTGCGCCCAGACCCATGGGCGGCCGATTGGTGGTGGGGGCGTTCCGTTGGCGTACGACGTTCGAGGTGGCATTGCGCGCCGTACAGGCACTGCAGGATCACGGCGCCCAGGTCCTGCGTTTACTCGAACAACGGGACCAGGCCGAGCAGCAGGAGCTGCAGCAAAACCATCTGGTGGAGCTGGGCGCTTATGCCCAGACCGTGCAAGAAGAGAACATCAGTCAGCTACAAGCGAGCAAGATCGCGCTGGAGCAAAGCCGGGCGGTGGCACAGGAGCGGGCAGACGCTTATGGGCGTCTCTATGAAGAAAACGTGTCGAAGGTTGAGTACGAAGTGATGGAGAGCCTGCAGCTTTCCAAAGTGCTGTCGTTGACGTCGGCCAATATCAAACCTGGAGGTGCGGTGATTGCCTCGCTGCCGACGATCTTCGGCCTGGCCAACGGTGGAAACCGTCTCGAAAAAATAGCCGACGCGGTGTGTTTCGGGTTGGATATCGCCGCGTCGGTGAAGCAAATGGACGCCGACAAACAGGCCACCACCGAGAGCTACCGTCGCCGCCGCGAAGAGTGGTTACTGCAACGTAATCAGGCGTTGGCGGAGGTGCGTGCCATCGATGCGCAAATCGTCGCCCAAGACCACGCCGTGAAAGCCACCCAAACCACCCTGGAGCAAACCCTCGTGGCCAACAGTCAGGCCGTGACGGTGTACAACTTCATCAAAAAGCGCGCGACCAATGCCGAGCTGTACGGCTGGTTGCTGGGCCAGTTCAAGGCGTTGCATTACCAGGCCTACGATGCCGTCGTCAGCCTGTGCCTCAGCGCCCAGGCGTCGCTGAGTGCCGAAACCGGTGACTATGACTCGCAGGTTCCCTTGCCCCAGGTCTGGTTGGACGAGCGCCACGGTCTGACGGCCGGCGAGCACTTGCGCGGGCATTTGATGCGTATGGAGCGCGAGTACCTGCAGCGCTATGAACGGCGGTTGGAGCTGGTCAAGACCATCTCCTTGCGCCAGTTGTTCGATGATACGAGTGACCCGCAGACGGGCATCGACAGTTGGGACAAAGCGCTGGTGCAGTTATCCAAAGGGACGCTGGAGTTCAAACTCTCTCAGTTGCTGTTTGATCGCGACCACCCGGGGCACTACTGCCGGCAAATCAGCTCGGTCGAGGTCGACCTGCCTGTGCTGATCGGGCCTTATGAACATGTACGTGCCACCTTGCTGCAGGTCAGCAGCATGACCGCGACCAAGGCAACCATTCCGTCGGTGGAGTACTTGCATGATCCGACGGGTAAAGTGGCGCCTTCCGATCTGCAGATCAACCTGCGCAGCGGTCAGCAGATCGCCTTGTCGATGGGGCTTGGCGACCACGGCATGGTGGCGATGAAACCCGATGACAGCATGCTCAACCCCTTCGAAAACACCGGGGTGGTTTCGCGCTGGCTGTTGAGCTTTCCAAGGCCGGACAAAGAACCGCAGAAAAGCATGCTGCTCTCTTTGACGGACATCATCGTGCGCATCCGTTACATGGCCAGGGCCGGCGAGCCGCCGTTCGTGCGAGCCGTCGAAGATCAAATTGCCAAAGTTGAAATCAATCCAACCGGCGAAGGAGCAGGTCGCCATGAATAAGCCGATTATCCTGGCCAATGAAAATCTGGTGCTCAATGGCGACTTCGAAGAGTCGACCGATTACTGGACAGAGGGACCGATTCAGGGTGACTTGGGTGTTATGAGGGATTGGTATGACGAGGAGGGTCAGTACCTTCGTTTTCTGACCATCGGCAATGGGGCTTCGCTCAGTCAGGCGCTGACGGCGCCCAAGGACCCCGGCGCGCAAGCTCGCTACGTCCTTACCTTCCTGTGCGAGACGAGGCATACCGAATCGGGCAGGCTGGTCATTAGCAGCGATAAACAGCCGCAAGAGCAGGAAATCCTGTTGCCGCCGGGCCCAGCCCGGGATGTGGAGCAGGATCAGGCACGGCTGAGGGACGGTCAGCCGCTGGCGTACAGACCCATTGTCTACAACGTCCCGCTGGACCTGCCGTTCAGCGCTCAAGACACCCTCACGGTGAGTATCTACAGCCCGCTAAACGCCCCCGATGATGACGTCTCGGCCGTCCGTATCACCCGCATCAACCTCCAGTTGCACCTTGAGCCGGCGGTGATGCAAACGTTCAGGCTTGACGAGCAATCACTACCGGCAACCGGGCCTCTTTACGTGTGCCTGGGGGCCTCGGGTGACTTGGCTCATCAGCTAGCGTTCGTTCCTGATCCGGGCAATGCCTGGGTCGGCACCAGCGCCGCGTTGAGCAGCGACGATAACCCTCAGGGCGCGGTGGTCGCGACCCCGGTCTGGGGCGTGGATCACCCGTTGGATTCGGCCTGGATCCTGGACTGCCCGGCAATCGGTGAGGACGGCCCTTATCTGTTCTCGATGGACCTGGTCAACCAGTTCGCCGCCGAGGCGTATCCGGTGCAGGTGTCCCTGGGGCATCACCGGTTGGCCTTTCGTGAAGTGCTCGAGGCGGCGTATTACCCGGTGCTTGAATACGCGCAAAGTGTGCGCTTGGGGGTGCAGGTCACGTCCTATTACACCGGGCAACCCTTGAGCGACCGCACCGTGAACTGGACATCCACGACCGGGCAGGTCACCGGCGTCGCCGTCACCCGCACGGACGGCTGGGCCTACTTTGATTTTCAGCCGACGCAGGCCGGCGATACCGAGATCCAGGCGTCGGTCGAGAGCCTGTATTACGCCTCTGGCGTCTTGACTCAAACCCTGACGGTGCGGGTGCTGGCGACGGATCCATGGAAGGACGTGCTGGCGGTGGTGGAGGGGGTTGAGTCGCGGTGGGAGGAAAAAACCGGTTACCCCAATCGCGGCTCGGATTATCCCCTGGACTTGAAACTGCCCGCCGCCAGTCCCTTGCAGGGGGCGGATCTGTCGTTGCATTGGAGCGGTGATCCCTATGAGCAATTGGGCGTGGTTGTCAGCCCGGCCCTGGAAGCCCCCGTGCCGGTCACCGGCGCCGAGCTGGCCTGGACCCTGACCAGCGAAGATGAATATGACGGTCGGTTCGAGCTGCAACTGGTCTGCTCGAAACTGTTGCAGCCTTCGCCGAAAAAAGCCATGTCGCTGGCGCGCAATCTGGTCCGGGTGGGCGAAGTACGAGAGGCCAACAAGTTTCCCGTGGTGGACGAAAACGAAAGCGTACTGTTGCGGGTGCAGGTGCTGCACTTCGTGGTCAGCGGTGACGGTGATCCGGTCATCAATGCTCAGGTCGAATGGAAAACCGGGGACGTGACGCTATCCACCGTGACCACGGGCATTGGCGGTTGGGCCAGTGTGTTGTACACGCCGCAGAGCGCGGGGGACAAGGTGATCATCGCCAGCATCAAGGCCCATGGCGAGGCCGTGGCGGTGGAGCACCCCTTTGATGTGACGGCGATTGCCACCAGCCCCTGGAAAAACGAGGTCAGTATTCTGCTCGATGATGAGGTGGTCGAGCGCAATGCGCTCGGTGTGCTCTGTCGGCGCGGGCAGACCCACACACTCAAAGTGGTGCCCGAACCCGGCAGCACCTGGATCGGTAAAAACATCAGTTTGCATTGGCGCGGGGCCGCGCCGGATATCGGGTTGGTGCCCAGTGACCTTGGAGCGGCGAAGCCGTTGGTAGCGGCAGGCGCGCAATGGACCCTTGCCTCACAGGTCAATAGCAGCACCAGCAGTCTGTTTGAGCTGGAGTTGCGCCTTGAGAGTGTGTCGCTCGTTCGTGAGCTGACGGGGCGATTGGTCTCCGAGAATCTGACGGAAGAAGTCAGCCTGAGGCTCGACCAGATAACCGCCGCACTGGACGCACAGGCGCTTTATCCGTGCCTGGGGGCGGTTCATCGCTTCAGCGTTTTGCCCAATGCACTGAGCCCGCTGGTGGGATTGGAATCAACGCTGGCATGGTCAGGGACATCCGCCGAGGAGCTGGGGGCAACGGTTCGCCCGGCGTTGAATCTGGCGCAACCGATCAACGACGGCGGCGCAATCTGGACGCTGGACTTTACCGCCAGTCAGCAACCCGGCGAGTTTGCCCTGGCGTGGGCAGTGCCTGCGCTGGACTTCGTCGCCACGGCCAAACCGATGACGCTGGCGCATAACAAGGTCAGGATCCACGCCTGGCGCGATGCGCCGGTCGACCCGGTGCCAGGCCAGGAACCTGCGTGGTTGTGGGTCCAGGTGGTTTCCCACTTCACCGGGCTTGCCGTCGATCAGGTTCCGGTGAGCTGGACAGCGGGCCGCACAAGCACGCAGCCCACTAACGCTGAAGGCTGGTCCGGTTTTGCCGTGGCGCCGGCCAGCGCCGGCACCCAGGCGGTGAGGGCCTCGGTCAGCAGTCGCTACGACGGCTACGAGGAGGAACGCCCCTTTGAAGTCACGGCGTTGGCCAGTGACCCCTGGGCGGGGCTGACGGTCCGGTTTGACGGCGCAGCGGCGCAACCCTGGGGCGAAAAAACCTACTTCCCGCGGCGCAAGGGCGAGCACCTGTTTGAGTTGATGGCCCCCGAGAACAGTCCCTTGTTTGAGCGTGAGCTGACCCTCGGCATGACCGGAACCGGGCCCACCGAACTGGGCATCAGCTTTTTACCTGACCCCTTGGGAATGCCTCGCGAGTTTCCCCGCGAGGGCCTGCGCTTCACGCTCAAGGCCGGCGACCTGAAGGACGGCAGCTTTGCCTTGCGCCTGGCGTCCCAGCGTCTGGCCAGCCTGTCCCCGGCGAACGCGATGTCGTTGGGCGAAGGTGAGCAAGTGCTGGAGATCCGCTGGGACAGCGCTGTTCACCAGACACTGGACTGGGAGCAGGAACTGGTCGAACAGGTCAGCGTGGTCTCCTCCATCAGTGGCAAGCCGATTGCCGGGGTGACCGTGACCTGGCGCGGTGATGACCTGGGGGAAGTGACCACCGTGACCGATTATTACGGCGTGGCGCGCGTGCGTTATGTGCCCACCACGCCCGGCGCCGCGCAGTTGACCGCGACGGTGGGAGAAGGGCAGTACGCGGCATCGGTGGCGCTGTCGTACTTCTTGCACGAGCCCCGGGAAATCCAGTCGCTCACCAGCGACAAAACCAATGGTCATATCGGCGAGCTGGTTTCAGCGGTGGTGACCGTGGTGTCGGCCATGACCGGCGAGCCTTTGGAAGACGTCGAAGTGCGGTGGGAGTACCCCCACATCACGATTGCTCCGACCAGAACCAATGCCGAGGGACAAGCCCCGGTGCAGTTCAGGTTGTCGGGTGTCAGGAAGGGGGTTCTGCGAGCCATCGTCAAAGGGGGTTATGCCGGATGGGAGGTGGCAGGTCTTGCCTTTGAACTGCTGCCCAATGACATGACCTGGCTTCAGGAATTCAAACCCAACCTCAATGGCCAATCCGTAAGGTGGCCTGACGTTGAACTGAGTCTGGTAGCCGGAGAGGTTTGCACACTGACGCTCGATTATGAATACAGCTGGTTGATTGGCGATCCGGATGCGCAAGTCCTTCTGGAATACAAGCCGGGCGAAGAGGCGCAGGGGGTGGTGTTCGATCCGCCGTTGGGGCAACGGGTGGCAATGGAGGCGGGGAGTACTTCGTTGAGTTGGTCTATTTCCACCCAGGAGACGCAGATCGACTCGTTTGTATTGCAGTTTGATATGCCGTTGATGAGTGGGATGCCGAAGTCACCACCTTTGCCGGGAGGGTCGGTCAGACCTGATTACGAGGTGGTAGAGCTGAGTGTTCCTCAAGTCGGTATTCTTTTTAACGAATCCACGAGGGCGCAGGTGTTAGTACGTCACCGCATCGACAAAACCCCTCAGGCCGGCGTAGAGGTGACGTGGGATTTCACGGGGCACCCAACGGTTATTACCCAGACGGGCGCTACAGGTGTGGCCTATTGTGATATTCAGGGCGAGCGCCACACAGAAACCGGTATTGCCAGGCTGACGGCCTCTGTTTGGAGTCGACCGGGTGAGGCTGGGAGCACGTTTGCCGATGTGTGGTTATTTGATGTAAGCAATGCCGTACTTCGGGGAACTGAAGTGAAGATCGATGGTTTGCCTTATGTGTGGGCCATCACGCTGCCTTACAATTTTATTAAGCGCGAAGCGACCATCAGCGTGAAGTTTCGCGAGGAAGATCTAGGGCGTGATTGTGCGATCGCCTGTACGCACCCAGACGTGGTATTCACGCCGCCGGCCAACGAGTTGCGACCAGTTACATCCCAGCTCGAATGGAATATCACGGTCGATCTACCGGTGAATACCCTATTTGCTTTCTCCGTGTATTGCCCAGGTGTCACGGGCTCTGCCGGCGGTCATTTTCGCTTTGTACCGGGTTCAGTTGAAGACGAGCGTTAACGCTTTCCTGCGTTATCCCTGTTTTACAGGGCGATGCGGGCTGGGAGGTGGCCCCTATGAAAGTTGCATCCGTACCCACTGATATGACCTGGTTTCAGGAGTTCAGACCTTACGTGAATGACCGACCCGTAAGGTGGCCAGACGTGGAACTGAATCTGGTACCCGGAGAGGCTTGCACGCTGACGCTCGATTATGAATACAGCTGGTTGATTGGTAATCCGGACGCCCGGATTCTTCTGGAATACAAACCGGGCGAAGAGGCGCAGGGTTTGGTGTTCGATCCGCCGTTGGGGCAGTTGGTGGCGATGGAAGCGGGGAGTACCGCCTTGAGCTGGTCTATTTCTCCAGGCGAGGGGCAAGGCGGCACTTTTGTATTGCAGTTTGGAATGCCATTAATAGAGGAAATGCCAAAGTCGCCGCCACTACCGGGGAGGGTAGTGGATGTCGCGCAAGCGCTGCACGTTAAATTCGATGAGTTTGCGCTCACTTTTGGAGAGGGGGCCGCGTACCCTTGCCATGGTGCAAGCCACACGTTTACCGTTTGGTGTGAACCTTCCAGCCCGCTTCTGAATAAGCAGGTAAAGCTGGTGTGGGAGGGGGAATCAGCGGTGAGTCTTGGTGTGGTGGTCACCCCTGCATTAGAGAGTGCCCAGTTATTGACTCCAGAGGGCGCCCGTTGGGAATTGAATTGCCGCGACACTACCCGGGATGGAGATTTTTCCTTGCGCATGGACGTTGTGGAGTCGGGCGTAACGACTGGGTTACTCGCCATGTCGTTGGGGCATAACCTGGTGAGGGCTGAGCGTTGGACGACGGGACCATTCCCGTCTTTTGATCCGTTACTTGATTATTATCTAAAGCACATTCGTGCCATCTCCAAGTTTTTGAATGAGCCCGCACCGGGTGTTCGAACACTGCTTAACGGAACCCCCTACAATCGCACCAATGCTCAGGGTGAGGTCAGTGCGACGCAATTAGAGGGTGAGAGCATGTCCCTGTCGATCGTCAATCGGTATGACGCAAGTCATGCCTGATATCCGCGTTGACGGCCTACAGATTCCCCGCCTTCTTCCATCCCAGATACAACGTCACCAGCTCGGCCCCCAACTCCCCGGGCCGGGCTTGCAGCACCGACACACCATGGGCATTCAAGCGCTCATGCAGTTCGGCCCGGGCGTTCAAATAATCCACTGTTCCACAATAGGTCAGGGCTTCGGGCAGGGTTTGTACCGGTGTCTGGCGTAAGCGGTCGAGGGCCTCTTCCCGCAGGCTCGCCACCAGCACCCGATGCTGCTGGCCCAGGCGTTTGACGGCGGCCAGCAGCTCTTCATCGTCTTCATCGCGAAGGTTGGTCACCAGCACCACCAGGGCCCGGCGGTTTTGCCGGGTCAGCAGTTGGTTGACGGCGGTTTGGTAGTCGGCGGGGCGTTGGCTGCTGTCGAGGTCGTAGACGGTGTTGAGCAGCACGTTGAGCTGGCCGCTGCCTTTGACCGGGGCGAGGTAGCGCGGCTGTTCGCTGGCGAAGGTGCTCAGGCCCACGGCGTCGCCCTGGCGCAGCGCGGTGTAGCTGAGCAGCAGGCAGGCGTTGAGGGCATGATCGAAGTGCGCCAGCTCGCCGTCCTGGCTGCGCATGCGCCGGCCGCAGTCGAGCATGAAGATGATCTGCTGGTCGCGCTCGTCCTCGTACTCCCGGGCAATCGGAGTGCGATGGCGAGCGGTGGCCTTCCAATCGATCTGGCGCAGGCTGTCGCCTTCGCGAAATTCGCGCAGTTGATGAAACTCCTGTCCCTGGCCCCGGCGTTGGCGCTGGCGGATACCCAAATGACTGAGCCAGTTGTCCACCGCCAATAGCTGACCGTCGTAAAGCCGGGCGAAATCCGGGTAGACACGGGTGTCGTCGCGCGCGTCCAGCAGGCGTTTGCCGTCCCACAGGCCCAATGGGCTGGGCAGGCTGACTTCGCAGTGTTCAAAGCGGAAGTGACCTCGTTTGAGAGTGCGCAGACGGTAGCCAATTTGGCTGTGTTGATCTGGTTGCAGCTCGACCGACAAGGGGAGGTTTTCGAAGTCCAGGCCGGCGGGGACGTGATCGAAGACTTGAATATTCAGCGGCTGCGTAAAGTCATGGCTGATCTGTAGCCGCACTTCGCTCCAGCGACCCAGTGCCAGGCTGCCGGGCATCTGCCTTTGCACCCGGGGCGAGGGCATGTGCTTGAGGCGCATGGCGTCGAGTATCGCCAAGGCGAGCAAGGCCAGCAGCAGTCCCCAGTGGATTGACAGCAACATCGATGGAACCGCAACGCCCAGCGCCCGCAATGCGCCCAGGATGATGCCGAGGGCTAGCAGAATGGCGAGCCAGGTCAGGAGCAGGCGCGAGGGTTTCATGGGGGCGTTCCCATTGGAGAAATGCAGAGCGCGCTTTTGTGGCGAGGGGATTTATCCCCGCTGGGCTGCGAAGCAGCCCCCTGTTTTTGTCTGACACACCGCAAGGGGCCGCTGCGCGCCCCAGCGGGGATAAATCCCCTCGCCACAATGAGTTTCTCCATCATGAAATGTGTATTCACAACCGCGGCGCCGGCACTTGATCGAGCAGTTGGCCCAGCACCTGATCCACCGACAACCCTTCGATGTCCAGCTCCGGCGCTAGCCGCACCCGGTGGCGCAGGACGGCCAGGGCGCAGCCCTTGATGTCGTCCGGCACCACGAACTCGCCGCCGCGCAACAACGCCCGGGCCCGGGCGCAACGTACCAGGGCAATCGAGGCACGCGGTCCGGCGCCCAGGGTCAGGCCCGGCCAGCTGCGGGTGGTGCGGGCCAGGCGCACGGCGTAGTCGAGCACCTGATCATCCATCGGCAGGTCACTGGCGATGCGTTGCAGCGCTTGCACGTCCTTGGCCTGCAACACTGTGCGCAACGGCTGTACATCGAGCATGTCGGCCCGGGTCGAACGGCTGACCTGACGGACCATGTTCACTTCCTGGTCGGCGTCGGGGTAATCCATGCGCACCTTGAGCATGAAACGGTCGAGCTCGGCTTCCGGCAGCGGGTAGGTGCCTTCCTGTTCGATCGGGTTCTGGGTGGCGAGCACCATGAACGGTTGGGCGATGGGCAGGGCACGGCCTTCGAGGGTGACCTGGCGTTCCTGCATGGCTTCGAGCAGCGCGGCCTGGGTCTTGGCCGGGGCGCGGTTGATTTCGTCGGCCAGCAGCAGGTTGGTGAACACCGGTCCCTTGCGCAGCTTGAATTGCTCGGTTTGCAAGTCATATACCGCATGCCCGGTGACGTCGCTGGGCATCAGGTCGGGGGTGAACTGGATGCGCGCGAACTCGCCGCCGAAACAGCGGGCCAGGGCGCGCACCAGCAGCGTCTTGCCCAATCCCGGAACCCCTTCGAGCAAGACATGGCCGCCGGCGATCAGGGCCGTGAGCACATCGTCGATCACCGCGGCCTGGCCGACCACCGCCTTGTGCAGCTCGGTGCGAATGGCCTGGGCCAGTTGACTGGCGCGTTGGCGCTGTTGGGCGGCGTGGGTCTGGCCGCCGGCAGGTTCGTTCTCTTCAGTCATAAGGCATTCCTGAGGGTTTGCAGATGGGCGACCTGGCGGCAGAACTCAGCGCTGGACAGGCGCTGTTGCGGCCGGGGGCTTAAGGCCTGGCTGATGGCCCGCGTAGGTTGGCGGGTCAGGCGGGCGAGCACTTGCCATTGTTCGGCCACGGCCAGTTGTTCGAAACCGGGATGCAGATGGCGTGCCCGGCGCAGCAGGTCCTGTTGCAAGCTGTGCAGCAGATGCTGCCGGCCATTGTGCCGCAGATGAAAACCGGCGCTGGCCTGCACGTGCTCCTCCAACTGCCGCCGCGCCTTGGAGGCCGGTTGTTGCAGCGGGCCCTGACGCACCGCCGAACGCCAGAGCCAGAGGGCGATCAACGCCAGCAGCGCCACCAAGGCCTGGGGGAAATAACGCAGCAACAGGGCCAGCAAGTTGTCGTGGTCGATGTCGTACAGCAGCGTGACGTTCGTGTCGGCGCTCAAATACCAGAGCAGCCAGGCGTTGTCGTATTGGTCGATATGATCGTTCTTCCACAGCTCGGCGTCGGTGAGCACCGTGATCGAGCCCAGGCCGTGGTTGAGCTGCATCATATGGGTCGCCAATGCGCTGTTGGCCCACGCCTGGGCGAGGTTCTGCGGGTCTTCGAGGTGGAAGTCGGTGTCGAAGCCGACATACGCAGGCGCTTCTTCGTCCTCCAGGTACAGCTTGGTCAACTTGGGGTAGCGATCCTTGATGAGCTCGGGCTCCGGCGCCTTGAGGTCCTTGCTCAGGAATTGACGCAGGCGCACACGGTCCAGCAATAAGTCGCCGCTGCTGGCGGTACTGTTATCCCACAAGGCTTCGGCGACAAACAGCAAGCGTCCACCGGCCTGGGCCCAGTTCATCAATTGATCGACTTCCCGTGGGGTCATGTGGGTGCGTTCACCCAGCAACAGCAGGCTGCGCTGATGAGGCTCAAGGTTGGGCAGGACGTCCAGATTATTGGCGTGCTCGACGTTTATGCCCTGCTGGCGCAGGAAATGTTCGGCGGCCAGGTAGGGGTTGGCCTGGGCCTCGGGAGAGGGGCCGTGATCGATGGTTTCCTCATAGGGCACCGCCTTCAAGAACAGGTAAATGCCCAAGACGAACAACAGCGCGGCCACCCCGACGCCGACCAACAACCCTGCGCGGCGATTCATCGAGCCCCCTGCGGCCCGAACAGCCCGCGCCAGTCGTCGCACAGCTGCTGTTGCAGGTGTGTCGGCGGCGGGCGATGGCCGTACGCAATGTTTTGCCAGTGCAGGGTCAGGTGTTGGCTGAACGTCAGCAGGCGTTCATGCTGAAGCTGTTCGATGCGTTGCAGCACCTGGCCTTCGGTGTCGGCCGGTTTCAAGGGGATCGCAAAGTCATGATGCAACCGGCTGAGCAGAGCCCGATACAGCAGGCCCAAGGCCTGGCGCGGGTCAGCGGCCCATAGCTGTTCCACGCTGGCGGCCACGTCGTCGGGCAGGCTCTCTTCGCGAATATCCAGGCCGAACATTTGCGCCGGCACCGCTCGTTGCGCGGACGGGCGTTTCGGCGGCCGCAGATTCACCAAGGCCCTGAGCCTTTCCCGGTAGCGCCAGGCCAGCCAGGCAATCGCCGCCACCAGACACGCCCACAGTACGACCTGGATCAGTGCGGCGGCGATGTCGAAGCGTTGGCCGCTGATCCATTTGAACCATGCCTTGAGCCAGCCCGGCGCTTCGTCGGGCCCGGGCGATTCGGCGGTTTCTTCACCCAGGCGATAGCGGGTGAGCGTTTCCGGGTTCTTGAACGGCGGAGCCTGGAGGATCGCCTTGATGCTGTCCCTGGAGGCTTCGCTGGTCAGGGGTTGGTTGAGCAGCCGCGGGCTGTCGGGGGCGGTGCTGTCTTCGGCGGCCCAGGTCGGCGGTGCCAGCGGCACCAGCAGCAGTGCCAGCAGCATCAGCGCGGGGGCTGTGCTGCTCAGGCGTTGGCGCAGGCGTCGGAACACCAGTTCAATGTCCCAGGCTTCGAGTATCGTGCGCCGGTTCAGGTAGAGGCTGAAACCGCAGGCGACATACACCGGCTCCCAGACGATCAGCAGCAGGGGATACAACAGGTTGATCAGGTGTTCGAGCCACAACCAGTCGTGCTCGGCGACGGCGATCAGCGTCTGCCAGTTCCATTGCAGTTCGACCTGTTGCGGCACGAGCAGGTAGAACAGGGCCATGAGACCGAACCACAAGGCGATTTCCAGATGCACGCCGATCACGGTCAGCCACTGCGCCGCGCCACCGTTTCGTTGCAGCAGCACCCGCAAGCGCTGTTCACGCGCCTCGCCGTCGAGTCCTTCGAGTTGCACCACGGGCATCAGGAAGCTGCGACTCAGGCTCAGCCGGCGCCAGGTCAGGCTTGCCAGCAACTGGGGTTTGAGCAGCGTCGGCCACTGACGCAAGGCCTGTTTCAGCGTCGGTGTTTCGCCGAACAGCGCCTTGGACACAATGTACAGGGGCAAACGGTCAAAGGCCGGTTTCAACCACCAGAACAGGAACATCGCCAGAGAGGGCGAATCCCACAGCAGCAGCGACAACAGCGCAAACACCGGCAGCGTGATGACGGCCCAGCTGGTCATCAGCAAACGTCGATGCTGCTGGCTCATCAGCACGCCCAGGTCCATGGCTTCCCAGGTGGTGCGCGGGCGGATGACCACGGTGGCATCACTCAGACGCATGGCGGGCCCGTCCGGCAAACACCAGATAACTGATCACCAAAAGCCACAACAAGGCGCCGACCGTGTATTTGGTGGCGGCTGTCACGGCGCTGGAGGACCAGTACGCTTCGATGAACGCGGCAATCAGCAGCAACAGCATCACGCCGCCGACCATCAGCACGCTTTTGCCGGCGGCGATGCGCAAGGCCTCGCCTCGGCTGAGACGCCCCGGCGCGATCAACGCCCAGCCCAGTTGCAGGCCGGCGGCACCGGCCAACGTGATGGCGGTGAGCTCGAAGGCGCCGTGGCCGATGACGAACGACCAGAACGTCCCACCCGAACCGATCTGGGTCAGGTGCCCGGCCACCGCGCCAATGGTCAGGCCGTTGAAAAACAGGAAGAACGCGCTGCCCAGGCCGAACATCAAACCACTGGCAAACGTCTGAAAGGCGATGCCGATGTTGTGCATGATGTAGTAGCCGAACATGACCCAATCCTCGCTGGCGGCCCGCTCGATCGAGCGCCCCAGGTGCCCACTGGCCGGGTCGTACATGTCACGTATCTGGCTGACTTCCTCGACGCTCAACAGGCTGTAGACCAGCTCGGGAAACAGATAGACCAGCAGCCCGATGCCGATCAGGCTAGCCATGAACATCGCTCCGGCGGCCAGTACGAAACGCCATTGTTCCCGCACGAGGCGGGGGAAACCGGCCAGGATGAAAGTCGAAAGGCTGGTCGAGGGCCGGCTGCGATCCCGATAGAGTTGCTGGTGACCGCGCAGCGCCAACTGCTGCAGTGTGTCGACCAGCAGGCTGCTGTAACCCCGTGCCTGGGCCAGCGCCAGATGCTGACAAAGCCTGCGGTAGGCAGGAGGAAAGTCACTGCTTTGGGGCACGTTACGACTGCGCTCCAGTTGATCGAGTTGTCGGGACAGGCGGTCCCATTCCCCTTGGTGGCGGCTTTCGAACAGGCTTTGTTTCATGTCGGCCCCAGCAGGCCACGGGCGATGCCATTGAGTTCGGCCACGGCTTTGGGGGCCTGGACGTTCAGTGGCGCGGCCAGGATGCTCGCCAGTTCGTTGACCCGTGCTTCAGACAGTTCAGCCTGGCGTTCAGCGAAACCCAGCACGGCGCGTTGTTCGTTCAGGCTCAGGGTAAAGGGCGGTCGTATCGACTGCGCCAGGGGTAGCGCGGGACGTTTGACCGGTTGCTCGCGATACACCACCAGGGTGCCGGCGGCCAGGTCTCCCAGGCGTTTGAAGGCAGGATGTTGCAGGCAACTGATTGCCCCGAAGGTGTAGCCGAAGGGCAGCATGTCGACAAAACGCAGCAGGTTGCGGATCAGTGAAGCGGACCAGCCGATAGGCCTGCCGTCGTCCTGCACCACTCGCAACCCCATGATCTGCTTGCCGGGGGAGCGCCCTTGGTTCAGCACCTCGAACAGCACCATGTACCACCAACTGACAACGAACAGCAGGATGGAGCCCAGACCAATGCCCAGCTCACCAAAAAACGCCAGGATGATGAACAGCAACCCCAGGACCAGCCCGCGTATGCCCAGGTCGATGGCAAAGGCCAGCGCACGAGGCATCAACCCCGCCGGGCGCAGCGGCAGGTCGATGCCTTCGGGCGTTTCAACCTGATACCGCGTATCGAGTGGCGGGGGCAGCGTCGCGTTCCTTTGCAGTGCTGGTCTCTCGAGCATGGGCAACCTGAGTGATGGGCCGGTTCGAACGTTGAATGTCGGCTCAGATGCTAGCAGCCTTCGCACGGGCAAACGACATAACTATGTATGTCATTTCATGGCTTGCAACAGGATTGAGGGCCCGAAGACAAAGCAGAACCCGTGTGGGAGCGAGCCTGCTCGCGATAGCGATGGCACATTCAACATTGATCCCGACTGATCCACCGCTATCGCGAGCAGGCTCGCTCCCACATTGATTTTTCAGTGCTTACAGAACCCATGTTCGTCTCAGCGCCCGTTTGGGTTTCAAAAGTTATGCAGCGCTGGCCGCCGATGGGCTCGAAGGCCTAGACTTCGCCAGTCTTCAACCCAGGAACAACCCGTGACTTCCATCTTCTGGTACGACTACGAAACCACCGGCATCAACCCACGTTGCGACCGGCCCTTGCAGGTGGCGGGGATCCGTACCGATTTCGAACTCAATGAAATCGACGAGCCGGTGAATCTGTATTGTCGGCCCAGCGAGGACATCCTGCCGCATCCGGCGGCTTGTGCGATCACCGGCATTACCCCGCAACGCCTGGTCGACAATGGCTTGACTGAAGCCGATTTCATGACCCGTATCCACGGGCAACTGGCCGCGCCCGGCACCTGTGGCGCCGGTTACAACACCCTGCGCTTCGACGATGAAATGACCCGCTATAGCCTCTATCGGAATTTTTTCGACCCGTACGCGCGGGAGTGGCAGGGCGGCAACAGCCGCTGGGATCTGATCGACCTGGTGCGCGCCGCCTATGCGCTGCGCCCCGAAGGCATTGTCTGGCCGCAAGAGGAGGGCCGCGTGACCCTCAAGCTGGAGCGCCTGACCGCCGCCAATGGTATTGACCACGGCCAGGCCCACGATGCGTTGTCGGACGTGCGCGCGACGATCGCCCTGGCCCGTCTGATCCGCCAGAAACAACCCCGGCTTTACGAGTGGCTGTTCCAGTTGCGCAGCAAACAGAAAGTCATGGATCAGGTCCGCCTGTTGCAGCCTATGGTGCATGTTTCCGGGCGCTTCTCGGCTGCGCGAAACTATATCGGAGTAGTTTTGCCATTGGCCTGGCACCCGAAAAATCGCAATGCCCTGATTGTCTGTGACTTGCACCTGGACCCGCTGGGTTTGCTGGACCACGATGCTGAATCCTTGCGGCAACGTTTGTATACCCGCCGTGAAGAACTGCTCGAAGGCGAGTTGCCGGTGCCTCTCAAACTCATTCACATCAACAAGTGTCCGGTGGTCGCCCCGCTCTCGGTGCTGCGTGCCGAGGACCAGCAGCGGCTGCAACTGGACATGGACGTTTACCACGAGCGTGCGCTGCGGCTAACTGACGCACAGCAAGTTTGGCAGGACAAACTTCAGGCTATTTATGGGCGCGAGGATTTCACGGCCAGTGAGGATCCCGAGCAGCAGTTATACGCAGGCTTCATCGGCGACCGCGATCGTCGATTGTGCGAGCAAGTCCGCATGGCTGACCCTGCTCAATTGGCTTCAGCGCACTGGCCTTTTGATGATGAGCGTTTACCGGAGTTATTGTTCCGATATCGCGCGCGCAACTTCCCTGAGACCTTGACCGCCGAAGAGCAGGAGCGCTGGAGACTGTTCTGTCAGCAGCGTTTGTCTTCCCCGGAATGGGGGGCGCCTAATACCTTGCAAAGTTTTGATGAGGCGATGGAGGAGTGGATGGCCGTTTCTACGCCATTGCAGCGCGAGGTACTCATAGAGTGGCAAGGCTACAGCCAGCAATTGCGTAAACGTTTAAGCCTTTGAGTGGCGATGAAGTGGGTAAATCACAGGCATAAAAAAACGCCAGCAATCGCTGGCGTTATTTTGTTCGCATAAAGCGGCGCGAACCGCTGGGGCTTAGCCCAGCAGGGTTGCCCAGCTTTCAACCACGTCACCGCCCCACTTGGCTTTCCACTCTTTCAGAGTCTTGTGGTTGCCACCTTTGGTTTCGATGACTTCGCCGTTGTGCGGGTTTTTGTATTGCTTAACTTTGCGAGCGCGTTTGGTGCCAGTAGTTTTTACGGCGCCACGGGTTGCTTTGCTCGATTTGGCTTCTGGATCCAGCATGGCAATGATGTCACGCAGCGATTTCTGGTATTCGCCCATCAGCGTGCGCAGTTTGCCTTCGAATTCCAGTTCTTTCTGCAGCTTGTCGTCTTTGGACAGGGCTTTCAGGCGTTCTTGCAGTTCTTTGATTGCTTCTTCGGTGCTGCGGTATTCATTGATCAAGGACATGAGGACTACCTTATGTAGGACGCGGGTGACAAGGAGACAGTGAGGCAATAGTAATCAGACAGTTTCATCAAGTAAACATTTAACCGATGTTTTATTTAATTAATTAGTGCAGCCTCGCAAAATCGGCGTTGCAGTTAAATACTGAAACACAGTCTTCACATCTGCTCACAAATATAGCGTGTTGCCAAAGGTCCGGCCCATTGCTGCCTGGGCAGACAAATGTGCGCGGCGTGTCATCGATACTGCAGTTTTGCCGCGCAATGGCTAGAATGGCCGCCTTTGTGAAGTTCTGGAGTTCCCCTAATGCGCACTTTTCGGCTGGTGATCGCTTGCCCGGACCGCGTCGGCATCGTTGCTAAAGTCAGTAATTTTCTGGCGTCCCATAATGGTTGGATCACTGAAGCGAGCCATCACTCGGACACTCACAGTGGCTGGTTCTTCATGCGTCACGAGATTCGTGCCGACTCGCTTCCCTTCGGCATCGAAGCCTTTCGCGAAGCGTTCGCACCGATTGCCGAAGAGTTTTCGATGGACTGGCGAATCACCGATACCGCGCAGAAAAAACGCGTGGTGTTGATGGCCAGCAAAGAGTCTCACTGCCTGGCGGATCTGCTGCACCGTTGGCACAGCGACGAGCTCGATTGCGACATTGCCTGTGTCATCTCCAACCATGACGCCTTGCGCAGCATGGTGGAGTGGCACGGTATCCCGTATTACCACGTCCCGGTCGACCCACAGGACAAGCAGCCGGCGTTTGCCGAAGTGTCGCGGCTGGTCAAACAGCACGACGCCGAGGTGGTGGTGCTGGCCCGCTACATGCAAATCCTGCCGCCTTCCTTGTGCAGCGAATACGCGCACAAGGTCATCAATATCCACCACAGCTTCCTGCCGTCGTTTGTCGGTGCCAAGCCGTATCACCAGGCCTCGATGCGGGGCGTGAAGCTGATTGGCGCCACCTGCCACTACGTGACCGAAGAGCTGGACGCGGGGCCGATCATCGAGCAGGACGTTGTGCGCGTCAGCCACAGCGACAGCATCGAAGACATGGTGCGTTTCGGCCGTGACGTGGAAAAAATGGTACTGGCGCGAGGCTTGCGTTATCACCTGGAAGACCGGGTGCTGGTGCACGGCAACAAGACCGTGGTGTTCTGACTACACTGCAAAGGGCCTGGGCGAGTGATCACCAGGCCCTTTTTCATGAGGTTCGCCATGACCGATCCGTTGGACAAAGCCACCTCCCGAGCCCCGGCAACCCTGGGTGAGGGTTGCCTGAGCCGCTACGATCCAGAAGCGTTGGGCCCGGAAGACGGCACGGAGTTTCCCGACGCTGCGCAACTGTGGAAACAAACGCACCCCGATGATGAATCCGATCCCTCGTAGGAGCTGGCGAAGCCTGCGATCTTTTGATCTTCAGCCTCGCTGAAAACGCCAAGAGATCGCAGGCTTCGCCAGCTCCTGCAAAAGCGCGAAGCGGTGATGTGTGGATGGGCGTCAGGCTTGCTTGAGCTTGATCAGTTTCTTGATCAATGGTCGCCCGACCATCAAAAAGAACACCGGTCCACCGGCGACCAGATAAAAGTAATAGGTCACCGCCCGCCAGATCAGAATCGCCGCTGCCGCTGTGGATTTGCCCACCATCGGCGCCAGCAGTGCCGCCGAGGTCAACTCCGCCGCCCCGGCGCCGCCGGGCAGCAGGCTGAACTGCCCCGCGCTCAAGGAGAGCATCTGGATCAGAAAGCTCCAGGCCCACTGCAAATCCGCCCCCAGTCCTCTCAACGCCAGATACAACACGCTGTAGCGCAGCGCCCAGTGAAGGCACGTCAGGCCGAAGACTTGAAACAGGGTCTGACGGGGCAATTTCAGGGTGTCGGTAAATGCCGCCAGAAAGTGCAGGATCTTGCGTCCCCAGCGTTGGCGAGTGGCGGTCTTTACCCGCAAATGTCGCAATAACCGCGCGCCCAGCAGAATCAGTTTGCGGTGGTAGCGGGCCACCAGCACGCAGCCGAACAGTCCGCCAAACAACGAGAAGGCACTCAATGCCAGCATCCATTCGATGCGCTGGCTGAGGTTCTGGAACAGTGCATAAAACAGGATGCCGACCAAGGCACAGAGGAAAAACAGCAGATCGCTCAACTGATCCATGGCAAACACCGCGCTGCCATGGGCCGGACGCACGCCATTACGCGCCAGCAATGCCATCAGCGTCAGCGGCCCGCCACTGCCGCCGGGCGTGGCGCACATGGCGAACTCGGTGGACATGACGACGCCAATGCTTTTCAGCCGGCCGACGCGCCCGCGGTGTTCACCCAGCAGCAAACGCAGCCGCACAGAGTTCAAGCCCCAGCAGAGGACAATCATGCCGAGCATGGTCAGCAGCAATGACAAGGGAAAACGCTGCACCCGCGACCACATCTCCCCGCCACCCATCAGCCACGGCACCAGCAGCGCCATGAGCAAGGCGGCGCTCAGCCAGATCAGCCGTTTCATGCGGCGTCGCAGGCCCGCAGGCCCTGGGTCATCAGCCATTGGACCTTGGTTAACGGCTCGCGGCCGTCGTTGAGCAGGCGCTCGAGGGTGCGCAACCAATAATCCCGGGAAAAGTCGTGACGCATGTCGACGGGATGCAGGCCTAGGCGAATGACTGGCGCCTGGCGCCAGCGCTGTTCACGTTGATCATTGATGACTTTGGAAAGGCCTCGGCGCCAGGCGCTGCGGGCGCTCCAGACCAACCCCGGGGCGTCGAGCGGGGTGAAGTCCGGCAAGCGATAGAGATGCTGGGGATCGCTGGTGTAACTCAGTGGCAACTGGCGCAGTGCCTGGCGCGTGCCTTCGCTCATGAGCCAGGCCGGCGCGACGAAACCTTCCAGCGGCCACTGGTAGCGCTGGAAGGTTTCGACACCCGCGCGCAGGCGGGCGAGGGCCGCCTCCTCGCCGAGGCTGTAGAACTCGCCTTCGTGGGTATACACCCGGCGCATGAACCAGTCCTTGGGATGAGTCGCCGGTGGACCGTCGTCGCAATGGTAGTAGCCGTGCAGCACCAATTCGTCGCCGCGCTCGACCCTCTCGTCGAGCAGGCGTCGAAAGCCTGGGTGATGCTCCAGCGCGTTGGTGTGGTGAAAGTCCGGCACCACCAGCCAGGTCATTGGCACGGCGCCAAGGGCGTCGACAGCTTCGACAAAGGGCTGGTAGTCAGGCCAGGTTTGCGGCGCCACGTCATGCAACACCAACAGCAGGCTGGGCGAGTGATTGATCGACACGGACGTCACCTCAACCATTGGCCAGCAGGGGCAGTTGTTCACCCAGTACGCTGTAGTAGTGCCCCAACAGGCTGTTGACCACCGAGTCCCAGGCGTAGTGGCGCTCCACGTGCTGGCGCGCCAGCACACCGCGTCGCTGGCAGCCTTCGGCAAACAGCTGCCGCACGGCGTTGGCCATGGCCTGTGGATTGTCGGGTGTGCACAGCAGGCCGCAGTCTTCGTGGACGATTTCGGTGAAGGCCCCGGCCGCCACCGCCACCACGGGGATGCCGCTGGCCATGGCTTCAAGGATTACCAGGCCGAAGGTTTCCTGGTCGCCGGCATGCACCAAGGCATCGGCGCTGGCCATCAGCCGGGCGACTTGCGGCGCCGGACAGAACTCATCGACCACCGTAACGTTGTCCGGCACCACGGCGGGCATGGACGAACCCACCAGCAGCAGGTGATAACGCTCACCCAGGCGTTTCATGCACTTGAGCAGCACCGGCAGGTTTTTTTCCCTGGAACCGCGACCGGCGAAAATCAGCAGGCGGGTGTCTTCGGCGATTCCCAGTTCGGCTCGCAGTTCCGGGTCGCGGGCGGCGGGGTTGAAGGTTTGCAGATCCACGCCCAAGGGCTGCACGTAGACGTTCTTGACCCCCAGCCCGATCAACTTGTCGGCCATGACCTGGCTCGGCGCCAGGACCCGGTCGAAATTGCCGTACAACTTGCTGACATAGGCTTCGATGTTGGGCGTGAACCAGTTGCCCATGCGGTTGCTGACCAGCAGCGGCAGGTCGGAGTGATAGAAACCGATCACCGGCACATCGAGCTGGCGCCGGGCGTCCAGGGCAGCCCATGCGGTCAGGTAGGGATCACCGACTTCAATCAGGTCTGGTTGTAAATCACGCAGGACATTGCGCCAAGGTGCCAGGCGAAGCGGGAAGCGATAGCCCTTGCCGAAAGGCAGCGCGGGGGCGGGAACCTGATAGATCCCGTCGTGCTCGCTCAAATGCGCGCCGGGGATCAACAGACTGTGACGAATGGCGGGCCGATCACTCAGGCGCCGGTGCTTGGCATCCAGATAAGTGCGCACGCCGCCGCTGGCGGGGGCGTAGAACATGGTTATGTCCGCTATGTGCACGATGAACATCCCTCCGGTCTGTATTCTCCTTTGTTGACCTTTAGTAAGAATAGATGTTCGGTTGGGGTTGTGGGCGGCGGGATGTCTGTCAGCAGTGTGTTGTTTGAGAGAGCCCCATCGCGAGCAGGCTCGCTCCCACAGTGGATCTGTGTACACAAAACCGATGTGGGAGCGAGCCTGCTCGCGATGGCGTCAGTCCAGGCCTCAGATGCGGAAACTGCCCACCAGTTGCTTCAACCGCGCCGCCTGCTGCTCAAGGTCTGAGCAGGCACGCAATGTCGATTGCAGGTTCTCCACGCCTTCCTGGTTCAGCGTGTTGATCTCGGTGATGTCCACGTTGATGGATTCCACCACGGCCGTCTGCTCCTCGGTGGCGGTGGCCACTGATTGGTTCATGCCATCGATTTCGCCGATGCGCTGGGTCACGCTGTTCAGACGCTCACCGGCCAGGTTAGCGATTTCCACGCTTTCCTGGCTGTGGCGCTGGCTGTCGTTCATGGTTGTGACCGAATCACGGGCGCCAACCTGCAATTCCTCAATCATGGTCTGCACCTGTTGCGCCGATTCCTGGGTGCGGTGGGCCAGGTTGCGCACTTCATCGGCCACCACGGCAAACCCGCGCCCGGCCTCACCGGCCCGGGCCGCCTCGATCGCGGCATTGAGGGCCAGCAGGTTGGTTTGCTGGGAAATACTGGTGATCACTTCCAGGATCTGGCCAATGTTCACGGTTTTGCTGTTCAGCGATTCAACGTTGCTGCTCGAAGCACTCAGCAAGTCGGACAAGCGATTCATCGCGGCGATGCTGCGATCCACCACTTGTTGGCCGTCCTCGGCCAGGCCACGGGCGTCGCTGGCCTGATGGGACGCTTGCGCTGCATTGCGGGCGATTTCCTGAGCAGCGGCGCCTAATTGATTGATGGCCGCGGCAACGCTGTTGGTGCGACTGGCCTGCTCGTCGGAATTGACCATCGAGGAGTTCGACGCGCTCACCACCCGCAAGGCAACTTCGTTGACGTGTTCGGTGGCGGAAGACACTTCGCGGATCGAATTATGGATACGTTCCACGAAGCGGTTGAACGCCGTGCCCAGAATGCCGAATTCGTCCTGATTCTGGATCGTCAGGCGTTTGGTCAGGTCGCCGTCGCCATCGGCGATGCCCTCCATCGCCCGGGTCATCACATGCAACGGCTGGATCAGCAAGCGGATCAACATGCTCAGCAGCGCAATGATGAACGCCACGGCAATGACCGTCGCCACGACGGCCGAGGTGCGGAAATCGCTGAGCATCGAGTAGGCCTTGTCTTTATCCACCGACACGCCGACGTACCAGTTCACCGAGGGCAGGCCCTTGATCGGCGTGAAGGTCACGATGCGCGTATGGCCATCGACCTCGACTTCGCTGACTTGGTCGCTGATCTTCGGGGTGTTCGTCGGGTAGGCTTCGGCCAGGGTTTTCATGACCAGGGCTTTATCCGGGTGGACCAGGATCTTGCCGTCGGCGCTGATCAGGTAGGCATACCCCATGCCGTCGAAATTCACGGTCTTGAGGTTGTCCACAATGGTCTGCAGGCTCAGGTCGCCGCCCACGACACCGACATTTTGCGTGGCGTTTTTCGAGGCGCTGGCGATGGAAATGATCAGCCCGCCACTGGCAGCGTCGATGTAGGGCTCGGTCAGGGTCGAGGTGCTGCTGCTTTGTGCGCCTTTGTACCAAGGACGTACGCGCGGATCGAAACCGTCAGGCATCTTCGCATCGGGACGAATGATAAAACTGCCCTGGGCATCGCCAAGGTAGGACGCCATGAAGGTCGAGGTCAGCGCTTTCTGTTCCAGCAGGTGGGTGACGCTGCTCGGGTCCGGTGTGACGGCGATGTTCTGGGCCAGGTTCTCGATAAGCAGGATGCGGCCGGTCAGCCAGGTCTGAATGTTGTTTGCCGTGACAGCACCCATTTCATGCAGGTAGCTGTCCAGGTCGTCACGGATGGCGTTGCGTTGCAGGTAATCGTTGTAGGCCGTGAAGGAAGCGAAGGCTGCAATCACGATGAGCGCGGCGGCTATTAGAATTTTATGGCTAAAGCGCAGGTTTTTATTCATGGCTCGGGGGTCCGCTAAGGTCTTGATACGCTAAGCGTGCTTATATATAAGCGCGCAAAAATGGCTTCATAGTGAAAAAAAGCTGATATTTCCTTCTCTCCTTAGGGAATTATCCGACCTTGTTTTCAGTAGGGTCTGTCGCTTTAGATATCGGCCATGCAAGGCCATAGATTAATCACAGGTGACGAAATGCCTGACTCATCGCAACTTGTTATTGGCGCCGACCTTGCCGGCCAACCCATCGCCCAGGCCATGCGCCTGGCCAACCGTCATGGTCTGGTGGCGGGTGCCACCGGCACCGGCAAGACCGTCACCTTGCAGCGCCTGGCCGAAACGTTCAGCGACGCGGGCGTTGCGGTATTCGCTGCAGACATCAAAGGCGACCTTTGCGGCCTCGGCGCCGCCGGCAACCCCCAAGGCAAAGTCGCCGAGCGTATCGCCGGCATGTCCTGGCTCGGCCACACCCCCCAGGCGTATCCGGTGACCCTGTGGGACATTCACGGCAAATCCGGTCATCCGCTGCGCACCACCCTGAGTGAAATGGGCCCGCTGTTGCTCGGCAGCCTGTTGGAACTCACCGACAGTCAGCAATCGGCGCTGTACGCGGCCTTCAAGGTTGCCGACCGCGAAGGCCTGTTGCTGCTGGATCTCAAGGACTTGAAGGCGCTGCTCAACCACCTCAGGGACAACCCCGAGCTGCTGGGGGACGACGCCGCTTTGATGACCACCGGTTCCAGCCAGGCTTTGCTGCGGCGCTTGGCCACATTGGAGCAACAAGGCGCGGATGCGTTGTTCGGTGAGCCGGCCTTGCAGTTGGAAGATATTCTGCAACCGGCCAGCAACGGCCGCGGCCGCATCCATTTGCTGGACGCCAGCCGTCTGGTGCATGAAGCGCCGAAAGTCTATGCCACGTTCCTGCTTTGGCTGCTGGCCGAGTTGTTCGAGCAATTGCCCGAGCGCGGCGACGCGGACAAACCGCTGCTGGCGCTGTTCTTCGATGAGGCCCATCTGCTCTTTGCCGATACCCCCAAGGCGTTGCAAGAGCGATTGGAACAGGTCGTGCGGCTGATTCGCTCCAAAGGCGTGGGTGTGTATTTCGTGACCCAGTCGCCAGGAGACTTGCCGGACGACGTGCTGGCGCAGTTGGGCCTGCGCATCCAGCACGGCCTGCGGGCCTTTACCACCAAGGAGCAGAAATCCCTGCGGGCAGTGGCGGACGGTTTCCGGCCCAATCCGCAATTCGATGCCCTGACGGTGCTGACCGAGCTGGGTATTGGCGAAGCCCTGGTCGGCACCCTGCAGGAAAAGGGCACGCCGCAGATGGTCCAGCGCGTGCTGGTGGCGCCGCCCCAGTCGCGGATCGGGCCGTTGACCGAAGCTGAGCGCGCAGGGCTGATCGCCGGTTCCCCTTTGCAAGGGCGTTATGACAAACCCATTGATCGCGAGTCGGCCTATGAAGTGCTGATGGGGCGCAAGGGCTTGGAGCCGCAAGCCGAAGAGGTTCAAGGCAAGGCGACTGCTGAAGAACCGAGCTTCACCGACAAGGCCGGGGAGTTTCTCGGTACGGCGGCCGGCCAGGCATTGAAATCGGCGATGCGCCAGGCGGCCAATCAGTTGGGCCGGCAGTTGGTGCGTGGGTTGATGGGGTCGTTGCTGGGGAGCAAAAAACGCCGGTAGTTTTAACAGGGGGGGTGGCTGATATACCGCTATCGCGAGCAGGCTCGCTCCCACAATGGTCCTGTTTCGTGCACAAAATCTGTGTTCACCGAAGATCCCCTGTGGGAGCGAGCCTGCTCGCGATAGCTATTCAATAGGCCCTGAAGATATCAATCCTTGGGCCGCGCATGCGCCGCCAACCGCTCCAGCGCCGCCCGCAGGTTGGGGTCGCTGATGCCGTCCGCAGTGGCCTGGATGGTGGCGGCTGCGTCGGTGGACAAGTCCAGCGTGTGCCCCTTGACGGCGACCTGCACGGTGGGCGGTTGTACCTTGAACAGAATCCGCGTCAGGCCGGCAAATTCCTCGAACGCCTGCAATTGCCTCAGCAGGCGCTTTTGCTGATAGCGCAAGCGCGTGGCCCAGTGCCCGTCCGTGACGATCAGCAGCAGACTGCCTTCGCGCCAGGAGGCCACGTGGCAGTGCTCGCGAGCGGCGGGCTGTAATTGGCTGTCCAGCAGGCGCTGCAAGTGACCCAGTCGTTTGGCGTGGCCGAAGATGGCTTTCAGCGGTTTGGCTTCGCGCAGCAGAACGGCGGGAACCTTGGCTGGAAGAGGGCGAAAGGCCATGAACGAATACCGCAAGTGACAGAGGCGCCATGGTAGCAGAAACCGCCGAGTGCGCCGCCACCGCTCGCCGCGGGCGCCTTTGTCCGCCCAATCAATGAATAACTTCTCTCGTTTGTGGGTTGAAGTTCCCGTAAAAGCCCTTATTTTAGGGAGGCCCCGTCACAGCGCTGTGCCAGCATCGTGGAATAACGCCACTTTCCTCACCATCGTTTCCGGGTAGAATGCTCGTTCGCATGCGGCCATGAGGGCTGCACGGGCGACTCACGGGGCCGCCCTCCATCCCTTTAGTGTGGAAGATCCTGCCGATATGTTTGCGCCTTTGTTAAAGAAACTTTTTGGAAGCAAGAACGAGCGTGAAGTCAAACGCATGCTCAAGACGGTACAGATCGTCAATGCCTTCGAAGAGCAAATGGTGGCCCTTTCGGACGATCAGTTACGCGCCAAGACTGCCGAATTCAAGGACCGCATCGCCAAGGGTGAAACCCTTGACCAGCTCCTGCCCGAAGCCTTTGCGGTTGCCCGTGAAGCCGGCAAGCGGGTGATGGGCATGCGTCACTTCGACGTTCAGTTGATCGGCGGCATGACCTTGCACGAAGGCAAGATCGCTGAAATGCGTACCGGTGAGGGCAAGACCCTGGTGGCGACACTGGCGGTATACCTCAATGCACTGTCCGGCAAGGGCGTGCATGTGGTGACGGTCAACGATTACCTGGCCCGCCGTGATGCCAACTGGATGCGCCCGCTGTATGAATTCCTCGGCCTGACGGTCGGGGTGGTCACGCCGTTCCAGCCGCCGGAAGAAAAACGCAGCGCCTACGCCTGCGATATCACCTACGGTACCAACAACGAATTCGGTTTCGACTACCTGCGCGACAACATGGCGTTCAGCCTGGATGAAAAATTCCAGCGCGAACTCAACTTTGCCGTGATCGACGAAGTCGACTCCATTCTCATCGACGAAGCCCGTACCCCGCTGATCATTTCCGGTCAGGCCGAGGACAGTTCCAAGCTGTACATCGAGATCAACAAGCTGATCCCGCAGCTGGAACTGCACGTCGAAGAAGTCGAGGGTGAAGTGACCAAGCCCGGCCATTACACGGTCGACGAGAAGACCCGCCAGGTCGAGCTCAATGAAGCCGGTCACCAGTTCATCGAGGAAATGCTCACCCGCGTCGGCCTGCTGGCCGAGGGCGAGAGCCTGTACTCGGCCCATAACCTGGGCCTGCTGACCCACGTTTATGCCGGTCTGCGTGCGCACAAGCTGTTCCATCGCAACGTCGAGTACATCGTCCAGGACGGCCAGGTCGTGCTGGTGGATGAACATACCGGCCGGACCATGCCGGGCCGTCGTCTGTCCGAAGGCCTGCACCAGGCCATCGAAGCCAAGGAAGGTCTGAACATCCAGGCCGAGAGCCAGACCCTGGCCTCGACCACTTTCCAGAACTACTTCCGCCTGTACAACAAACTGTCCGGCATGACCGGTACCGCCGACACCGAAGCGTTCGAATTCCATCAGATCTACGGCCTGCAAGTGATGGTGATCCCGCCTAACAAGCCGCTGGCCCGTAAAGACTACAACGACCTGGTGTTCCTCACCGCCGATGAGAAATACGCGGCGATCATTGCCGACATCAAGGAATGCATGGCCCAGGGCCGTCCAATCCTGGTGGGTACCGCCACGATCGAAACTTCCGAGCACATGTCTGCATTGCTCACCAAGGAAGGTATCGAGCACAAGGTCCTCAACGCCAAGTTCCACGAAAAAGAAGCCGAGATCATCGCCCAGGCCGGTCGTCCGGGTGCCCTGACCATTGCCACCAACATGGCCGGTCGTGGTACGGACATCCTGTTGGGTGGCAACTGGGAAGTGGAAGTCGCCTCCCTGGAAAACCCGACGCCCGAGCAGATCGCGCAGATCAAGGCCGACTGGCAGAAGCGTCATCAGCAGGTGCTCGAGTCCGGCGGTTTGCAGGTGATCGCTTCCGAGCGTCACGAATCGCGTCGTATCGACAACCAGCTGCGTGGCCGTGCCGGTCGCCAGGGCGATGCCGGTTCCAGCCGCTTCTATCTGTCGTTGGAAGACAGCCTGATGCGTATCTTCGCTTCTGATCGGGTGAAGAACTTCATGAAGGCCCTGGGCATGCAGCCCGGCGAAGCGATCGAACACCGGATGGTGACCAACGCCATCGAGAAAGCCCAGCGCAAGGTCGAGGGCCGCAACTTCGATATCCGCAAGCAATTGCTGGAGTTCGACGACGTCAACAACGAACAGCGTAAAGTGATTTATCACATGCGTAACAGTTTGTTGGCCGCCGACAACATTGGCGAAACCATCGCCGATTTCCGCCAGGACGTGCTCAACGCAACCATCAGCGCCCACATTCCGCCGCAGTCGCTGCCTGAGCAGTGGGATGTCGCCGGTCTGGAAGCTGCCTTGCAGAGCGACTTCGGCGTGGCGTTGCCGATCCAGCAATGGCTGGACGAAGACGATCACCTGTACGAAGAAACCCTGCGCGAGAAGCTGCTGGCCGAACTGATCGCTGCGTACAACGAGAAAGAAGACCAGGCCGGCGAAGAAGCGCTGCGCTCCTTCGAGAAGCAAATCGTGCTGCGGGTGCTGGACGACCTGTGGAAAGACCACCTGTCGACCATGGATCACTTGCGCCACGGTATCCACCTGCGTGGTTATGCCCAGAAGAACCCCAAGCAGGAGTACAAGCGCGAGTCCTTCACGCTGTTCTCCGAGTTGCTGGATTCGATCAAGCGCGACTCGATCCGCGTGTTGTCCCACGTTCAGGTTCGCCGCGAAGACCCGGTCGAAGAAGAAGCCCGTCTGCGTCAGGAAGCCGAAGCCCTGGCCGCGCGCATGCAGTTTGAGCACGCCCCGGCCCCAGGCCTGGAAGTTGCCCAGGAGGAGGGCGCCGAGGTGGATGTTGCCTTGGCGACCGCGCCGGTACGTAACGAGCAGAAGCTGGGCCGCAACGAGCTGTGCTATTGCGGTTCGGGCAAGAAATACAAGCATTGTCACGGGCAGATTCAGTAACACCCGTTTCAAACGCTGAACGACCCGCGCCGCGACCGGCTTTCAGCCGTCGCGGCGTTTTGCCATTTTGATTCGCCGTCTCGATTAAGGCGGTGTCGATTTATCTATTTAGGAGCGCATTCATGGCTGTTGGTCTTGGTCCGTTGCCAACGTTGCACCCGGTTGCCGGTTTTGAACTCGGTATCGCCTCGGCGGGCATCAAGCGCCCAGGGCGCAAGGATGTCGTGGTCATGCGTTGCGTCGAAGGCTCGACGGTGGCCGGCGTGTTTACCCTCAACGCCTTTTGCGCAGCCCCCGTCATCCTGGCCAAGCAACGGGTCCAGGGGCCGGTGCGTTACCTGCTGACCAACACTGGAAACGCCAACGCCGGCACCGGTGCCCCAGGCCTGGCTGCCGCCGAGCGCACCTGCGCCAAACTGGCCGAGCTGACCGGCGTCGACGCCAGCCAGGTGCTGCCGTACTCCACCGGCGTGATCGGCGAACCGTTGCCGGTCGAGAAAATCGAAGGCGCGTTGCAGGCCGCTCTGGATGACCTGTCGGAAAACAACTGGGCCGCTGCCGCTACCGGCATCATGACCACCGACACGCTGCCCAAGGGGGCCAGTCGTCAGTTTCAGCACGATGGCGTGACGGTCACCGTCACTGGCATCAGCAAAGGCGCCGGCATGATCCGCCCGAACATGGCGACCATGCTTGGTTACATCGCCACTGACGCCAAAGTCTCCCGGCAGGTGCTGCAAGACCTGATGCTCGACGGCGCCAACAAGTCGTTCAACCGCATTACCATCGACGGCGACACCTCCACCAACGACTGCTGCATGCTGATCGCCACCGGCAAGGCTGACCTGCCGGAAATTACCGAAGCCAGCGGTGCGCTGTTCGCCGCCCTCAAGCAGGCCGTGTTCGAAGTGTGCATGGAGGTGGCCCAGGCCATCGTCCGTGACGGCGAAGGCGCGACCAAGTTCGTGACCGTGCAGGTCAACGGCGGCGGCAACCATCAGGAATGCCTGGACGTCGGCTACACCGTGGCGCACTCGCCGCTGATCAAGACCGCACTGTTCGCCTCCGACCCGAACTGGGGCCGGATCCTCGCCGCGGTCGGCCGTGCCGGTGTGCCGGAGTTGGACGTGAGCAAGATCGACGTGTTCCTCGGTGAAGTTTGCATCGCCAGCCAGGGCGCACGCGCCGCCACCTACACCGAAGCCCAGGGCGCGGCGGTGATGCAGCAGGAAGAAATCACCATTCGTATCGAGCTGGGACGGGGTGATTGCAGCGAAACGATCTGGACGACCGACCTGTCCCACGAGTATGTGAAGATCAACGCTGAGTATCGGACTTAACAGTTCGGGATCGAGTTGCGCCAATCGCGAGCAGGCTCGCTCCCACAGGGGGTCGTTGGGTGATATAAAAAGTAGTCACACCACAATTTCCTCTGTGGGAGCGAGCCTGCTCGCGATGGCGCCCGTACAGATTCGACACAATTTCTGATTGACCCATAAGAAAGGATTCCAGACATGAGCCTGCACCTGATCATCGGCGACAAACACCTTTCCTCCTGGTCCTTGCGCGGCGCTTTGGCCCTGGCGTTGACCGGCGCAAAGTACACCGAGGAACTGGTCAGGCTCGACCAACCCGACACCCGTGAAAAACTGCTCAAGTATTCAGCCACCGCCAAGGTCCCGTTGCTCAAGACCGAATTCGGTGTGATCGCCGACTCCCTGGCGATTGCCGAATACCTGGCGGAACAGTTTCCAGACGCCGGCCTCTGGCCCAGGGACGTGGTGGCCCGGGCTCAGGCACGTTCGGCCTGTGCACAAATGCACAGCGGTTTTTTTGCCATCCGTAGCCACATGCCATTTGACCTGGCCCGCGATGCGCCGCTGGAGCCTATGCCGGCGGAGGTTCAGACGGAAATCCAGCGGATGCTGGCGCTGTGGGCCGAATGCCGTGCCGCGGCGACTGAAGCCGGGCCCTACCTGTTTGGCCGCTTGAGCCTGGCCGATGTGTTCTTCGCCCCGGTGGCCGTGCGCTTGCGCACCTATCAGGTGGCGTTGCCCGAGGTCGATGCGGCCTATGTCGAAACTATCTATCAATGGCCGGCGTTCAAGGCGTGGCAACAGGCCGGCCTGGAGGAAACAGCGCGGTGAAACGAGTCCATGTAGCGGCGGCGGTCATTCGTGACGCTGCCGGCAAAATCCTGATCGCCCGACGGGCCGACACTCAGCACCAAGGCGGCCTCTGGGAGTTTCCCGGTGGCAAGGTCGAGGCGGATGAGTCCGTCGAAACCGCCCTGGCCCGAGAGCTTCATGAAGAGCTGGGGATTGTGGTCGACACCGCCCGGCCGCTGATCAAGGTGCGCCATGATTATCCGGACAAACAGGTGTTGCTGGATGTCTGGGAAGTCTCGGCGTTCACCGGCGAGCCCCACGGCGTCGAAGGGCAACCGTTGGCCTGGGTCACGGGCCGGGAGCTTTTGAACCATGAGTTCCCGGCGGCCAACCAGCCGATTATCGCGGCGGCCCGTTTGCCGGGCGAATACCTGATCACCCCTGAAGGCCTCGAAACGCCGCAGTTGCTGCGCGGCATGCAAAAGGCTATTGCCGGCGGGATCAAACTGGTCCAGTTGCGCGCCCCCAACGGCTACGACCCGCAATACCGCGATCTGGCGGTGGACGCGGCAGGATTGTGCGCTGGCAAGGCCCAGTTGATGCTCAAGGGGCCCTTCGAATGGCTGGGGGATTTTCCTTCCGCCGGTTGGCACATTACCGCCGCGCAATTGCGCAAGCATGCTGCGGCCGGTCGTCCTTTCGGCAAGGACCGTTGGTTGGCGGCGTCCTGCCACAACGCCGAAGAGTTGTCCCTGGCGCAGCAGATAGACGTGGACTTCGTCACGCTCTCGCCGGTGCAACCGACCCAGACCCATCCCGAGGCCCAACCGCTGGGGTGGGAAGAGGCTTCGCGGTTGATTGAAGGCTTCAACAGGCCGGTGTATCTGTTGGGTGGGGTCGGACCTGACGAACGGCAGCAAGCCTGGGCAGCGGGCGCGCAGGGCGTGGCGGGGATTCGAGCGTTTTGGCCTGGGCCTTGATTGGGTGGGGTGTTCGCGGGCCTCATCGCGAGCAGGCTCGCTCCCACAGAGAGTCTGTTGCGTGACATGGATACTGGTTACACCACAAATCCCATGTGGGAGCGAGCCCGCTCGCGATGAGGTCCTGCCAGGCGACCCAGCTCAACTCCCAGGCTTGGCAGCCGCCACCCACAGCACCTCCGCCACCCCCTGCCTGCGGGCAATGACCCGCGCCGCGACGAACAACAGATCCGACAGGCGATTGATATACGCCAGCCCCGGCCCGGCCAATGGCTCCACGGCGTTCAACTGCTGACAGCGGCGTTCGGCGCTACGGGCCAGGCTGCGGCAGACATGGGCCTGGGCGATCAGTGTCGAGCCACCGGGCAGGATGAAATTCTCCAGCGGCCCCACTTCTTCGTTCCATGCATCGATGGCGGCTTCCAGGCGCTCGACTTCCTTCATGTTCAAGGCTTGATAGGCTGGCATCGCCAGTTCACCGCCCAAGTCGAACAGCCGGTGCTGACACGGCGCCAAGACCTCGATCAGCTCCTGTAGCGCCGGATATTCAGCTACCTCTACAGCAAGGCTGGCGAGCAACAATCCCAACTGACTGTTGAGCGTGTCGACCTCGCCAATGGCCTCGACCCGTGGATGGTCCTTGGCTACACGGCGACCATCCCCCAACCCGGTTTCACCTTTGTCGCCGGTGCGGGTGTAAATCTTCGACAGGCGAAAACCCATGTTCAGCGCTCCAGTTGCTTGTGTTCCTGCGGCACCATTGAAGGGCCAGTCAACGGCAGGCGCAAGGTGAAGCAGGTGCCCTGGCCCGGCGCGGACTGCACTTCCATCTGGCCCTTGTGGTTATTGGTGATGATGAAATACGACACCGACAGCCCCAGTCCGGTCCCTTGGCCGATTTCCTTGGTGGTGAAGAACGGCTCGAAGGTGCGTTTGCGCACGTTCTCGCTCATGCCGATGCCGTTGTCCTCCACCTGGATCTCTGCCCACGGTGGGTTCAGCCGCGTGCGCAGGATAATCCGGCCGGGCTCGCTGTCGTCCTGGCGTTGATGGATCGCCTGGGCGGCGTTTTTCAGCAGGTTGAGCAGCACCTGCTCCAGCTCGTTGGCGGTGCCGGGCACCGGGCCCAGGTTCGGGTCGAACTGCCGGATGATCGCCTGGCCCTTGAAATCGAAACCGATCGCCAGGTCAAAGTCGTTACCGGCGATTTCCACCGCTTGGTCGATCAGCGCCGGCAGGTCGCAGGGGGCCATCTGCCGGGTGCTGCGCCGGCTGAAACTGAGCATGTGGGTGACGATTTTCGCCGCCCGGGCGCCGGCCTGCTGAATGCCATCGAGCAATTGTGGGATTTCCCGGCTTTGCAGGTAAAGGTTCACCCTTTGCAGTTCGATATTCAGTTGTTCGGCCTGTTCGATGTTCTTCGGCAGCTCCGGCGACAGACGCCGACGGATGTTTTGCACGTTGTGCAGGATGGCTCCCAACGGGTTGTTGATTTCATGGGCCATGCCCGCCGCGAGTCCGCCGACCGAGAGCATCTTCTCCGACTGCACCATCATTTCTTCCAGCGACAGACGCTGGGTGATGTCATCGATGCGGATCACCACGCCGCGGCCGGCGCCGCCCATCAGTGGATAGAAGGTCAGGGCATAGTGCCGGGCCTCGTCGTCCTTGGTCCAGGTGACACGTTCGATCTTCGCCACCGTGTGCTGTTCGACCGTTTGCTTGAGCTGCGGCAGGTAAGGCTTGAGCGGTTCGAAGGCGAGGAAGATCGGCTGGTTCAGCGCCTCGTCCAGGCGTGTGCCGGAGAGGGCGCTGGCTTCCTGATTCCATTGGGTGACGTAGAGCTGTTCGTCGAGGGCAATCAGGGCCGAGGGCATGGAATCGATAATGCTGTTGAGGTAGTTCTGGAAGCCGGTGAGTTTTTTCTCGATCTTGCTGCGCACCTGGACTTCCAGTTCCAGTTTGCGATTGGTGTGGCGGGTTTCTTCCGCCAGGCCCTGGGCCTGGTCGTAGGCAGCCTGGGAATCGTCCCGCGCGCGCTTGAGCTGCTGCTCTCGGGCTTCGATCCGCGAGAGCATGGTGTTGAACGCCTCGGCCAAGCTGCCGATTTCGTCGTGGTTGCCGCGGGCGGCGCGCAGGGAATAGTTCTCCTCGCGGGTGACCTGGCGCGACAGCTCCTCGAGCTGATGAATCGGCTGGGTGATCAGGCGCTTGATCTGCTGGGCAATGACCAGCCACAGCAATACGCTGAAAATCAGGATGCCGAGGCTGGCGGTCAAGGTGCCGGTGTAGAACGCCGTCGGCAGTTCGCTGCTGGCCACCAGCAACAGATGACCCGGCGCCGTGCCGGGACGGGGCAGGGTGATGACCTGATTGCTGCGAAACTCACTGGCTTGCCATGCCTGCATATGGCGGTAATGGTCCGGCAGCTTGAGCTTTTCGCCCTCCTGCAGTTGCGCCAGGCGTTCACCTTCGCCGTCATACAAGGCGGCGGCCCGCAACGGTGTGTAGCTGTTGAGTTCATCCAGCAAGCGCTGGGCGGTCTGGGGCGACTGCAGGGCGTCGGCGATCAGGCTCGGGTTGGCCACCAGTCGACCGATGGTCTGCAGGGCCTGGGGCGCCATGCTTTCCTGGGAGATGTAATAGGCGGCGCTGATAAAGGTCAGGTTGGCCACCAGCAGGACGGTGGTCAACAACACCAGCAGGGCGGCCAGCAGTTTCTGGCCGACCGGGAGGTTTTCAAGGCGCTGGCGCAATGGCATCGGACTCTTCGTTAAAAAGGAACACGAGGGCCAGCGTAGCCGCTGCTCAGTCGCCGGGCAATCCGAGGTTGTGCAAGTGGGCAATCAGTCGCTGCCGCACTTGTTCCAGATGGGGCACCGCCAACCGGTGGCGCTCGGCAACCTTGCACGCGTGGCCGAGCAGGTAGCTGATTTCGGTGCGGCGCCCATTGGCGACGTCCTGGTACATCGAGGAGTAGTTGGCGGCGGTGGCCTGGATGACCCGTTCGACTTCCGGCTGCAAGTCTTCGGCTGCCATGGGCTGGCCGCAGCGTTCCAGCAGGTCCGTGAGTTCTGCGCAGAGGGTCGCCACTTCGCAGTGATGCGCCTGCAAGCCGCCGTTCTTGCAGTGGTGCAGGACGGTCAGTGGGTTGATCGCACAGTTGAGCGCCAGTTTGCGCCACAGGCGGGTGAGGATATCAGCCGTCCATTCGTGGGGAATGCCGGCGGCGGTGAGGTCGTCCAGCCAGATCGGTGCCACCGGGTGCGCGGGGTCACCTAGCCAGGTGTAGCCGTGGCCGGCGAACACCACGCGCCAGTCACCGTCGCGGAACGCCCCTTCGGTACTGGAGGCACTGATGCAACGGGCCAGGGGAACACGATTGGCGACCGCGTCCTGACTGCCGAGGCCGTTCTGCAGCAGGATCAGTTCCGAGTCGGCGCTCAGCCGATGGGCCACAGAAGCCACGGCCGCTTCGGCGTCATAGGCTTTGCAGGCCAGGAGCAGGCGTTTGATCGGCTCGGGGGCGTCGGCTGTTTGCCCAGGTACCGGGTAATGCCGGGCCTGGCCCTGTTCCACCAGCGTCAGCCCCCCGGCGGCCTGATAGGCCTGCAAGCGTTGTTCATTGCGCAGTACCAGTCGCACCGGCAAACCGGCCCGGGCCAGGCGCGCTGCCCACAACATGCCGAGGCTGCCGGCCCCCAGGACATGCCAGGTGGTGGACATCAGTTTTTTACTCGGTTTGGCGCAGGCATCTGGGGGCTCGCAGTGTCGACAGGAAAAGACCCGTTATAATGAGCCCGATTTTAACCACAAGCCAAGCACGCGCCTTTGTTACGGGCGCGTCTTTTTTATTGGAGAACACTACATGCCGTCATTCGACGTGGTATCCGAACTGGACAAACACGAAGTCACCAACGCCGTTGAAAACGCCGTCAAGGAACTCGACCGTCGTTATGACCTCAAGGGCAAGGGCAGTTTCGAGTTCAAGGAGAAGGACCTGACCGTCAACCTGACCGCCGAGGCCGACTTCCAGCTTGAGGCAATGATCGAGATCCTCAAGCTGGCCCTGGTCAAGCGCAAGATCGACGTGCAGTGCCTTGAGGTCAAGGACGCCTATGCCTCGGGCAAGCTGATGAAGCAGGAAGCCGTGCTCAAGGAAGGCATCGATAAGGAACTGGCAAAGAAAATCGTTGCTCATATCAAGGACGCCAAGCTCAAGGTGCAAGCCGCCATCCAGGGCGAGCAAGTGCGCGTCACCGGCAAAAAGCGTGATGACTTGCAGGAAGCCATCGCGGCATTGCGGGGCAAGGAATTCGGCATGCCTTTGCAGTTCAATAACTTCCGCGACTGATAGCCGGTTGCACAGGAAAACGGTTGGCACAGAGAAGTACTGTGGCGAGGGAGCTTGCTCCCGCTTGGGTGCGTAGCACCCACAAGAAGGGCCGCTACGCAGCCCAGCGGGAGCAAGCTCCCTCGCCACAGGGTATTTGCACAAGTCTTACGTGGTAACAGGAATAAAGGGGAAGTAGATGGACTTGAACGCTGAAGTGGACAATTTGATCAAGGCGTCCGAGGCCTGGATCCCCATGATTATGGAGTACGGCAGCCGGGTGCTGCTGGCGGTGATCACGCTGGCCATCGGCTGGTGGCTGATCAACAAGGTAACCCGCAAACTCGGCGGGCTGCTGGCACTGCGCAATGCCGACCTGGCGCTGCAAGGGTTTATCAGCAACCTGGCGAACATCATCCTCAAGATCCTGCTGATCGTCAGCGTGGCGTCGATGATCGGCATTGAAACCACCTCGTTCATCGCGGCCATTGGTGCGGCGGGCCTGGCGATCGGTCTGGCGTTGCAGGGCAGCCTGGCGAACTTCGCCGGTGGCGTGCTGATTCTGTTGTTCCGCCCGTTCCGCATCGGTGACTGGATCGAAGCCCAGGGCGTGGCCGGTACGGTCGACAGCATCCAGATCTTCCACACCGTGATTCGCACCGGTGACAACAAAACCGTCATCGTACCCAACGGCAACCTGTCGAACGGCATCATCACCAACACCAATCGCCAGCCGACCCGCAAAGTGGTGTTCGATGTGGGCGTGGATTACCAGGCCGACCTGCAAAAGGCTCGGGAAGTGTTGCTGGAGCTGGCCAAGGACGAGCGCGTACTGGCCGACCCGGCGCCGGAGGCGGTGATTTCGACCCTGGGTGACAGTTCGATCACGGTGTCGTTGCGGGTATGGGTCAAGACGGCCGATTACTGGAACGTGATGTTCATGTTCAATGAACAGGCCCGAGATCGTTTGAAAGACGCGGGGATTGATATTCCGTTTCCACAACGCGTTATTCGTATGGTTCACGAAGGGGCAGCGCAATAACGCTTTGAATGCATCAAGAGATTGTTAGTTGGCTTGCTAATTACCAAGTTGTTTTTAAGCTGACATGCAATGGATACAAAAAAACCGCTCACCTGAATCAGGTGAGCGGTTTTTTATGTGTTGCGGGTGTAACTATCGAACGACCGCTGAATTACAAGATGCTCAGAGGGTATTCGACGATGAAGCGGAAGTCGTTGTTGTCCCTGACGCTGACAGAGTCAGTATGGGCAGTGTTGGTGCGGTAGAACGCGCTACGAATGCGGAAAGACAGGTCTTTGGCTGGACCGCTTTGCATAACGTACTTGGTTTCGAAGTCCCACTCGTGTTCTTTGCCCTCTACGCCGCCAGTGGTGATGTTGTCGCCAGTGACGTAACGAGTCATGAAGCTCAGGCCGGGAACGCCATAAGTCTTCATGTTCAGGTCGTAGCGAGCCTGCCAGGAGCGCTCGTCTTCGCTGTTGAAGTCGGAGTACTGTACGGAGTTGGCGAGGAAGATAGTACCGCCGCCGTCAACGCCGTATGCGTAGCCACTGTCACCGCTGGAGCGCTGGTGAGCCAGGGTGAACTTGTGCGCCCCGATAGCATAGGCCGCTGCGAGGGACCAGATGCGGTTGTCGATATCGCCGCTCAACTCTTGACCCTGGCTCTTGCTGTCGTAGCCGTTGAAATCGAAGTTCAGAGACTGATCTTCGTTAATTGGCAGGGTGTAGTTCAGATTGATGTATTTTTTCTTGAAGTAATCTTCAACGTCGGAAGCCGCTACGCCAGCTACGAAATTGTCGGTGAACTGGTAGGTTGCACCTGCAATGTCAGCGGATTTCAAGCCAGGATTACCCGCGCCGTTGATGCTGTCACGGCCCATGCCTGTCTGTGCGCTCATCGCAGTGAAGTGACCTGCGCTCAGCTCCAGACCCTTGATTTCGTTGCTGGTGATCAAGGTGCCGGTGGCAACTTCAGGCAGCAGACGACTGTCGTCGGTGGAGAATACTGGGCTGGTGGTGATCTGGTTGCCGTATTTCAGGACGGTGTCGGACAGACGGAATTTAACTGCGCCCCCAGCCTTCGATTGAGTGTCTTCCAGATTGCCATCGCTGTCCGCAGCGAACAAACCGTTACCGGCACGGCCGGTGCCACCGTCGAATCTGGCGGAGCCGAATGCAAAGGCGTCAACGCCTACGCCTACGGTGCCTTGGGTAAAGCCCGACTCGTACATGGCACGTACGCCAAGGCCGGCTTCTTCACGATAACTTTGGCGAGTGCTTGCTTCGTTCTTGAAGTCGCGGTTCATGTACAGCATACGGCTCAGAACGTTCAGGCTCTGATCTTCAAAAAAGCCCTTGGATTCTTCCTGGGAAGAGGCCATTGCGAACTGCGAGGTACTGGCCGAAACAGCCAGTGCGATCATGCTCCACTTCATCACGCGCATCGTGATTTGCTCCTTTGGTTTTTAGAAGAGTCTTGCCGTCCCACCTGTTTTTTTATCTGGGCGGCTCTTTCTTTTTGTGTCGGCGCGAACTTATATCACGACGACATTCATTGGCGATACTTGCCCATCCAATCTTTCAGCTTCTTTACGACCCTGTCGCCAATGGCTCGATCCATGTCGTATTTAGGCTGTTCCGGCGCAATCGGACTCACAACTCGAAGTTGCTTCTTTTTTCCCGGCGTCGGTGTAAAGAGTCCTTTGTTACTGCGCTTGAAGCTCCCTGTGGGCAACCTTGCCACTTTATTTATAGGCCAGCAGGTTTTCGCTTCCGGCGAGACCCTGCAGGCAATGTGGGGATGAATGCAACAAGCATGCTCAAACCCGGTTTTTGTTCACGTTTTTTTCACATTCTCCCTGCTGGCGCGGCGAAACCTCATGAAACCGGGCTCCAAAGGCCTTGTTTTAATTAGGGTTGACTGCTGTGCTGCTCTCGTGTTTACAGCCGTTAAACGCTGCGAGACAACCAAAAACGTTACCGGTTCACCCTCTCAGTGAGTAGATCACGGATGCTTTGTGCACTGAGCGTAGACGCGTTGTGCTGTTTTGGTGCAAAAAACTTCATCCTGTACGAAAATTTTACAGGCTCGGTGCAGGAGGCAACGTTCGCAGCGCCCGTCTCAGGCCTATGTGTTACCGGTTGCGCTGAGTTGGTGCGCGCGCTGGAAAAAAAGCATCAGGCAGGGTCATCGCTGTACGCAGTGAACCCTTCGGCGTTCAAGGGTATGCTGCGATTCTGTGTCCCACGCAGGCCCGCTGAGTCGGGCAAAAAACGATAACCAGCGAGGAGTGTGCGCGGTGTTTGCTTTAGATCCACAACTGCAACAAGACACATTGGTCATGGGTGACTTCCCGCTGTGCCGGTTGCTCTTGTCCAACGACGCCAATTACCCGTGGTTCATTCTCGTGCCGCGGCGGGAAGATATCAGCGAATTGTTTCAGTTGGATGACGCCGATCAACAGCAACTGTGGAAAGAAACCACCGCGCTGGCCGAAACCCTCAAGGACTCCTTCAGTGCTGACAAGCTGAACGTTGCAACCTTGGGTAACGTTGTCAGCCAACTGCATATGCACGTCATCGTGCGCAAACGTGATGACGCGGCCTGGCCAGCGCCGGTCTGGGGCAAGCACCCGGCCAAGCCTTATACTACTGAACAGGTGAAGGTCATTCGCGACCGATTGCGAGCGGCCTTGACCGATGATTTCAAGTTTCTGGAGGGCTGAAACCATGAACCTTGAAGAGCGTGTAATGGATCTGGAAAGCCGTCTGGCGTTTCAGGATGACACCATCCAGGCACTCAATGATGTGCTGGTGGCGCAGCAGCGAGTGGTCGAGCGTCTGCAACTGCAAATGGCTGCTTTGCTCAAGCGCCAGGAAGAGATGGCCGGGCAATTCGAAACCTTTGAAGAAGAAGCGCCTCCGCCTCACTACTGATCGAGTGGAACGCCAGGCAATAAAAAACCGCGAGCAGCGTGGCTGTCTCGCGGTTTTTTTACGCTTGGGATCAGCGACGCGGTAGCGCGGCGATCACATCTTCGGCCTGCAGGCCCTTGTCGCGGTTCATCACGGAGAACTCCACGCGCTGGCCTTCGACCAGAACACGGTGGCCTTCACCACGAATGGCCCGGAAATGCACAAAGATGTCATCGCCGGAGTCGCGGGAGATGAAACCGAACCCCTTGGAAGTGTTGAACCACTTCACGGTGCCCGTATCGCGGTTGGACATGTCGTAGTTCTGCGGTGCGGCGGCCGGTGACGACTTCTTGTAGAAGCTGACAGCCAGGTGCAATGCCACGGCAAGCAGTGATGCGGTCAGGCTGAACAGCACAGCCGGTTGACCGGCGATTTGCGGCATGGGCGCCAGCAGGGTCAGGGTTTGCAGGGCAACGGCCAACACCAGCAAGGCGCTGACCAGGTTTTGCAGTTGATGACGTGGGCCTTTGTTCCAGTAGGGGATAACAGGGGCAAGGGTCAGGTTGAGCAGGCCGAAGAAGGCCAGGTAAAGCGCATCGGGATGTTGCAGGTAAGGCGTGGCTTCGGAACCCAGGCTAGGGATGAAGGACAGCAGCAGGGCAGCTGCGCCCATTAGCAAGTGGACGATTTTCAACATTTTGATTGACTCACGGTTAAGACGGATCACTAAGGAAGAGCTGATCGGGGCGGTTCGCTTCGGAACAATAGAGAGGCGTTGGACACATTCCCGAATTCAGCCTATGCGCCATGCCCGGAAAAATGGGCGTAGCGACACACTGCCTATTTAACAGCAAAGCCCCGACCTTCTCAAACCCGTTACGGGGGCGGACCGCGCTGTTCGTCGGCGCAAGGGGTCGGGCAAGGGCGTGAAATTTCCCGCTTCGTCGGAACCGTCCGGTGTTGCGGCTTGTCGGTTCAGGAGGGCTGGCGATTTGTCGCAGGCTGGCGGCGGTAACACCCGCTAGAGTGCAAGAACCGCTGTCGAATTCATCACCGCAGGAGATCAACCAACATGGCAATTGATATCGGGATCAGTGAAGAAGATCGCAAATCCATCGTCGAGGGGCTTTCACGCCTTCTGTCGGATACTTATGTCTTGTACCTCAAGACCCATAATTTTCACTGGAATGTCACGGGGCCGATGTTTCGCACCCTGCACCTGATGTTCGAGGAGCAATACAACGAACTGGCGCTGGCAGTGGATCTGATTGCCGAACGCATTCGTGCCCTGGGCTTTCCCGCGCCGGGCGCTTACTCCGTGTATGCACGCTTGTCTTCTATCAAGGAAGAAGAAGGCGTGCCTGGCGCCGAAGACATGATCCGTCAGTTGGTCGAGGGTCAGGAGGCCGTGACGCGTACGGCCCGTAGCATCCTCCCTTTATCGGACAAGGTCAGTGACGAACCGACCACCGATCTGCTGACCCAGCGCATGCAGGTCCATGAAAAAACCGCATGGATGTTGCGCTCGTTGCTGGAAGACCGGTAAGCGCCGGGCCCGGCGATGACGGGGGCGTTGGCATTATCGCCCGCACTTTGTGTAGGACGTCGTAATTCGTCGCCTGCTTGCTGCTGGCTTGTCCTACGCCGATGGTCATAAAGTCATCTGGATCTGGCGATGCCGTTGAGCTTCCATAGAGCCACTGATTGGTTGTTCCAATTGAGAGGTTCGTATGGCAAAGGAGTGTCAACGGTATGATTCAAGGAAAAGAACCCGGGGAGGGTGTGCATGGGCGCTTTCAGCCCATTATCATCGACCCGTTCGTCCGGGGGTTCGACATGCAACTGGCCCGGCCCCTGTCCCGATCGATTCGCCTGAACGGGTTCGCCACCTGTCTTCGGCTTGAGCAGGTCTATTGGGATATTCTCGGTGAGATGGCCCAGCTCAACAGCTGTTCCATCAGCACCTTGCTCTCCCATGTGGACCGGGAGGTGCACCTGCGCCATGGTGGGGTGCGCAATTTCAGCGGTTTGGTGCGCGTGGTTTGCGTGGTGCACAGTTTGAAGGACGCTGGCATGGATCATGGTGCGGCGTAGGAGCTGCCGAAGGCTGCGATTAGACTCAAGTGCCTGGGGCAAGATCGCAGCCTCGTTGCACTCGTCAGCTCCTACGTAACTCCTACACAGTATCTACTCGACAATGACTGTTTAGTCTTGCGGCTGCACAGGCCGCATTTAATGGATATAATCCCGCTCTTTGCCGCAAAGCCCAGCCTTTGCGCGAGTAACCTGATCGCCGAGACAACCCCATGCCGATGTACGACTATCAATGTGCTTCCTGTGGTCATCAGATGGAAGCCATTCAAAAGATCAGCGCGGCACCGCTGGTCGATTGCCCTGCCTGCCAGGCGCCGGAACTGAAAAAGATGCTGTCCATGCCAGGTTTCCGCCTCGGTGGTACCGGCTGGTATGAAACCGACTTCAAGACCGGCGCCAAGAAGAACCTGGCCGGTGGCGACAAAGCGGACTGAGTTGAACACGCGCGAGCTCTTGCACGGGCAGGGCCTCCAACCGAATTTCGAATTACGAGAAGTGAAACCACTACCATGATGCGCAGCCATTATTGCGGCCAACTGAACGAAAGCCTGGAAGGTCAGGAAGTTACTCTTTGCGGATGGGTCCATCGTCGCCGTGACCATGGCGGGGTGATTTTCCTCGATATCCGTGATCGTGAAGGCCTGGCCCAAGTGGTGTTCGACCCGGACCGCGCTGAAACCTTCGCCGCCGCCGACCGCGTGCGCAGCGAGTACGTGGTCAAGATCACCGGCAAGGTACGCCTGCGTCCGGCCGGTGCCGGCAACGCCAACATGGCCTCGGGCATGATCGAAGTGCTGGGCTACGAGCTGGAAGTGCTCAACGAAGCGGAAACCCCGCCGTTCCCGCTCAACGAATACTCCGACGTGGGCGAAGAAACCCGCCTGCGCTATCGCTTCATTGACCTGCGTCGTCCGGAAATGGCCGAGAAGCTGCGTCTGCGTTCGCGCATGACCACCAGCATCCGTCGTTACCTGGATGAAAACGGTTTCCTCGACGTCGAGACGCCGATCCTGACCCGTGCAACGCCTGAAGGTGCTCGCGACTACCTGGTGCCGAGCCGCACCCACCCCGGCAGCTTCTTTGCCTTGCCGCAATCGCCGCAGTTGTTCAAGCAATTGCTGATGGTGGCCGGCTTCGACCGCTACTACCAGATCGCCAAGTGTTTCCGCGACGAAGACCTGCGTGCCGACCGTCAGCCTGAGTTCACTCAGATCGACATCGAGACCAGCTTCCTCGACGAAAAAGACATCATGGGCCTGACCGAAGGCATGATCCGCAACCTGTTCAAGGAAGTGCTGGGTCTGGAATTCGGCGAGTTCCCGCACATGACCTTCGAAGAAGCCATGCGCCGCTACGGTTCCGACAAGCCGGACCTGCGCAACCCGCTGGAACTGGTGGACGTGGCCGATCAGCTCAAGGAAGTCGATTTCAAGGTGTTCAGCGGCCCGGCCAATGATCCGAAATGCCGGATCGCGGCCCTGCGTGTGCCAGGCGGGGCAAGCATGCCGCGCAAGCAGATCGACGACTACACCAAGTTCGTCGGCATCTATGGTGCCAAGGGGCTGGCGTACATCAAGGTCAACGAGCGCGCGGCGGGTGTCGACGGCTTGCAATCGCCGATCGTGAAAAACATCCCTGAAGCCAACCTGAACGTGATCCTCGATCGCGTGGGCGCGGTTGATGGCGACATCGTGTTCTTCGGCGCCGACAAGGCCAAGATCGTCAGCGAAGCCTTGGGCGCGTTGCGCATCAAGCTGGGTCACGACCTCAAGCTGCTGACCTGCGAGTGGGCGCCGATGTGGGTCGTCGACTTCCCGATGTTTGAAGAGAACGACGACGGCAGTTTCTCCGCGCTGCACCACCCGTTCACCGCGCCGAAGTGCTCACCTGAGGAGTTGGAAGCCAACCCGGCCACCGCTCTGTCACGCGCTTACGACATGGTCTTGAACGGCACCGAGCTGGGTGGCGGTTCGATCCGTATCCACCGCAAGGAAATGCAACAGGCGGTCTTCCGTCTGCTGGGCATCAGTGAAGCGGAGCAGGAAGAGAAATTCGGCTTCCTGCTCGATGCGCTGAAGTACGGTGCACCGCCCCACGGCGGCCTGGCCTTTGGCCTGGACCGTCTGGTGATGCTGATGACCGGCGCCCAGTCGATCCGTGAAGTGATCGCGTTCCCGAAAACCCAGAGCGCGGCCGATGTCATGACCCAGGCTCCGGGCGTAGTGGATGCCAAGGCTCTGCGCGAGCTGCACATCCGTCTGCGTGAACAGCCAAAGGCTGAGTAAGGCCGACACCTGGAGGCGCATCTTCGGATGCGCCTTTTCATTGGGGTCGATATTTCTGGTTGCCGGCTCTTGCGCCAGCGCAGGGCGGGCAATGTTTCAAAGAGAAACCGGAGCGAGTTATGGCAGGTCATTCCAAGTGGGCGAACATCAAGCACCGCAAAGAACGTCAGGATGCCAAGAGGGGCAAGATTTTCACCAAGTGGATCCGTGAGCTGACGGTCGCTGCCCGCCAGGGTGGCGGTGATCCGGGCTCCAACCCGCGCTTGCGCCTGGCCCTGGACAAGGCGCTTGGGGCGAACATGAGTCGCGACATCATCGATCGGGCCGTTGCCCGCGGTGCGGGTGCGACCGAAGCCGATAATGTGGAAGAGCTGACCTACGAGGGTTACGGTCCCGGTGGCGTGGCGGTGATGGTTGAGTGCATGACCGACAACCGCAACCGTACCGCCGCCGCCGTGCGTCATGCCTTCAGCAAATGTGGGGGCAACCTGGGCACCGACGGTTCGGTGGCGTACCTGTTCGAGCGCAAGGGGCAGATCAGCTTCGCGCCGGGTATCGATGAAGACGCCCTGACGGAAGCGGCCCTGGAAGCCGACGCCGATGACGTGGTCAGTCATGAGGACGGTTCGTTCGACGTGTTCACCTCGTTCGCCAGCTTCTACGCCGTGCGCAATGCGTTGGAGGCCGCCGGTTTCATACCCGCCGACGCCGAAATCGTCATGCAGCCGACCACCAGCGCCGAACTGGACCTGGAAGGCGCCGAGAAGGTGCTCAAGCTGATCGACATGCTTGAAGACCTGGATGATGTGCAGAACGTTTATTCCAACGCCGATATTCCTGAAGCGGTCGCCGAACAACTCGGCTAACCCCCGTAGGAGCTGGCGAAGCCTGCGATCCTTTGATTTTCTGGTCGAAAAGGCAAAATCAAAAGATCGCAGGCTTCGCCAGCTCCTACACGGCTGTATCCTCAAGCAACCGCATTACCTTTCGCAGGCGTTATGACTCTAATCCTTGGTATCGACCCCGGTTCGCGCATCACCGGCTACGGCGTGGTTCGTGATACCGGGCGTGGCTGCGTATACGTCGCCTCAGGCTGTATCCGCACCGGCGCCGGTGAGTTGCATGAGCGCTTGCAGATTGTTTATCGCGGCGTGCGTGAAGTCATCCAGACCTACGGCCCGGTCACCATGGGTATTGAAAAGGTCTTCATGGCGCGCAACGCCGATTCTGCCCTGAAGCTGGGGCAGGCTCGAGGGGCGGCCATTGTGGCCGGTGCGGAGGAAAACCTGGAAATCGCCGAATACACCGCAACCCAGGTCAAGCAGGCAGTCGTTGGAACGGGGGCGGCGAATAAGGAGCAGGTGCAGATGATGGTGATGCATCTGCTGAAACTGGTCAGCAAACCGCAGATCGACGCCTCCGACGCCCTGGCCATCGCCATTTGCCATGCCCATACCCGTTCCAGCCTGTTGCCGCATGGCCTGGGAGCCGCACGCAGTCGTGGCGGGCGCCTGCGTCTCTGATAGCATCAGCGCAATCTTTCGTGAGCCCGAGCATTTTGCGCCTGTGTCGTCGGCCTCCATGCTTCGGCCGTTACTCGCCAGCCCACGGCTGGCCTACGCCCAAGGATCTGAAACGTGATTGGACGCTTGCGCGGCACCCTGGCTGAAAAACAGCCGCCGCACCTGATTCTGGATGTAAATGGCCTGGGTTATGAGCTTGAAGTGCCCATGACCACGCTGTATCGCCTGCCGTCGGTCGGTGAACCGCTGACGCTGCACACCCATTTGGTCGTGCGCGAGGATGCCCAGTTACTCTATGGCTTCGTCGGCAAGCGCGAGCGGGATTTCTTCCGCGAGCTGATTCGTCTCAACGGCGTCGGTCCGAAATTGGCCCTGGCCTTGATGTCGAGCCTGGAAGTCGACGAACTGGTGCGCTGCGTGCAGTCCCAGGACACGTCGGCCCTGACCAAGGTGCCAGGGGTGGGCAAGAAAACCGCCGAGCGCCTGCTGGTTGAGCTCAAGGACCGGTTCAAGGCCTGGGAGGCAGTGCCAGCCATGTTCGCGCTGGTGCCGAACCAGCCGGACGCGCCAGCGCCCGCGGCCAGCGCGGAAAACGATGCGGTCACCGCACTGATCTCCCTGGGCTACAAGCCGCAGGAGGCCAGCAAGGCGATTTCCGCTATCAAGGAAAAAGGCTTGAGCACCGAAGACATGATTCGTCGTGCCCTGAAGGGAATGATTTAAGTGATTGAAGCCGATCGTCTGATCGCCGCCACGGGTGCCCCCCGTGACCGTGAAGAAGTACAAGACCGTGCGATTCGTCCCGTCAGCCTGGCCGATTACATCGGTCAGCCGGCGGTTCGCGAGCAAATGGAACTGTTTATCCAGGCGGCCCGCGGGCGTAACGAGTCTCTGGACCATACCTTGATCTTCGGTCCTCCCGGTTTGGGCAAGACTACCCTGGCCAACATCATTGCCCAGGAGATGGGCGTGTCGATCAAGAGTACCTCCGGGCCGGTCCTCGAACGTCCGGGTGACCTGGCGGCGCTGCTGACCAACCTTGAGCCCCATGATGTGCTGTTCATCGATGAAATCCACCGGCTGTCGCCGATCGTCGAGGAAGTGCTGTACCCGGCCATGGAGGACTTCCAGCTCGACATCATGATTGGCGAGGGGCCGGCGGCCCGTTCCATCAAGCTGGATCTGCCGCCTTTTACCCTGGTGGGCGCCACTACCCGCGCTGGCATGTTGACCAACCCGCTGCGGGACCGTTTCGGTATTGTCCAGCGCCTGGAGTTCTACAACAACGCCGATCTGGCGACGATTGTCGGCCGCTCGGCCGGCATTCTCGGGTTGCCGCTGGACCCGGATGGCGCTTATGAAATCGCCCGGCGGGCGCGGGGTACGCCGCGGATCGCCAACCGGCTGTTGCGTCGTGTCCGGGATTTTGCCGAAGTCCGCGCCAAGGGCCACATCACCAAACCGATTGCCGACCTGGCGTTGAACCTGCTGGACATCGACGAGCGTGGTTTCGACCACCAGGACCGGCGCCTGCTGCTGACCATGATCGAGAAGTTCGACGGCGGTCCGGTGGGCGTGGACAGCCTGGCGGCGGCCATCAGCGAAGAGCGCCATACCATCGAAGATGTGCTGGAACCGTACCTGATCCAACAGGGCTACATCATGCGCACCCCGCGCGGGCGTGTGGTGACTCGCCACGCCTATCTGCACTTCGGCTTAAACATCCCGACACGAATGGGTGAGATGCCGGTAGTAGACGAATTCCTCGATGCCGTGGACGATTGAACGACCTCTGTGCAGCGACTTTTTTCAGGTTCGTGCTGTCCCAGACGACACCCGGAGCGTCATTGCATTCGAGAATGAAAAAAACAGTTGCCTGGCCGATTGGCAACCTGAGGAGTAAGCACTAGAGTATGCGCGCGCAAAACGGGCTGGAGTCGTTCGCACATCGCTGTCGCGTTTATTACGAGGACACCGATGCCGGCGGCATCGTTTACTACGTCAATTACCTCAAGTTTATGGAACGGGCTCGAACCGAACGGCTGCGGGAACTGGGTTTTGCCCAATCCGCGCTGGTGGGGGAGGACCTGTTATTCGTCGTGCATTCCAGCGAAGCGCGTTACCACGCGCCGGCGCGACTGGACGATGAGCTTCTGGTAAGTGCCGATGTCATCGAATTGAACCGTGCCAGCCTGCGCTTCAAGCAGCAGGTCAGGCGGGCTACGGATAATGCGCTGCTCTGTGAAGGGCAGTTTCTGGTGGCCTGTGTGCGCACCCATAGTTTGAAACCCCGGGCCATTCCCGAAGCTCTACGCGCGGCCTTTGCCGGCGTGAGCGGCGCCGGTACATACTCAGAGCAGGAGATAAAGCGTGGAAGCTAACGTCGTCGACCATTCCTCCATGTGGAGCCTGGTCAGCAATGCCAGCGTTGTGGTGCAGTTGGTAATGCTGATCCTGGTAGCCGCATCGGTGACCTCATGGATCATGATCTTTCAGCGCAGCAACATGCTGCGCGCCGGTCGTCGAGCCCTGGAGAGCTTCGAGGAGCGCTTCTGGTCCGGTATCGACCTGTCCAAACTCTACCGCCAGGCGGGCAGCAACCCGGACCCGGACTCGGGTGTCGAGCAGATCTTCCGCGCCGGCTTCAAGGAGTTCTCCCGTCTGCGCCAGCAACCAGGCGTAGACCCTGAAGCCGTGATGGAAGGCGTGGCCCGTGCCATGCGCGTCGCCATCTCCCGCGAGGAAGAAAAACTCGAGCAGGGCCTGCCGTTCCTGGCCACCGTCGGTTCGGTCAGCCCGTACATCGGCCTGTTCGGTACCGTGTGGGGGATCATGAACTCCTTCCGTGGCCTGGCCACAGCCCAGCAAGCGACCCTGGCCACCGTGGCCCCGGGTATTGCCGAGGCACTGATTGCCACCGCCATTGGTCTGTTCGCGGCCATCCCGGCTGTAATCGCCTACAACCGCTTTGCTGCCCGCAGCGAAACGCTGACCAGCCGTTACTACACCTTCGCCGATGAATTCCAGGCGATCCTGCACCGCAAAGTGCACACCAGCGAAGAATAAGCAGGTATTTCCCAATGGCTTTAATCGCTCGAGCCCGAAAAAAGCGCAAGCCGGTTGCCGAGATGAACGTGGTGCCCTACATCGACGTGATGTTGGTGCTGCTGGTCATCTTCATGGTGACCGCGCCGATGCTCAATCAGGGCGTGAAGGTTGATCTGCCCAAGGTTTCCAGTGAAGCCTTGCCGCAGGACAACGACACCCAGGTCCTGACCATTTCGATCAAGGCTGACAAGACCTACTACTGGAACCTTGGCAGCGAAGTCGACACCGAGAAGCAGCAGGACCGGGCCATGACCTTGCCGCAGATGACCGATGCGGTGACCAAGATCATCAACGCCGGCAACAGTAACGGCAAGCGCACCCAGGTTTTCATTCGCGGCGACAAGACTGTCGACTACGGTGCGGTGATGGGCGCCATGGGCGGCCTGCAAAAAGCCGGGGTCGGTAATGTTGGCTTAATCACTGAGGCGCCCTGATGCAGCAACAGCGAGAGCCGTCCGCCTCGGAAAGCTACTTCTGGCCTAGTGTCTGGGCAATTGGCTTGCATGTGCTGGTGTTTGGCATGCTGTTCGTCAGTTTTGCCATGACTCCGGAGCTGCCGCCGGCCAAGCCGATCGTGCAGGCGACCCTGTATCAGCTCAAGTCCAAGAGCCAGGCCACCACGCAGACCAACCAGAAGCTTGCCGGTGAGGCGAAGAAATCCGCCGCGCGCCAGACCGAAGTCGAGCAGATGGAGCAAAAGAAGGTCGAGCAGGAAGCGATAAGAGCTGCGGAACAAAAGAAAGAGCAAGCGGCTCAAAAGGCCGAAGAAGCCAGGAAGGCTGACGAAGCCAAGAAAGCCGATGAAGCGAAGAAGACCGCCGAGGCGAAAAAGGCTGAAGAGAAACAATTGGCTGATATAGCCAAGAAGAAGTCCGAAGAAGAAGCCAAGAAAGCCGCTGAAGAAGAGGCCAAGAAAGCGGCCGCTGAGGCAGCGAAGAAAAAGATTGTCGAGGACGCCAAGAAAAAAGCGGCCGAGGACGCCAAGAAGAAAGCTGAAGCTGACGAGGCGAAAAAGAAAATCGCCGAAGACGCGAAGAAGAAAGCCGCCGCCGACGCCGCCAAGAAAAAGGCTCAGGACGCAGCGCGTAAATCCGCCGAAGAGAAAAAGGCCCAGGCCTTGGCAGATTTGCTTTCCGACACGCCAGAGCGTCAGCAGGCATTGGCTGATGAGCAGGGCGATGAAGTCGCCGGCAGTTTCGATGATTTGATTCGCGCCCGAGCAGCAGAAGGCTGGGCTCGTCCACCTTCGGCACGCAAAGGCATGACTGTAGTATTGCAAATCGGCATGTTGCCCGACGGTACGGTTACCTCGGTCAGCGTGGCCAAGTCCAGCGGTGATGGCCCGTTCGACGCCTCGGCGGTCGCAGCGGTCAAGAACATTGGGCGATTGACGGAAATGCAAGGAATGAAACCGAGCGATTTTGCTCCCTATCGTTCATTCAAGATGACATTCACACCTGAGGATCTAGCCTTGTGAGAAACCTTCTTCGATCAATGCTGGTCGTTATCTGCTGCCTGGCAGGGATAGCGGTAGCAGAGGAAAAGAACATTCTGGTCACCAGTGGCAGCGACCGGGCGACCCCGATCGCCGTCGTACCGTTCGGCTGGCAGGGCGGTAGCGTCCTGCCGGACGACATGGCGGAAATCATCGGTAATGACCTGCGCAACTCGGGTTACTACGCGCCGATTCCGAAGCAGAACATGATCAGCCTGCCGACCCAGGCCAGCGAAGTCATCTATCGCGACTGGAAAGCCCTGGGCGCCCAGTACCTCATGGTCGGCAACATCGTGCCGGCCGGCGGTCGCCTGCAGGTGCAGTACACCCTGTTCAACGTCGCCACCGAGCAGCAAGTGCTGACCGGTAGTGTGTCGGGCAGCGTCGATCAACTGCGTGACATGGCACACTACATCTCCGACCAGTCGTTCGAGAAACTCACCGGCATCAAAGGGGCGTTCTCTACCCGCATGCTCTACGTGACGGCCGAACGCTTCTCTGAGAAAAATACCCGTTACACCTTGCAGCGTTCAGACTATGACGGCGCTCGTGCAGTGACCCTGCTGCAATCGCGCGAGCCGATCCTGTCGCCGCGTTTCGCCCCCGATGGCAAGCGCATCGCTTATGTTTCGTTCGAACAGAAGCGTCCGCGTATCTTCATGCAACACATTGACACTGGTCGCCGTGAGCAAATCACCAACTTCGAAGGCCTGAACGGTGCGCCAGCCTGGTCGCCAGACGGTACGCGCCTGGCATTCGTGCTGTCCAAGGACGGTAACCCGGACATCTATGTGATGAACCTGGCGTCTCGTGCGATTTCTCGCGTGACCAATGGTCCCGGCATCAACACCGAACCGTTCTGGGGCAAGGATGGCTCGACCATCTACTTCACCTCCGACCGTGGCGGCAAGCCGCAGATCTACAAGACCAGCGCCAGTGGTGGCGGTGCCGAACGCGTGACGTTTGTCGGTAACTACAACGCCAACCCTAAACTGTCGGCGGACGAAAAGACCCTGGTGATGATCCATCGCCAGGATGGCTTTACCAATTTCAAGGTGGCGGCTCAGGATTTGCAGCGAGGTAGTGTAAAGATCCTCACTGATAGCACTCTGGACGAGTCACCTACTGTTGCGCCCAACGGCACCATGGTAATCTACGCCACCCGCCAGCAGGGCCGGGGAGTCTTGATGCTCGTGTCCATTAATGGACGCGTGAGGCTCCCGCTTCCTACCGCACAAGGCGAAGTCAGAGAACCGTCCTGGTCCCCTTACCTGAACTGACGCGGCGCAATACGTTTTACTTAACACACTGGGGTTCATTAGGAGTTTCACGATGGAAATGCTGAAGTTTGGTAAATTTGCTGCGCTGGCTCTGGCCATGGCTGTAGCTGTAGGTTGCTCGTCCAAAGGCGGCGACAACGCCGGTGAAGGCGCTGTTGATCCAAACGCTGGTTACGGCGCTAACACTGGTGCAGTTGATGGCTCCCTGAGCGAAGAAGCTGCTCTGCGCGCAATCACCACCTTCTACTTCGAATACGACAGCTCGGACCTGAAGCCAGAAGCCATGCGCGCTCTGGACGTTCACGCCAAAGACCTGAAGTCGAACGGCGCTCGCGTTGTTCTGGAAGGCAACACCGACGAACGTGGTACTCGTGAGTACAACATGGCACTGGGCGAGCGTCGTGCGAAAGCCGTTCAGCGCTACCTGGTACTGCAAGGTGTTTCCCCAGCTCAGCTGGAACTGGTTTCCTACGGCGAAGAGCGTCCAGTTGCTACCGGCAACGACGAGCAGTCCTGGGCTCAAAACCGTCGCGTCGAACTGCGTAAGTAATTCGTCATGCGAACGTGCCGCCGTGCTGTAACTGTTCTGGCTCTCAGCCTCGCGCCGCTTGCGGTGTGGGCTGCGGTTCCCGTGGTCGATAATGATTCCGGCTATAACAATAGCGCAAGCAATTATCCGCCTGCAGGTTACGGTACGAGCGGCGCCTATGCCGGGGGAGGGGTTTCGGCCCCTGTCTCGGCACAGGGCCAGCTGTTCGATCAACTGCAGCAAATGCAAGACCAGATTTCACGCCAGCAAGGCGCGATAGAGGTTCTGCAAAATGAAATTTCGCGCATGAAGCAGGAAAACCTGGAGCGATACCAGGATCTTGATCGGCGCATAGGAACCGGTGTTGCACCTGCCGCGACTCCTGAGAATTCTCCAGCCGGTGGCGACTCAAACGCCCCTGGCGCAGCCGCAGGCGCGGGAGCAGCTGCTCCGGCACCTGCAGCCGGTGGTGAGCCGGCTGATCCGGCGAAGGAAAAGCTCTATTACGACGCTGCCTTCGATCTGATCAAGGCCAAGGATTTCGACAAGGCCAGCCTGGCCTTTGCCGCTTTCCTGCGCAAATACCCCAACAGCCAGTATGCGGGCAACGCCCAATATTGGCTCGGCGAAGTGAACCTGGCCAAGGGCGACCTACAAGGTGCCGGCGAGGCATTTGCCAAGGTTTCGCAGTTGTATCCCAAGCACGCCAAGGTGCCGGATTCGCTGTACAAGCTCGCTGACGTGGAACGCCGCCTCGGTCACACCGATAAGGTCAAAGGCATTCTGCAACAGGTGGTGGCCCAGTACCCGGGGACATCCGCCGCCCAATTGGCTCAGCGTGACTTGCAGCGTATGTGAGGCTGTTTGATCCGTTTCGAAGAAACCCGCGCTTGTCGCGGGTTTTTTCGTTAGAATTCACGCCCTTTTTATGAAACACGCTTCTTGGGATCTGCGCGTTGGCGGGGTTGCTGGAAGTGCCTGACGGAGGCGGACAGCCTGTTTAGCTGTTACGCCCGTGGCGACTATGCAAGACACATTGAGAATTACCGAAGTTTTTTACTCGTTGCAGGGTGAAACGCGAACGGCCGGGCTGCCCACAGTATTTGTGCGCCTCACCGGTTGCCCATTGCGTTGCCAATACTGCGACAGTGCCTACGCCTTCAGTGGCGGCACCCTGCGAAGCCTCGACGACATCCTTGAGCAGGTGGCCGGTTTTCGCCCGCGCTACGTCTGCGTTACGGGCGGCGAGCCACTGGCGCAACCCAACGCCATCCCCTTGCTCAAGCGATTGTGCGATGCCGGTTACGAGGTCTCGCTGGAAACCAGCGGCGCCTTGGACATCGCCCCCGTTGATCCGCGAGTCAGCCGCGTCGTCGATCTGAAGACCCCAGGGTCCAAGGAAGCCCATCGCAATCGCTATGAGAACATCGAACTGCTGACGCCCAACGATCAGGTCAAGTTCGTTATCTGTTCGCGGGAAGATTATGACTGGGCCGTGTCCAAGCTGATTCAGTACGGGCTCGACCAGCGGGCTGGCGAAGTGTTGTTTTCGCCGAGTCATCATGATTTGAACGCCCGGGAGCTGGCCGACTGGGTGGTGGCAGACAATTTGCCGGTGCGCCTGCAATTGCAACTGCATAAATATCTTTGGAACGACGAGCCGGGGCGCTGATATGACTGAACACTCGAACATTGCAGAAAAACGTGCGGTCATCCTGTTGTCCGGCGGCCTGGATTCCGCGACGGTCGTGGCCATGGCGCGTGCCGAGGGCTACCGCTGCTACACCATGAGTTTCGATTACGGCCAGCGCCACCGCGCTGAACTGCACGCCGCCGAGCGGGTGGCCCGGGACCTGGGTGTCGTCGAACACAAGGTGATCGGACTGAACCTCAACGGCATCGGTGGCTCGGCCTTGACCGACAGCTCCATCGACGTGCCTGAAACCCCCAGCGAAGGTATTCCGGTGACCTACGTACCGGCACGCAACACCGTGTTCCTGTCCCTGGCCCTGGGCTGGGCCGAGGTGCTGGGCGCCCGTGACATCTTCATCGGCGTCAACGCCGTGGATTATTCCGGCTACCCGGACTGCCGCCCGGAGTTCGTCGAGGCGTTCGAGCGTATGGCCAACCTGGCGACCAAGGCCGGTGTAGAAGGGCAGGGCTTCCGTATTCAGGCGCCACTGCAGAATCTCAGCAAGGCCGATATCGTTCGGGCTGGGGTGAAGCTTGGCGTGGACTACGGACTCACCGTTTCCTGCTATCAGGCTGATGATCAGGGGCGTGCTTGCGGTAAATGCGACAGCTGTCGCCTGCGTGCCGAAGGCTTCGCAGCGGCGGGTGTGAGCGATCCAACCCCTTATTTTTGATTTATTTCAAATTAGGTGTTGAATAGTCCTTAGAAATCAGTATTATACGCGCCACCACACAGCGGGTCGTTAGCTCAGTTGGTAGAGCAGTTGGCTTTTAACCAATTGGTCGTAGGTTCGAATCCCACACGACCCACCATTTTTTGCAGTTTTAAAAGTCTGGAAGGCCCACGAAAGTGAGGATTTCCGGATTTTTTTTTGCCTGTAGAAAATCGCAGCTCGACCACCGGAACCACCCGATGATCCGAGTGGTTCCCTGGGCTTGTTAAAGCAGGCCGTCCTCGGCGCATACCTTCACGATCTGTTCGCGAAACCAGATGTTGGCGTTGTCCTGGCCGGGTTTCTCGCTCCACATCATTTCCAGCGTAAAGTTCGGTAAGCCCGCTGGCGGTCTGCGCTGGCTGTATTTGCCTTCATCGCAGGTCAGCGCCTGGATACGCCGAGGCAGGGTCAGGATGAAGTCGGTCCCCGGAATCATATTCAGTGCTGCCACGTAGCTGTTGGCCCGGGCGACAATCTGTCGGCTGTAGCCTTGCCGGGCGAGCCAGCCGTCCACCATGTTGGTGTCGGAGGTCCAGGGCGTCGGAAAAACATGCTGGCAGGCGACGAATGCCTCCAGATCAAATTCCTCCCTGGGCAGTGAAAAGTCTTTATCGACCACGCAAACCAGTTCATCTTCCAGTAATACTTGCGAGCGCAATCCCTTCGCGCCGCGATGAAAGTGGGGGCCGAAACAAACAACCAGATCGAATCGACCGTCCATCAATTCATCAACCGGAATGTCTTTGTGGAATTTCGTGATGTTAACGATGACGGGGAAGCGGCTACCAATGAATCGTTTGACTAATTGGGGGAGTATGAGAAGTTCGAAATACTCCGGGGCGCAAATATTGAATGTTATTTCTTTCTGGGTCGGGTCGAATGTTTGAATGCCGGAATGGCATATATTGATGGTTTTGAGAATATTGAGTACGTGGCTGTACATGGCCGTGGCTTTATTTGTTGGCCGCATGCCACTACGGGTATTGATGAACAGTTCATCTTCGAAACTTGTGCGCAGCTTTTTCAGGCAGTAGCTCACGGTTGACTGGCTCACACAAAGGGTCTCGGACACCTCGGTGACGCTGCTTTGCTCGTACACCGCGACAAACACCATCAGGTCCTGCATGTCCAGCTTTCTAAGCAAATTACTATTGAGCATAAGATCCTTCTCGGCGCAATCCATCAGCTAGCGTCCCTTGTTTTTATGACAAAGGGGTTTATTTATATATTAGCGGAAGGCATTTATTTTTTAAATGGCTTGTGGGAATTTTCTTAAATATGCTCGCCTCGCTTTTTATAGAAATCCTGCACAAGGACGGAGGAGGACGATATGCAAATTCGCGTCGCAGAAACTAAGACAGCGTTATGGGTGCAAGCCACTGAAGTAGTGAAAGAGAAATTTCGCCGTTCTTATTCGGCTTCGGTTGAGCCGAATCCACAATACTTTGCGGTCACCCAAGATCCGTCAGACCGTATTCTTGCCTGTGCCGGTATTACATTCGCGGACCACCGCACACTGTTTTCCGAGCAATACCTGGCGCAGCCGATAGAAGTGATTTTGTCCCAGCGTCTGGAGAAAACGATCGACCGCTCAAACATTGTCGAGATCGGCAACCTGATCTCCCATCACCTGACGGCCGGCATGATTCTGGTCAACATGATTCCCCTGTTGTCCTGGTGCATGGGTGGGCATTACTTGTTGTGTACGGTGACGCCCCGCGTTCGGCAAATGATGGAAAGTTGCCAGATCGATTTCGAGCCGTTGCTGACAGCAGACCCTGCGCGCCTGGGCGAGGAGGGGGGCAAGAACTGGGGGACTTATTACTCCAAATTGCCGGTCACCGGGTTCATCCGGGTAGACCCGCAGCGCTCGCGTTTCGCGGCCATGACGCTCAACACCTCGTTCACCCAACTGCCTGGCGATTCACTGGCGAGGGCGCAGCCATGAGCGGCGGATTTATCCATCACTTGAAAAGCGCGTTGCAAGACAATCGCCAGGCTGTCTGCGCGGTGGACTGGTCGGCGTCGGGCGGCGAGCCGGTGGCGTTGACCTATGGCGAGCTGGAGCATCGTGCCCTCAATCTGGCCGCCGAACTGCAACGGCGTTTTCCCAGCCCGGCCCATGGCGATCATGTGGTTTTGGGAATTGCCACGCGTAACAGCAGCGACTGGCTGGTGGCCGATCTTGCTTGCCTGTTTGCCGGGATTACCGCGTTACCGTTGCCATTGGCTTTCAGCCAGGCTCAGGCGGAGCATCTGGCCGAGCGTTGCGACGGGTTTGTAGTGGATGCCGCCGGGCAGCGGACACTGGCGCAGCGTTGGAAGTTGAATTTCCCTGAAAGCCGTTTGCGCCACATCAGCGAGCCGGTCATCGAACAGCCTTTATTGCATACGCCCGACGGTGATGAAGACTGGATCTGCAAAATCATTCACACCTCGGGCACGACCAGTCGGCCGAAGGGCGTCCAGTTGAGTACCCAGGCGGTCGGCGCCGTGCTGGCATCGCTGCGTCAACGTATGCCCGCCGATGCTCATCGCCGTTACCTGTCGCTGGTGCCCTTGAGTTTGCTGCTCGAACAGGTGACTGCCGCCTATCTGCCGTTGTTGGCGGGCGGAACCGTGCATTTCTTGCCACCGAACGAAGCGTTGCTCGGCGAGCCTGGGGCTTCGCCACAGCGTCTGGTCGAGTGGATCCTGCAGGTCCAGCCAACGGCCCTGACGGTGCCGCCGGTGATGGTCAACCGCTTCCTGGAACAAATGGACGAGGGCGGCGAGCAGGGCGAGCGACTGGCGCGCTATCTCCAATCGGGTGCGCATATTACCTGCGGCGGTGCAGCGGTCAGCATCGATGTGCTGCGCGGATTGGAAGAACGGGGCATTGCTGTGTACCAAGGCTACGGCCTGTCCGAGAACGCCTCGGTGGTCAGCATGAATACCTTCGAACAGCAGCGTCTGGGCAGCGTGGGCAAACCCTTGCCTCATGTCCAGGTGCGCATCGGCGCCGACCAGACCATTGAGGTCAAGAGCAGCTCACTGTTCAGCGGCTATTCCGGCACAGACCCCAGCGCCTGCTCCATGTCCGCCGATGGCTGGATGGACACCGGAGACTTGGGAATGCTGGACGACGATGGCTACCTCTACGTGCACGGGCGCAAGAAGAACGTGATCTGCCTGCCCAACGGGCGCAACGTCAGCCCCGAACAGGTTGAGCTGGAGTATCGCAAATACCCCGGCGTCAACGATGCCGCCGTGTTTTTCGATGAACACCACGGCCTGGTGGCGTTGCTGTGTGTCGAGACGGCCCCGGCATGCGATGAGTTGGTGGCCTGGTCAGCCGGGCGGTTTTCCGACATCGAAAGACCCAGCCGACTCTGGTTGTTGACCCAGGACGACCCGTTGATCGAGCAGCTTTACACCGTTACCGGCCGGCCAAAACGCGCCGACATCGCCAGTGTTTTTTCCACTCTGCAAGGGACTGCATCCAATGACCACACCTGCCTTTCACTTTGAAACCGCGGACATCTCCATCGTCGAGCCGCACCACTTCGCCAGCCTGGGCAAGAGCGAGCTGTATGAGCTGCTGGGCCATTACGGGGTCGTGCTGTTTCGTAACTGTATCCACAGCGCCGAAGATTTCAGCGCCTACGTCAAGCAAAACAGTTCGCGGCTGAGCCTGGATCCGGCCCGCGTCATGGTGGGCGGCGCGGCACAGTTGGTGGACGCGGGACATCAGGCGGTTGGCCTGCACTGCGAAAACGGTAACTCACCGTTCTGGCCGGACATGACCTGGTTCTATTGCCAGGAAGCACCACGCAAGGGGTCGCAAACCACGTTGTGTGACGGTGAGAAGGTGTTGGCGAAACTGTCCCCAGCCTGCCGCAGTTTTTTTGAAGAAAACCCTATCCGCTACAGCCGTACCGTTGCGGGGGAAAAGTGGCGTCGCCTGGTTTGCCACTATTCGCCAGCGTTGTCGGACCCGGCGGCCGTCGAAATCGAGGACCTGTGGCAAATCATCGGGGAGGACCCGCAGACGGTCATTTCCTTCAACCCCGCCGACGACTCCATTCACTACGCCTTCAGCACCTCGGCGATCCTCACGTCGGCGTTCAGCCAGCGGCCGGCGTTTGCCAACAGCATTCTGGGACCTTCCTTCAACTACGAAGCTCCGGTGATCGACACCGTGGGCGGGCAGCCGATCCCCGCCGGGTTTCTGCTGGAAATTGCCGAAGTGTCCGCCCAGTACACCTGCCCGGTGGGTTGGCGCGATCACGACGTGGTGATGATCGACAACCGTCGGGTCATGCACGGTCGGGAAACCATCGTCGATGAACGTCGACGCATCTTCAACGCCTTGAGCTATCGCTGAGACTCCTCATGAAGAACAACAACAAATACATCATCAGCGGACAGTACGAGACCTACCTCGACGGCGATGGCCGGCAGATTATCGACCTGAGCGGCGGGTTCGGTTTCCAGGTGCCGCCGGTGATCGAGGCGGTCAGCCGCCAAGCGGACATCATGGGCTTATCCAACCGGGTATTGATGTCCGAACCTCTGATTGCCTTGTGCCGACGCCTGGCCGAGCTGCTGCCCGCGCCGCTCGTCAGCTCTTATGTGTGCAGTTCCGGGGATGAGGCGTTCGAGGGCGCATTGAAGTTGTGCAAAGGCCTCAAGCCCAAGGGCAACACCATCGTGTTCATCCAGGGTGGTGATTATGGCGCGTTGACCTATGGACGTTGCCTCAGCGCCGCGCAAGATGATCTGGTCGTACAGAGTTTTCTAGGGTTCAAGCGAGTGGCGATTCGGCATTTGGCTGACCTGGACACGGTGGACTGGAGTGATTGTTTCGCGGTGTGCCACAGCAACACCCGCGTGGATGCCAACGGCCGATTGCAACTGCTCGATGCTGCATTGCTCGAGCAATTGCATGCCCGCGCAGCACAGGCTTGCGCGCCGGTCATCGCGGTCGACACCCACAGTTGCCTCGGTAGCCTGGGTTCGCTGTTCGGTTTTCAGCGTTATCGTCCTGTCCCGGACATTGTCGTGCTTGGGGGGCCACTGGGAGGCAGCGCGATCCCCATCGGCACCTATACCTGCAGCGAGCGCATGGCCTGGCAGGTCTATGGGCGCAGCAGTCCGGCCAAACACGGCAGCACCACCGCCGGCAACCCGATGGCGTGTGTAGCGGCCCTGGCCGCCCTGGATTATGTGCAGGCCCACGATTCGTCTCGGCATTGTCTGGAGAACGGTCAGCGATTGGCGCAAACCCTTGCTCCCTTCGGTGCCGTAGAAGTGGGCGGCTGGGTCAGCCTGCCGCTGGCCGGTGACCTGCAACCGTCCCTGCTGTGCGAAGCGCTTTACCAACAAGGCGTTTATGTCAGCCCACCCCGAGGCCGCGAATTGATCTTGCGCTGCCCGATCACTGCACGCCCCGAACAGATTCAACGTGCCGCCCACCTCATCAAGGAGACGCTAAGCCATGTCCTTACTCAGGCCGCATGAACAACTGCTGGATGATTGCCAGCGGCACTGGAGCGCATCGGCAGCCAAGCTGTATCGCCTGGGCAAGACCAGCGTTGAACAGCAGACCGATGGCATTCATGTTACCGATCACACCGGCAAGCGCTTCATTGACTGCGCGTGCAGCTACGGGGTGTTTATCGTCGGGCATCGCAACCCGACGGTGCGTGAACGGGTACAGACGCAATTGAATCAGCTGGCCTGGGTCCCGGAAGGCCGGCGCCATCCGCTTCAAGACAAGCTGTCCGAGCGGCTTTGCCAATTGGTGCCAGGAGAATGGGGCGACGTGCAATTCATGGTCTCGGGCGCCGAGGCCGTCGAGCAAAGCCTGCGTTATGTGCTGCGGGTCCAGCCCCAGCGACGCAGGATCGTCGTGATGAGCGGCTCTTATCATGGCAAGACTTTGGCGGCGATGAGCATTCTGGGCCAGCAACAGCACCACAGCAGTTATGGCATCGCTTGCCCCGAAGTGACCTGTGTCCCCTATGGCGATTTCGCCGCCCTGCAAAAGGCCGTGGGCGAGGGTGTCTGTGCGGTGTACGTCGAGCCGATTCTGGGTGGCGCTCATCTACAGGTGCCCCCGGTGGGCTACATGGCCAACCTTCGAGCCTTGTGCGACGCCACGGGCACGCTGCTGGTGGCGGATGAAATCCAGACCGGTTTCGGGCGCTGCGGAAAATGGTTCGCCGTGCAGTATGACGACGTGGTGCCTGACATCATGATCCTCTCCAAGGGCCTGACCGGCGGCTACACGTCGTTCGCCTGCGCCCTGTACAGCCGGCGCCTGGCCACCCAGTATCCACTCAGCGAAATCGAGCCCGACACGCGCACCAATGGCGGGCATCCGCTAGCCTGCGCCTCGGCGCTGGCGGCCATCGATTACATCGAGCAACACAATCTGGTGGAGCTGTCGCGGGTCAACGGCGGTTTGCTGCGCCACGGCCTGCAACGACTGGCCTTGCGTTATCCGCACATCGTCGAGGATGTGCCGGGCGTCGGCCTGATGACGGGGCTGCGCCTGCGCGGTTCGGTCTATGAAGCGCTGATGAGCATGGAGCTGGGCAAGCGTGGCGTCCACGCCGGGCATTCCATGAATGAAAAGGCCGAACGTCCGGTGTTGCGTTTCTATCCGCCGCTGAATATCACGGCCGAAGCCTTGCAGCATGTCCTGGCGATGATTGAAGAGTCCCTGCAAGCCATCGATCGGCGCCCGGCGCTGGCGGTGAAAGCGTTTTCCCTGGTGGTGCGCAACATGTATCTGTTGCCCAACAAGTGGCTGCGCAGCAAGGAGCCATCATGAACACGTTCAACCCCGATACGCTGACCCTGCGGGAAATGGCCGGTCTGCTGCGACGTGGTGTGCTGACCAGTGTCACGTTGCTGGAGTTTTACCTGCAACGCATCGCTGAGCGTAACCGGCACATCAACGCACTGATCCAGCTGGCGCCAGTCGAGGAACTGCGGCGCCAGGCTCGCGAGGCTGACGAGATGGCGCGCGTTGGCCAAATCAGTGGCCCGCTGCATGGCATTCCCATCACCATCAAGGATGTCCTGCATGTGCGTGGTTTCAAGATGTCCCGCGGGCTGGGGGAGCTGTTGGGCGAACCCAGTGAGCAGGACGCAACGGCCGTTGCCCGGCTTCGACAGGCCGGGGCGATCATCCTGGGCATCAGCAATGTGCCTGAGCTGTGCATGGCCTTTGAAACCGAAAACCTGATCTACGGCCGGACCCTGAACCCCCACGACCTGCAACGCTCCGCCGGCGGCAGCAGCGGCGGTGAGGCCGCGGCGATCGCTGCCGGGTGTTCGCCGGCCGGGCTGGCCTCCGATGCCTGTGGCAGTGTGCGGATACCGGCGCACTTCAATGGCATTTGCGGCTTGAAACTGACCCAGGGGCGGGTGCCGCTGACCGGCCAGTTTCCCAATGACCGTTCCGGGCTGTTCCACATGACCTCGGCCTTTGGCGTGATGGGCCGTTATGTCGATGACCTGGCGCTGCTCGGTCAATTGATCAGCGGTGCCGACGGGCAGGATCCGGACACCGTCGATGTACCGTTCACCGCCAGCGAGCCGCTGGCCAACCTGCGGGTGGCGCTGTTCTCGGCGTCGAACCGTCCGCCGGTCAGCGCGGCGGTGAGCCAGGTATTGCAGCACGTCGAACGGTGCCTGGGCCCGGTGGTGGCCGAGGTGAGCACGGTCGCGCCGCCGCTGCTCGATGAGGCCTGTGATGTGCTGTGGCGGGTGTTCATCACCGGCGCTGACGCCGGTCGAGGTTGGCGGCAATTGTTCGAGTCCATGAACAAGCGACGTTTTACCCCGGCCATCGCTCAATTGCTGGACATGAGCGAGGCGGTGGAGTTGACCGTGGATGAAGTCAAACGCGACTGGATCATGATCGATACGTTTCGCTATGAGTTGGCGAAGTTCTTCAAGCAGCACGACCTGTTCATCTGTCCGGTATTTCCGGACGTCGCATTCCGTCACGGAGAGTCCCTGAAGGATCGCGACCAGTATGCCTTCGTGTTCCCGTTCAGCCTTAGCGGTTCCCCGGCAGTGGTGATCCGCGCCGGAACGGACTCGACTACCGGAATGCCCATCGGCATCCAGATTGTCGGGCCTCATTGGCAGGAAGAACGGTTGTTGGCGGTGGCTGCTTTTCTGGAGCGGGAGCTGGAGCGCTGGCGTCCGGTTACGCCCCGTCCAGCATCGACGTATTGACCGCCCTCAAGCCGTGACGGTTCTGGCGTTACGGCTGCTGACCACCAGTGCCAGCATGCCGATACCCACCAGGACAGCACCGAGGATCTCGATCATCAGCGGTTGCTGCCTGAGCCAGAACCAGTGCAGCACGGTCACGAATAGGGTGCTGAGGTAGACATAGGAAACCACCGTGGACGGCGCGATCACCCCAATGGCCCGGTGCAACAGCCAGAAAGTGGCGAGGGTGCCGAACACGGCCAGGTACATCAGCCAGCCGATGTCCAGCGTCGACAGCTGCAGAGCGCTGCGCCAGCCGCCGCTGAACAGGCAAAACACCAGCAGAAACAGCGCCCCGAACAGCATGTTCCAGAACGTCATCGTCACCGGATCGCGGCCTTTCAGCGCGCGGGCCTTGAACCGTTGGCTGAGGGGGGAATACAACGCCATCGCCAGGCAACCGGCACCGAAAACCAGCACGGGATAGAGCGCCGGCAATTGTCCCGGGGCCGACCCCTTGAGGGTCAGCAACACCGCGCCGATCGCTGCGGTCGACATCGGCAGCAGGCGGGTCTTGAGGCTTGGGTTGGGCAGCAGAAATACCTCGAACAACAAGGTCATCAACGGCACCAGCGTATACAGCGTCGCGGTGTTGACCGCCGAGGTGTAGCGCAACGCTTCGAACAACGAACCAAAATACGTCGCCAGCAGAAGACCAAGCACGGCATGGGCCAGCAGGCCTCTACCGGAGACAGGCGTTGTGGTTTTCAGGAGCAGCAGCGGCAGGAACATCAGTGCCGAAAACAGCAGTCGCAACCCCGTGAGCAGGATCGGATCGATTGACTGACTGACCTGCGCCGCAGCAAAAAACGACGCTGCGATCAGTATCGCCCAGATGAGCATGCCCCAGTGAGCGGCTGCGAAACCGACGTTTTTCATCAAGGTTTTATTCCTGCTTTCAAATACCGGAACGTCATGAGGGACACATTGGCCGGCCGGCATGGTGAGTATGAAAAACAGGGCCGCAGTCAACTGCAGCCCTATGACGCCGCTAGCTGATATGTCGCGCGTAGTGTTTGGGATTGAAGCGCAGGACCATCACGATCATCAGCGCCATGACCGCCGTGAGCGACCACCAGGCCCATTCGAAGCTGCCCAACTGATCGCGGATCATCCCGGCAATCAGCGGCGAGAGCCCGGCGATCAGGTAGCCGATGCCTTGCACGAATGCTGTCAGGCCACCGGCCCGACGCGGGTTGTCCAAGTGATCGAGGGACACGATCAGGCTCATCGGGAACAGGCCGCCAATGCCCAGCCCCAGCAGGCAAGGCCACAACAGGCTGAAGCGGTCCGGGCTGAGGATCAGGCCGCAGAAACCCGCGATGATCAGGGCCAGCAAAACGGCCAGGACCAGGCGCTTATCCTGACTGCGGTTGGCAATCGCCGGGGTGACGAGGCCGGACAACACTTCCATCGCGGTGAGGAACCCCAGCAGCAGGCCGGCGTGCTGTTCGCTCCAGCCTTTTTCCACGTAATACGGCGCCAGCCACGCCAGTACGCAGGTGTAGGAGGCAGTGCCGAGGCCGAAGAAGATCGCCAGCAGCCAGGCCCGCGAGTTGCTGAAAAACGATTCCTGGCGCTGCGCCGGGGCTGCGGGCAAAGGCGTGATGGCCGCGCGCTGGGCGTACCAGCAGCCCAGGGCGATCAGCGCCAGCAGTGCCCAGATCGCCAGGCCGATACGCCAACTGCCGGTCTGCGCCAGGACGAACGGTGAAAATGACGCTGCAATCGCCGCGCCGCCCATGATGGACGTGACGTACAGGCCCATGAACAACGAGACATTGTCGGCGAAGCGCGATTTGATCAGTGCCGGCATCACGGCCTGGATCAGGGCGATGCCGATCCCCGCCAGCACCGCGCTGATAATCAGTTCGGCGGCGCTGTCCAGGTACAGGCGCGAAGCCGTGGCGATGCCGATGATCAGCAGCGACAGCACGATGGTGCGGTGCTCACCGATGCGCAGGGCAATGCGCATGCCCAAGAACATCGCCAGGCCCATGGCCATGACCGGCAGCATGGTCAGTAACGAAGCGGTGCTGAAACTCAACGGCACCTCGCCACGAATGGCTGATAACAACGGCCCGACCGCCGCCATAGAGGGGCGCAGGTTCAGTGCCACCAACACCACGCTGACCATCAGCCAGGCGGCGTGGGTGCTTGAAGTTCGAACGTTTTCCATAACAGAGCCTTGCTGGATAAAGCTCCATTTAGGCTGGGATGTGCGGGGCGGGGCAAACTGAAATCTGGTGGGGGGTATTTAAAAATCAGGTGGTTCACTAACCGGTCCGGTGAGTGAACCTCTGTGGGAGCAAAGCGTGCTCGCGATGGCGGTGGATCAGCTTGCCTCAATATTGGATGTGATGGCCTCTTCGCGAGCAAGCCCGCTCCCACAGGGCTGCGGGTTGTTTGGAAAATCCCTGGCAGCCTGTCAGGAGTCCATCGCCGGGCTCAACGTCCCGAGCCATGCCACCAACGCCAGTATGGCCACCGCCACGGACAACTCCAGAGCCATGCTGCGCCGCAGGGCATTGACCGCAACGCTGTGCTCCCCGGTCTGTCGAGCCTGTTCCAGCAACGGGCTCAGATGAAAACGGTTCAGCGCGGCGAACACCAGCATCGCCGCGAACAACACGACTTTCAGCGTCAGCAATTGACCATAGGTGCTATCCAGCAGCCCGTCGACGCGAGGACCGACGATGAACAGATAGTTCACCACCCCTGTCACACTGATCACCACCACAATCACCGCCCCGGCGGTTTCAAACCCGGTCAGGGTTCGCGCCAGGACCGGCAGCCGCTGTTCAGCCTGGCGAAGCAGCAGGGCAAACGCCGCCAGGGCGCCTACCCAGCCGCCCGCCGCCCACAGGTGCAGAAAATCGGTGATGAAGTGCCAGTTACGGCGCAGGCCTTCGTCCATGGCGCCATGCCCGGCCCAGGCCAGTGTCGCAAGGGCCACGGCGCCGCTCAGGGTGACCAGCCACAAGCTGGCGGCTGGTGAGCGGTGGTTCAGGGCCACCGCTATCGCCGCCAACGACAGCGCCGCGATCCGAACGCTCCAACTCAAACCCACGTCGGTTTCCAACACCATCATTTCAATGTGCGGCAGCAACTCGCTCCAGTCGCTGACGCCGCTCATGGCCCAGGCCATGCACAGCATGGCGGCCACGGACAACAGCACGCCGAACAGCGCCGTGGTCAGTAGAAGTGCCCTGAAATGCAGCACCACGCCCGAGGTCCGCTCTGGGCCGCGCAAGCTATACAGGCCGAAAGCCGCCAGGCCGAACAACAACATCAAATCCAGATACAGGGCCAAGCGCAGAACAATGTTGAGCAGGTCGATGTTGATTGATGTGCCCAAGTCACTTCACCTTGAACGTGACATTACCAGTGATCGGGTGAGTATCGGACGACACCGCGCGCCACTGGACCTGGTAGGTGCCGGTGGTGAGCGGAGCGTTCGGGGTAATGATCATGGTTTTGGGATCATCGCTGCCGGAGACCTTGGCCTTCATGGGCATCGGCGAGTGCGCCGACATGCCGGGCATCCCGGTCATGACCAGCTTGGCACCGGAGAATTTGCTCATCAGGTTTTCGGAAAAATGCAGTTCGATTTTTGCCGGCGCCGCACCTTCAGCGCCCTCGGCGGGCGTGGAGGAAAGCAGCTTTGGGTGCGCTTGGGCCAAGCCACTGATCAACAGGCCTGTGGACAATGCGACGGTGACTACAGCGGTTCTGATAAAGGACATGCAAGGACTCCTACAGCTCAGGTTTCTAGTTTTTTGGTTGATTGCGATGACAGACACTCTCAGAACCACATGCGCACGCCCAGCACCAGGCGTGCCTCGCTGCGGTCTTCGCCTTCTTCCCGGGCGTAGTCGGCGGTGTTGCCGTAGACGCGGTTCCAGGTGACGCCAATGTACGGAGCGAACTCGCGGCGGATTTCGTAGCGCAGCCGCACACCCACCTCAGTGTCCGACAGCCCGGAGCCGACCCCTCGATCAGGATCGTTCTTGCCGTAGAAGTTGGCTTCGGCGGTGGGTTGCAGGATCAGACGATTGGTCAGCAGGATGTCGTAGTCGCCTTCCAGGCGCATCGCACTCTGACCGCCTTCACCGATGAACGCGGTGGCCTCGGCTTCGAAGTTATACAGCGCCATGCCCTGTACACCGAACGCGGCCCAGGTTTGCGGGGCGCCCGGCTTGAAATCCTGGCGCACGCCGGCGACCACGTCCCACCAGGGGCTGACCGCGTGCCCCCACAGGGCTTGGAGCTCGGCGTGCTCGGTCTTGCCGTTGGTGCGTTCGCCTTCGGAGCGCAGCCACAAGCGATCGATGTCGCCGCCGATCCAGCCCGAGGCGTCCCAGCTCAGGGCACTGCCATCATCGGCGTCCTGCCATTCAAGTTGGTCGATGAGCAACAATGAGTTGATCGCGCTGTCGTGCACCGCGTGACCGCCATGGTCTTCGTAGACGGCGGCGCGGTCGGCAGCGGTCAGTTCGGGGATCGGCGTGCGGCTGCTGGTCGGGGCCGATTGCATCGGTTCCATACCCTGCATCGGTTCCATACTCTGCATTGAGCCCATGCCTTGCATCTGGCTATGGTCCATCCCCTGCATCTGGCTGTGATCCATGCCTTGCATGTCGTCGCTCGCGGCCCAGGTCGAGCCGGTGGCGCCCAGGGTGAGGCTGGCAAGAAGTGCCAAGGGGTAGTGAAAAACAGTGGTCATGGTCGGCTCCTCATTCCTGCACCCGAACTTCACGAAACATCCCCATCTCCATGTGGAACAGCAAGTGGCAGTGATAGGCCCAGCGTCCGAGGGCGTCGGCGGTGACCCGGTAACTGCGTCTGGAACCCGGCGGCACATCGATGGTGTGTTTACGCACCATGAACTGGCCATTCTCGTCCTCCAGATCGCTCCACATACCGTGCAGGTGGATGGGGTGAGTCATCATGGTGTCGTTTATCAGCACGATGCGCAGGCGCTCGCCGTACTTGAGCAGCAGCGGCGCGGCATCGGAGAACTTCACGCCGTTGAACGACCAGCTGAATTTCTCCATGTGGCCGGTCAGGTGCAGTTCGAGGGTGCGGCCCGGTTCACGCCCGTCGGGGTCGGGGAATGTGCTGCGCAGGTCCGAGTAGGTGAGGACCTTGCGACCGTTGTTGCGCAGGCCCATGCCCGGGTCGTCGAGCTTGGGGCTGACGCTCATGGCCTGCATGTCCACCAGCGGATTGTCTTTCTCGGAGTCTGGATGGGACAGCCCGTTGTCCATGCCTTGCATGGAGCCGTGGTCCATCCCCGCCATTTGACTGTGATCCATGCCCGCCATGCCCTGCATCGATCCATGATCCATACCGCCCATGCCCATGTCGTCCATGGTGACCAATGGCCGTGGATCCAGCGGCGGCACCGTTGCCGAGAGACCGGAACGGGTCGCCAGGGTGCCGCAGGCGTACCCGGTGCGATCCATCGATTGGGCAAACAGCGTATAGGCTTCTTCGCTTGGCTCGACGATAACGTCATAGGTTTCGGCCACGGCGATGCGCAGCTCATCGACGCTCACCGGTTTGACGTACTGTCCGTCGGACGCCACCACGGTCATTTTCAGGCCGGGGATGCGCACGTCGAAGTAGGTCATGGAGGAGCCATTGATCAAACGCAGGCGAAGGCGTTCGCCGGGTTTGAACAGACCGGTCCAGTTCATGTCCGGCGTCTGGCCGTTCATGAGGTAGGTGTAGGTGGCGCCACTGACGTCGGCCAGGTCGGTGGGGTTCATCTTCATTTCGGCCCACATCTTGCGATCGGCCACGGTGGCGGCCCAGCCGTTCTTGCCGACATCGTCAATGAAATCACCGACGGTGCGTTTGTTGTAGTTGTAGTAGTCCGATTGCTTCTTGAGCTTGCCGATGACATCGGCGGGGTCTTCGTCAGTCCAGTCGGTGAGCATCACCACGTAGTCGCGCTCGTACTCGAAGGGCTCGGGCTCCTTGGCGTCGATTACCAGTGGGCCGTAGACCCCGGATTGTTCCTGGAAGCCGGAATGACTGTGGTACCAGTAAGTACCGTTTTGCCGGACCTTGAACTGATAGACGTACATGCCATCGGGCTCGATGCCCTTGAAGCTCAGTCCCGGCACGCCGTCCATGTTGGCCGGCAGCAGAATGCCGTGCCAGTGGATGGAGGTTGGGTCCTTCAAACGGTTGCGTACCCGTAGGGTCACGGTGTCGCCTTCACGCCAGCGCAGCAGCGGGCCGGGGATGCCGCCGTTGATGGTCTGGGCGATGCGCGGATTGCCGGTGAAGTTGACCGGGCTTTCGCCGATGAACAGGTCGAACTCGGTGCCTGTCAGTACGTTGGGTTGGCCAGCACTGGTGACCGCCCAGACGGGCGCGCGCCACAAGCCCAGGCCACCCAGGATGCCGCCGGCAGTCAGGCCTTTTACGAAGGTTCGCCGGGAAGTATTTGATTGCATGCCGTTTGAAGTCCGTCAGTCGATTTTGTAGCGAGTACAGGGCATTGCCCGGTGCCGGTGTGAACAGAAGATGACATAAGCCGGCCGGGCAGGTGATTACATTTCAGTCAGCTTGAGTGAGGCGCTTATCCATCGGCGTGAACGGGCTTTTGTGGCGAGGGAGCTTGCTCCCGCCGGGTTGCGAAGCAGCCCCAAAAAAAGCTGGGTACAACACATCTGGCGGGTCAAGATGGCAGGTCTGGAGGGCCGCTACGCGCTCCAGCGGGAGCAAGCTCCCTCGCCACGGTGGGCCGCGTCCGGTTCTGGGGCGTGGCACAGGTCAGAATGATCTTTTGCAACGACGGGTTATTCTGTAGCCTTGCCGGCTTCACGCTATACCGTGCCTGATTGATACCCACTTTCCCGGCGGTACCCGAGTGGTCCAGAGCCGGGTGTATACTCGACTTTCGCGCAAAACGCGCCTGCAGGTCTTGCGAACATGACGCAAATTTCCGAACGCCTTCTGGTTCAGGCCCATCTCGACGCCAAGCAGCCCAAGCCGCTGACCGCCGAGCAAGAGGCCTGGTACCGCGCCGCCATCGCCGCCGAGCTCAAGGCTCAGGATGCGGTGCTGGTGGCGCACTTCTACTGCGACCCGATCATCCAGGCCTTGGCCGAAGAGACCGGGGGCTGTGTGTCCGACTCCCTGGAAATGGCCCGCTTCGGCAACGCCCATCCGGCCAAGACCGTGGTGGTGGCCGGGGTCAAGTTCATGGGCGAAACCGCCAAGATCCTCAACCCCGAAAAACGCGTGTTGATGCCTACCCTGGAGGCCACGTGCTCCCTGGACCTGGGCTGCCCGGTGGAAGAGTTCTCGGCGTTCTGCGACCAGCACCCGGAGCGTACCGTGGTGGTCTATGCCAACACGTCGGCGGCGGTCAAAGCCCGGGCCGACTGGGTGGTGACGTCCAGTTGCGCACTGGAAATCGTCGAGAGCCTGATGGACAACGGCGAGACCATCATCTGGGGCCCCGACAAGCACCTGGGCACTTATATCCAGCGCAAGACCGGTGCCGACATGCTGCTTTGGGACGGCGCCTGTATCGTCCATGAAGAGTTCAAGTCCAAGCAGTTGGAGGACATGAAGGCGCTGTACCCGGACGCCGCGATCCTGGTGCACCCTGAGTCGCCGACCTCGGTGATTGAACTGGCCGATGCGGTGGGCTCCACCAGCCAGTTGATCGCCGCGGCCCAAAGCCTGCCGAACAAAACGCTGATCGTCGCCACTGACCGTGGCATCTTCTACAAGATGCAGCAGTTGTGCCCCGACAAGGTCTTCATCGAAGCCCCCACGGCCGGCAACGGCGCGGCCTGCCGCAGTTGCGCGCACTGCCCGTGGATGGCGATGAATACCCTGGAGCGCACGCTCAAGAGCCTGCAGGAAGGCACCAACGAGATCTTCGTCGACCCCGCGCTGATCCCCCAGGCCATTCGCCCGCTCAAGCGCATGCTGGACTTCACCCAGGCGGCGCGGATGAAGCTGGCGGGCAATGCTTGATTATTGAAAGATAGAGGCTTTCCAAAGGTTCAAGGCTGTTGGAAGGTTCCGAGAGCTGAGGGGCTTTGTGTGGCGTGCAAGCGTGCTCCCTCGGTACTGCGGTGTAGGAGCTGTCGAGTGCAACGAGGCTGCGATCTTGTCCCAGGCAATTGAATCCTGAGCGAAAGATCAAAAGATCGCAGCCTTCGGCAGCTCCTACGCATCCTACGCGCAGCCGAGCGGGAGCAGGTTCTTACTTGGCCTTCTTGGGAACCCGCACCAGCTGGGTATCCGAGTAGATGTCATGCCAGGTGCGTTTGCGCTTGTCGAACAGCGACCAGATAAAACCCAGCCCCACCAGCAGCAGTGATGCAATCGACACCACAAACCGCAACAGCGCCTGCCACAGGCTGATGGCCGTGCCATCGGCGTTCTGCACGCGGATGCACCACACCTGCATGCCCAGGGTCTGGCCGTTGTGGGTCCAGAACTTGGCGAAGAAACCGAACAGCACGAACAGCAGCACGGTAGACAGCAGAGGATCGCCGTCCAGGGCGCCGGCATCGGTGAGGGCGCGCATTTTTTCTTCGCCAATGATTGCCATCTGAATCATCTTGTAGACGCCACCGGTGACGATCAGCAGGGCCGTGCACAGCAAAAAGTCATAGAACATCGCGGCCAGGCGACGGCCCAGGGTGGCGGGAGGGAACTCGCCTTGGGGGATGAGCAGGTGTTTGGGCATGACAGTCTCGGCCGAAAAAGAAGCCATTTTACGGATTTACGCCCATAAAAAAGCCCCTGATATCAATCAGGGGCTTTTTTGTTTCTCGAAAGCTTTAGCCTTCGGTCTGAACCTCGTCAGCCTGCATGCCTTTCTGACCTTGCACAGCTACGAAAGAGACTTTCTGGCCTTCCTTCAGGCTTTTGAAGCCGGTGCCCTGGATAGCGCGGAAATGTACGAACAGATCCGGACCGTTGTCAGGCGTGATAAAACCAAAACCCTTTTCGTCGTTGAACCACTTGACGATACCATTCTGACGATCAGCCATTTTCTTATTTCCTTTGACGCTAAATTAATGACAGCCTCTTCCATATGAAAGAGTACTGGGGCTGGGTTGCAGGAAAGTAAGAGACGTCGAACGGGATGTAGCAAACTTCATAAGCTACTGCCCAGGTCACGATTCCAAGCGACCCATGCAAACACAGTGATCAGACTCTACGCCAACTAGGAACAAAAAAACAACCCCCTCTGAAGGGCCCGTATTTGCTCGGTATTCTGGCATTTGCAGGGGCTGCGGGGCTGGGCTTATTGATAGACTAGTTCAATTGTTTTGAATCGTTATAGGTGCAATTCCAATACGAGTAGATGCACCTTTTTATGGCGGTTGCGTTACACATTAGTGCACGTATAACGCAACCGCGTTACGTATAGAAACAGTCAATCAGCCGCGGTAGTAGCGTTGTGGCACAAATGGCATTTTGCTTACAAGCAAAGGCACCTTTTTCCCACGCACCATGGCCCAAACTGGCGTGTCCAGTGCGACATAGGCACTGTCCAGATAACCCATCGCCAATGGTCCGCCCAGCGATGGGCCGAAACCGCCACTGCAAACCGTACCGATGATCTCGCCTGCCTCGTTAACGACCTCAGCGCCTTCGCGCACGGGCGTGCGCTCCTGGGGCAGCAAACCAACACGTTTGCGCTTCACGCCGCCCTGTTGCTGGGCAAACACCGTTTCAGCCCCAGGGAACCCCCCAGCGCGGGCGCCATCGGCACGTCGCACTTTGGAAATGGCCCACAGCAGGCTGGCTTCGATTGGCGTCGTCTCAGTGTTCATGTCATGGCCGTAAAGGCACAGGCCGGCTTCCAGGCGCAGGGAGTCGCGGGCGCCAAGGCCGATGGCGGCCACTTCCGGTTCGGCCAGCAGCGCGCGGGCCAGTTTTTCCGCATCGGCGGCGGGTACGGAGATTTCAAAACCGTCTTCACCGGTATAGCCCGAACGGCTGACAAAGCAGTCCATGCCCAGCAGCGTGACGCGCTGGAACTGCATGAAGGTCATCTTCGCCACGTCTGGCGCCAGGCGCGCAAGCACGGTGACGGCGGCCGGGCCTTGCAGGGCGAGGAGGGCGCGGGCTTCGAACAGCGGCTCGATGCTGCACTGATCGCCGATATGGGCGCGCAGGTGGGCCAGGTCCTGGTCCTTGCAGGCCGCGTTGACCACCAGGAACAGCTCGTTGTTGCCCAGGTTGGCGACCATCAGGTCGTCGAGGATGCCGCCGTTTTCGTTGGTGAACATCGCATAGCGCTGCATGCCCACCGGCAGGTCGATGATGTCCACCGGCACCAGGGTTTCCAGCGCTTTGGCGGCGTCGGCGCCGCTCAAACGGATCTGGCCCATGTGGGACACGTCGAACAGCCCGGCCTGATCGCGGGTGTGCTGGTGCTCTTTCATTACGCCCAATGGGTATTGCACCGGCATGTCATAGCCGGCGAACGGCACCATGCGGGCGCCGAGTTCGAGGTGCAGGGCGTGCAATGGGGTCTTCAGCAGTTGTTCGGTGGACATATCAGCTCCTGGAAAAAATGTAGAAGTGAGGCAAGCGCATCAACATTCGATGATGTTGACCGCCAGACCGCCGCGGGCGGTCTCCTTGTATTTGCTTTTCATGTCGGCGCCGGTCTGGCGCATGGTGCGGATGACTTTGTCGAGGGACACGAAGTGATGGCCGTCGCCGCGCATGGCCATGCGCACCGCATTGATGGCTTTCACCGAGCCCATGGCATTGCGCTCGATGCACGGCACCTGCACCAGGCCACCGATGGGGTCGCAGGTCAGGCCGAGGTTGTGTTCCATGCCGATCTCGGCGGCGTTTTCCACTTGCTGCACGGTACCGCCGAGCACTTCGCACAGGGCGCCGGCGGCCATGGAACAGGCCACGCCGACTTCACCCTGGCAACCTACTTCGGCGCCGGAGATGGAGGCGTTTTCCTTGTACAGGATGCCGATGGCGGCGGCGGTCAGCAGGAATCGCACGACGCCGTCTTCATTGGCTCCAGGGATGAAGCGCATGTAGTAATGCAGCACGGCCGGGATGATCCCCGCCGCACCGTTCGTTGGAGCGGTGACGACGCGGCCGCCGTAGGCGTTTTCTTCGTTGACCGCCAGGGCGTACAAGTTGACCCAGTCCAGCACCGACAATGGATCGCGCAGGGCGGCTTCGGGGTTCTTGCACAACTGGCGGTGCAGCGCCGCGGCCCGGCGCTTGACCTTCAGCCCGCCCGGCAGGATGCCTTCGTTGCGACAGCCGGCCGCCACGCAATCCTGCATCACTTGCCAGATCTTCAGCAGGCCGGCGCGGGTTTCGGCTTCGGGGCGCCAGGCGCTTTCGTTGGTCAGCATCACCTGGCTGATGGACAAGCCGTAGGTGGTGCAGTGGCCGAGCAGGTCCTTGGCACTTTTGAACGGGAAGGTCAGGGGGGTGGCATCTTCGACGATACGGTCGGCACCGGCAGCGCTTTCGTCGACGACAAAACCGCCGCCCACCGAGTAATACTCGCGGCTGCGCACCTGCAGGCCCGCCGCGTCGAAGGCGCGGAAAATCATGCCGTTGGGGTGAAAGGGCAGCGGCTTGCGAATCATCGCCAGGTGCAGTTTTTCGTTGAATTCAATGCAGTGTTCACCCAGCAGGTTCAGGCTCCCGTTGCTGCGAATCTCGCGCAAGCGGGCGTCGACCGTTTCAGTGTCCACGGTATCCGGGTGTTCGCCTTCCAGGCCCAGCAGCACGGCCTTGTCACTGCCGTGGCCTTTGCCGGTGGCGCCGAGTGAGCCGTAGAGCTCGACCTTGACGCTGGTGATGGCGTTGAGCAGGTCATCACGACGCAGCCCTTCGACGAAACGGGCAGCGGCACGCATCGGGCCGACCGTATGGGAACTGGAGGGGCCGATGCCGATTTTGAACAGGTCGAACACGCTTAACGACATGGTGTTTCTCCGGTTTCTTTTTATGAGGATCGACGATTGAGGGTCTACATGGATTCCGTGTGGGAGCGAGCCTGCTCGCGATAGCGGTGTGGCAGTTGACATAGATGTTGACTGACACTCCGCTATCGCGAGCAGGCTCGCTCCCACAGGGGATCTGCGGTTTGTTGAGGGGCGACTACTCGCCCCCCTCCACTGGTCAAGCGTAGCTTTCGATTGACGGGCAGGCGCAGACCAGGTTGCGGTCGCCGAACACGTTGTCGACCCGGCCCACCGGCGGCCAGTACTTGCCATCGATCAACGTGGCCACCGGGTACACCGCTTGTTCGCGGCTATAGGGGTGGGTCCACTCGCCGACGATTTCCGCGGCGGTGTGGGGGGCGTTTTTCAGTGGGTTGTCGTCTTTGTCCAGGCTGCCGTTTTCCACCGCACGGATTTCTTCGCGGATGCAGATCATGGCGTCGCAGAAGCGGTCCAGTTCTTCCTTGGATTCGCTTTCGGTCGGCTCGATCATCAGCGTACCGGCCACCGGGAACGACATGGTCGGCGCGTGGAAGCCGAAGTCGATCAAGCGCTTGGCCACGTCATCGACGCTGATGCCGCTGCTGTCCTTGAGTGGGCGCAGGTCGAGGATACACTCGTGGGCCACCAGTCCGTTGCTGCCGGAGTAGAGCACCGGATAGTGTTCTTCCAGACGGCGGGCGATGTAGTTGGCGTTGAGGATCGCCAGTTGCGAGGCACGCTTGAGGCCAGCGCCACCCATCATGCGGATGTACATCCAGGTGATCGGCAGGATGCTCGCGCTGCCGAACGGCGCCGCGCACACCGCGCCTTCCTTGCGCGCCATGTTGGCGTGGCCCGGCAGAAACGGCGCCAGGTGGGACTTGACGCCGATCGGGCCGACACCCGGGCCGCCACCGCCGTGAGGAATGCAAAAGGTCTTGTGCAGGTTCAGGTGGGACACGTCGCCGCCGAACTTGCCCGGCGCGCAGAGGCCGACCATGGCGTTCATGTTGGCGCCGTCGATGTACACCTGGCCGCCGTTGTCATGAATGATGCCGCAGATTTCGCGGATGCCTTCTTCGAACACACCGTGGGTGGACGGGTAGGTGATCATCAGCGCCGCCAGGTGTTCACGGTGCTCGGTGGCCTTGGCCCGCAGGTCTTCGATATCGACGTTGCCGCGCGCATCGCAGGCGGTCACGACCACACGCATGCCGGCCATGTTGGCGGTAGCCGGGTTGGTGCCGTGGGCCGACGATGGGATCAGGCAGATATCGCGACGGTCTTCGCCACGGCTCTGGTGATAGGCGCGGATAGCCAGCAGACCGGCGTATTCGCCCTGGGAACCGGCGTTGGGTTGCAACGACACCGCGTCGTAACCGGTGGCGGCGCACAGCATGGCTTCCAGTTCGTCGGTCAGTTGTTGGTAGCCGGCGCTCTGCTCGGCGGGGGCGAACGGGTGCAGGGCGCCGAACTCGGCCCAGGTCACCGGGATCATTTCGCTGGCGGCATTGAGCTTCATGGTGCAGGAACCCAGCGGGATCATGGTGCGATCCAGGGCCAGGTCCTTGTCGGCAAGCTTGCGCAGGTAGCGCATCAGCTCGGTTTCGGAGTGATAGCGGTTGAACACCGGGTGGCTGAGGACTGCCGACTGGCGCACCAGCTCGGCCGGGATGCGGCTTTGCACGGTGGCGGCCAGGGCGGCGAAGTCCGGCAGGGCCTTGCCGTCGGCCAACAGGCTCCACAGCGTTTCGACGTCAGCCTGGGAGGTGGTTTCGTCCAGGGACAAGCCCAGGCGTTCAGCGTCCACCACGCGCAGGTTGATGCGCTGGGCACGCGCCTTGTCGTGCAGGGCGGCGGTTTGCGCGCCGGTGTGCAGGGTCAGGGTGTCGAAGAAGCTGTCTTGTTCAACGCTCAGGCCCAATGCGCCCAGGCCTTTGGCGAGGATCGCGGTCAGGTGGTGGATGCGGTTGGCGATTTGCGTCAGGCCTTTAGGGCCGTGATACACGGCGTACATGCTGGCGATGTTGGCCAGCAAGACCTGGGCGGTGCAAATGTTGCTCGTGGCTTTCTCGCGGCGGATGTGTTGTTCGCGGGTCTGCATCGCCAGGCGCAAGGCCGGCTTGCCGAAACGGTCCACGGAAACACCCACAAGGCGGCCAGGCATATCGCGCTTGAAGGCATCCTTGGTGGAGAAATACGCCGCGTGTGGACCGCCAAAGCCCAGCGGCACGCCGAAGCGCTGGGCGCTGCCGATGGCCACGTCGGCGCCGAATTCACCCGGTGCCGTCAGCAGGGTCAGGGCCAGCAGGTCTGCGGCCACGGCGACCAGAGCGTTGGCGGCATGGAAGCGTTCGGTCAGTTCACGGTAATCGAACAGGTCACCGTTGCTGGCCGGGTATTGCAGCAGCGCGCCGAAGAAGCTGGCGACATCGGTCAGTTCCCGTTCGTCGCCCACGACTACGTCGATGCCCAAGGGCTCGGCACGGGTGCGCAGCACATCGAGGGTTTGCGGGTGGCAATGGCGGGAAGCGAAGAAGGCATTGCTGCTCTTGTTCTTGCTCAGGCGCTTGCAGAAGGTCATGGCCTCGGCGGCGGCGGTGGCTTCGTCCAGCAAGGATGCGTTGGCGATCGGCAGACCAGTGAGGTCGCTGATCAAGGTCTGGAAGTTCAGCAGCGCTTCCAGACGGCCCTGGGAAATTTCTGGCTGGTAAGGGGTGTAGGCGGTGTACCAGGCCGGGTTTTCCAGCAGGTTGCGCAGAATCGGCGCTGGCGTGTGGCAGTTGTAGTAGCCCTGGCCGATGTAGGTCTTGAACAGTTGGTTCTTGCCGGCGATGGCTTTGATCGAGGCCAGTGCATCGGCTTCACTCTGGCCGTCGCCCATGTCCAGCACGCTGGTGCCCTTGATGCTTTCCGGAATGACGCTGGCGCTCAACGCTTCCAGGGAGTCGTAGCCCAGGCGCTCGAGCATGGCTTGCTCGTCGCTGGCCCGCGGGCCGATGTGGCGGGCGATGAATTCGTTGGCGGTGCCGAGATTAACGGTCATGTTGCGCTCCTCAGGCTTCGGCGTTGGCTTTGATCAGGCGGTCATAGGCGTCCTGATTCAGCAGTTGGCCAACTTGGCTGGCGTCGGCGGGCTTGAATCGGAAAAACCAGCCTGCACCCAGCGGATCTTCGTTGACCAGTTCCGGATTGCTTTCCAGGGCCGGGTTCACTTCCAGCACTTCTCCGTCCAGCGGCATGTACACACCGCTGGCGGCTTTTACCGATTCCACGGTAGAGGCTTCGTCACCCTTGGCGTAGCTTTGCAGTTCCGGTAACTGAACATAGACCACATCGCCCAAGGCGTTCTGGGCAAACGCGGTAATACCAACGGTAACGCTGCCGTCGGCTTCAGTGCGCAGCCATTCGTGATCTTCAGTGAAACGCAACTCGCTCATGGAAACTCCTGGGGCCAGATTCGTCTGGTGGACGCGAAGAAAGGCGCGGGGCTTGGCCCGGCCGAATGGTTATATCCTTAGCAAGAATGCGGCCAATACAAAAAAATATTTAAATATCAATGATTTGGATTGTATTGGCCAAGACTGAGCGGTTCTGTCTGTAGCGAAATCGCTACAGATCCGCGCCCGGATAAAACCCTAGTGGGATCAAAGCCTTGCACAGCGCTGCCTGGCGACCTCTGTAGCGATATCATTCCACTGTAGCGCTTTCAGTACAGATGGAGGTCGGTTTTGAAGCGTTTCCGCATGCGATGCAGCTCATTGTGGGAGCGAGCCTGCTCGCGAGAGCGGTGGGTCAGCCAGCACTGATGTTGACGGATACATCGCTATCGCGAGCAGGCTCGCTCCCACAGAGGGCAGCAGCGGGTCTATGGCTTGCCGGAAATCCCGTATTTGCGCAACCGATGGGCAATGGCGGTGTGGGAGGTTTGCAGGCGGCTGGCGAGCTGGCGGGTGGAGGGATAGTTGACGTAGAGGCTTTCGAGCAGGTGTTTTTCGAAGGCTTCCACGGCTTGCTCAAGGCTCTCGACTTCCACGTCACCCTGGCGCGCCACGGAAGTGCCGGCAATGTCCAGGTCGCCAATGTCCACCAGGCTGCTTTCACAAATGGCCGCGGCGCGGAAGATCACGTTCTGCAATTGCCGCACATTGCCCGGCCAGCGGTTACCCAGCAGCGCCGGGTAGGTGCCGGGGGCCAGGCGGCAGACCGGGCGCTGGATTTGCGCACAGGCCTGCTGCATGAAGTAGCGCGCCAGCAGCAGGATGTCCTGGCCGCGTTCACGCAGCGGCGGCACTTCGACATTGAGCACGTTCAGGCGATAGAACAGGTCTTCGCGGAACGAACCTTCGCTGACCATTTTTTCCAGGTTGCGGTGGGTCGCGCTGAGAATGCGCACATTGACCTTGATTTCCCGGTCGCCGCCGACCCGACGGAAGCTGCCATCGTTCAAGAACCGCAGCAGTTTGGCTTGCAGGTAAGGCGACATCTCGCCGATTTCATCGAGAAATACCGTGCCCTGGTTCGCCAGTTCCATCAGCCCTGGCTTGCCCCCCCGTTGCGCCCCGGTGAAGGCGCCCGGGGCGTAGCCGAACAGCTCGCTTTCGGCCAGGTTTTCCGGCAGTGCGGCGCAGTTCAAGGCCAGGAACGGCGCGCCGTGACGGGCACTGATGGCGTGGCAGGCCCGAGCCACCAGCTCTTTGCCGGTGCCGGTTTCGCCCTGGATCAGCAAAGGTGCATCCAGCGCCGCCACCCGCTGGGCCCGGGCCTTGAGAGTGCGGATCGCCGGGGATTCGCCGAGCAGCGCGTCAAACCCTTCGGCGTGGTCGTGGTGCAGCGCCGACAGGCGTTCGCCGATGCGGTTTGGCTGATAGAGGGTCAGCAACGCACCAGCGTTCGTGATGGGCGTGGCGTCCAGCAGCAGAGTCTGGCCGTTGAGGGTGATTTCCCGCAGCGGCAGGCGGAAACCATTCTCCAGCAAAGCCCCCAACAGGGCCTCGTCACCGAACAGCTCGGCAACGCTTTCTCCGGCCGGTTCACGGCCGTACAGGGCGATCAGCGCCGGGTTGGCCAGCAACACGTGGCCGGCGCTGTCCAGGGCCAGTACCGGGTCGGTCATGGCCGCGAGCAGGGCGTCGAGCTGCAAGTGCCGACGCTGGCCTGGCAGGATGTCCACCACAGTGACTGCCTGCACACCCCGCACGCTGAACAGCGCCTCGCGTAATTCGTCCAGCACCTGCGGGCTGAGGGTCGGAGCGTCGATGTAGACGTTGGGCGGCACCATCTCCACCGCATCCAGATTGAGATTGCGCCCACCGAGCAAAGCCAGGACTTCCTGGGTAATGCCGACGCGGTCGATGAAACTGACGTGGATACGCATGGGGCGGTTTTGGGTTCTGGAATACGGAGGGTGGCCAGTATGCCTTGGGGCGGGCTATTGGTGAAATCCTGGCGCATGACTTGAGGCTGTACAGATAACTTCTGTGGGAGCGAGCCTGCTCGCGATAGCGGTGAATCAGTCAGCCTCTGTGTTGAATGCTAATGCGCATCGCGAGCAGGCTCGCTCCCACAGGGATCTCGGTGAGGCCAGGGTTTACAACCCAATATCCCACTCCGGCGTCTCGGGAAACTTGAGCACCAAAAAATCCAGCAGGCTACGCAGTGCCGAGGGCATGTGCTTGCGTGATGCATACACCGCGTACATGTTCATTTTCCGGGGTTCGGCGTGGGTCAGCAGGCGGATCAGCTCGCCGTTCTGGATGTGCGTGCCCGCCTGGTAGCTGGGCAGCATCGCCACCCCGGCGCCAGCCATGGTCGCCCGCAGCAGGGTGCTGGCCTCGTTGGCGCTGATGTTGCCCTGCACCGGCACCGAGACCTGCTCGCCGTCTTGCTCGAAATGCCACAGGCTCCTGCCGACGTAGGAGTGGGTCAGGCAGTTGTGCCGGCTCAGGTCCTCGACCCGCTGTGGCGCCGGATGTTCCTGCAGGTAAGCGGGTGAGGCGCAGATCACCGAGCGACAAACCGTCAAGCGCCGGGCAATCAGGTTCGGGTCAAGGTCGTTGCTCATGCGGATCGCCAGGTCGATGCGTTCGTCCACCAGGTTCACCGTGCGATCGAGCATTTGCAGGTCGATGCTGACCCCCGGATAACGCCCGACGAACTCGGCCATGGCCGCCGCCAGTTGGGCCTGGCCGAACGAGGTGCTGGCGCTGATGCGCAGCATGCCACGGGGCGCGTCGTCCGGCGTACTGACGGCGGCCTGCATGTCGCCGGACAGCTCCAGCATCTGCCGACAGCGCGGCAGGATTTCCAGGCCCGCAGCCGTCAGGCTCAGCTTGCGGGTGGTGCGGTGCATCAACCGGGCTCCGACCCAGTCCTCCAGTTCCGCCAGATACCGTGACACCACCGGTCGCGACAGCTCCAGGTGTTCGGCTGCCGCCGACTGACTGCCCAACTCCACCACCGCGACGAACACTTGCATTGCGTGTAGACGATCCATGATTTGCCCGATTTCAGAAACAAACTATGTCCAAGCATCGCATTTTTTGAAACGAGTCAGGTCACTAAGCTGCGCTCATTGCCAATCGGGCTTATGCACAACGGAGCACAACATGACCGGATCCACCTTATTCAAGCGTCTGCTGCTGACCAGCGCTTCGATGATTTTTGCGGCCAACACCTGGGCAGCCGACCTTGCGCTGGATGTCTATAACCCCGGCGCAGCGGCAGTGTTCCCGGTGACTTCGGTATTGGTCAGTGGAGAAAAAGAGGCGATTCTGGTGGACGCCCAGTTTGGTAAGTCTCAGGCCGAACAATTGGTGCAGAAAATCCGCGCCAGCGGCAAGCAATTGACCACGATTTACATCAGCCACGGCGATCCCGACTACTATTTTGGTCTGGAGACTCTGTCCGCCGCGTTCCCGAAGGCCAAGGTGCTGGCATCCGCGCCGACCGTCGAACACATCAAGCACACCCTGGACGGCAAGTTGAAATATTGGGGGCCGATCCTCAAGGCTGATGCGCCGAGCAAAGCGATTGTGCCCCAGGTACTCAAGGGCGACAGCCTGACCCTGGAGGGTAAGCGCTTGCAGATCATCGGTCTTGATGGCCCGCAACCGGACCGCAGCTTCGTCTGGATCCCGTCGATCAAGGCCGTGGTCGGCGGCGTCGTGGTGGCTGAGAACATTCACGTCTGGATGGCCGACACGCAGACGCCGCAGTCCCACAAGGATTGGCTGGCGACGCTGGAGGGCATTGAAAAACTGCAACCGAACACCGTGGTTCCCGGCCATTACCTGGGTGAAAGCGCCCGGTCCCTGGCGCCGGTGAAATTCACCGCCGACTACATCAAGGCCTTCGACGAGGAAACCGCCAAAGCCAAGGATTCCGCTGCCCTGATCGCCGCCATGAAGCAGCGCTACCCCGATCTTGGGGAAGACAGCTCCCTGGAGCTTAGTGCCAAGGTAGCCAAGGGTGAGATGAAGTGGTGATTCGGTTGTAGCGCCACATCAGCCTGTCTTTCAAACATCGCTAACCAACGGAGAACATCATGAGCAAAATCGCAATCATCGGCGCCACCGGTCGGGCTGGCAGCCAGTTGTTGGAAGAAGCCCTGCGTCGCGGTCACAGCGTGACGGCCATTGCCCGTAACACCGCAAAAATCGGCGAGCGGGCTGGTGTGGTCAGCCAGCAGTTGGATGCATTGGACAGCGAGGCGTTGACCGCAGCGGTAGCCGGTCATGATGCGGTGATTTGCGCCGCCCATTTCGCCACCGTGCCGGCCGACAAAGTGATCGCCCCCGTCAAGGTGGCCGGAGTCAAGCGCTTGCTGGTGGTGGGCGGGGCCGGTTCGTTGCTGCTGCCGGACAATAGCCGTGTGATCGACAGCGAAGGCTTCCCTGAGGAATACCTCGCCGAAGCCAGTGCCGGAGCATTGTTCCTGGACGTGCTGCTCAAGGAGCAGGACCTGGACTGGACCTTCCTCTCGCCCTCGGCGGAGTTCGTCGAGACCGAGCGCACCGGGCAGTTCCGTATCGGCAAGGATCACCTGCTGTTCGACGCCACCGGGCGCAGCTGGATCAGCTTTACCGATTACGCCATTGCAATGATCGATGAAGTGGAGACGCCGCAGTTTTCGCGGCAGCGCTTTACCGTCGGTTATTGATCTTGCACCACCTGCACGAACTTTCTGACCTGCACAACCTGCACGAACTCTCTGACCTGCGCGAACTGTAGGAGCTGTCGAGTGCAACGAGGCTGCGATCTTGCCCCTGGCAATTGAGTCGCGAGCGAACGATCAAGATCAAGGTCAAAAGATCGCAGCCTTCGGCAGCTCCTACGGGGTCAGCTGTGGATTCTCATCCACACGCTGACCAGCACCGTCGCCGCCATCAGCCACGCCACCGCCGCCACGGCCAGCGAAGCTTCAAGGCGCATCCGGTCGACCATCACATACAGTGTGGCCAGGTACACGAAATAGGGGATGATCGACCACATGCCAAACACGATGGTGGTTTTCAGATCGTCCACTGAACGGCTTTTGCCAACAATGTAGTGGGCGATCAGGGCGAAGGTGGGGAACAGTGGCACCAGTCCGGCGATGTAATAGTTCTTGGTCTTGGCGAGCATCGCCAGGATGACCACCACGGCGGCACCGAGCGCTGCTTTGAAAATCAGGTCCACAGGTCTACTGCCCCAGGTTAATGGCTCAGGCCATATTTTTTGACTTTGTCGAACAGCGTGGTTTTGGCCATGCCTAGCTCCAGGCTGGCTTGGGTCAGGTTGCCACCGCTGCGTTGCAGGGCGTCCACCAGCAGGTTGCGTTCGAAGGCTTCTACCGCTTCGGCGAAGGCCAGGCCCTGGCTGGCGCCGCTGGCCCCCGACTTCTTGAAGGCCGGCAGGCCCAGTGCATAGCGTTCGGCAACGTTGCGCAGTTCCCGCACGTTGCCCGGCCAGTCGTGGCTCATCAGGTTGGACAGCGTCTGGTTGTCCAGCTCCGGCACCGTACGGTCGAAGCGCAGGGACGACTGCTGCAGAAAATGCTCGAACAGTTGCAGAATGTCTTCGCGGCGCTCGCGCAGTGGCGGCAGTTCCAGGGTCACCACGTTGAGGCGGTAATACAAGTCGCTGCGAAACTGCCCGGCCCGGCCCAGTTCGTCCAGATCGGATTTGGTGGCGGCGATGACCCGGCAATCCACCGCCACGCTCTGGTTTGATCCCAGGCGCTCGAGGGTGCGTTCCTGCAACACCCGCAGCAACTTGATCTGCAAGGGCAGGGGCATGCTCTCTACTTCATCGAGAAACAGCGTGCCGCCGTCGGCGTGCTCGATCTTGCCGATCCGGCGTTTGCCGGCACCGGTAAAGGCATTGGCCTCATGGCCGAAGATCTCGCTTTCGAAGAGGTTTTCCGGCAGGCCGCCGCAGTTCAGCGCGACGAACTGTTTGCTGTGACGCCGACTGAAGTCGTGCAGGCAGCGCGCGATCAGTTCCTTGCCGGTGCCGGTTTCTCCTTCGATCAGAACGTTGGCCGAGGTGTCGGCCACGTTGGCGATCAGCTCTCGAAGGTGCTGCATGGCCGGTGAACGGCCAATGATCCGGCCTTCCAGGGAGTCGCGTTCGGCCAGTTGCCGGCGCAGCGATGAAACCTCCCGGGCCAGGCTGCGTTGTTCCAGCGCGCGGCGGGCGACGTCCACCAGGCGTTCGGGGGAGAAGGGTTTCTCCATGAAGTCATAGGCGCCTTTTTGCATGGCACCCACGGCCATGGAGATGTCGCCGTGGCCAGTGATCAGCACCACCGGCAGGCTGCGGTCCCGGGCCTTGAGGCGGGTCAGCAGCTCCAGGCCATCGATGCCCGGCAGGCGAATGTCACTGATGACGATGCCGGCAAAGTCATCGCCGACCCGCTCCAGGGCCTCTTCGGCGCTGCCCACACCGATGCAGGGAATGTCTTCCAGGGTCAGGGCCTGCTGGCAGCCCAGCAGGACATGCGGGTCGTCCTCGACGATCAGTACGCTCAGGTCGTTGTTCATGGCTGCTCGGCAGGTAAAGGGCTTACCAACGGTAAACTGAGGATAAAAGTGGTTCCACCTTCGGTCGGGGACTCGACCCCCAGATGGCCACCCGCGGCGGCGGCCAGGCTTGCCGAGAGGGTCAAGCCCAAGCCAAGGCCTTGTTCGCCGGGTTTGGTGGTAAAGAACGGTTCGAACAAATGCTTGCGTGCCTCGGGATCGATGCCATGGCCGTTGTCTCGCACCCGCAGGCGATATTTGCCATCCGAGGCAGTGCCTTCAAGCCACAGCCGCGGCTCGGGTTGGCTCTGCATGGCGTCCAGGGCGTTGCCGATCAGGTTCACCAGGATTTGTTCAAGACGCGTCTGGTCGATCTGTACCTGCACGTCGTCGTAACCGGCATGCATCTGGATCTTCAGGCTTTCGAGGCGTCCACCCAGCAGTTGCAGCGCGGCTTCGACTGCCTTGCCAAGGCTGGCCCGACCCTGATCGTCGCCGCGTCGGGCAAAGGAGCGCAGGCTGGCAGTGATCCGGCCCATGCGGTCGATCAGGTCGTTGATGGTCTTGAGGTTGGCGCTGGCGATATCCAGTTGACCCCGCTCCAGGAAGCGCACGGTGTTGCCGGACAAGGTACGCAACGCCGCCAGCGGCTGGTTGAGTTCATGGGCGATGCTGGTGGACATCTGGCCGATGGCGGCGAGCTTACCGGCCTGCACCAGTTCGTCCTGGGCCCGGCGCAACGTCTCTTCGGCCTGCCGCCGTTCGCGGATCTGGCCCTTGAGCCGTTCATTGCTGGCCCGCAGGTCGGTGGTGCGTTCGGTAATCCGACGTTCGAGCTGATTGTTGGCTTCCTGCAAGGCTTCCCGGGCAGCGAGGCGAGTGGCGATGACCTTGCGCCGCTCGTTCCAGGCGATCAGCAGGAAAGCCACCAGGGCGAAGGCCACGGCCACCAGGATTCCCTGGTTGATCGCCTGGCGACGCAGGTCTTCAAGGGGCGTCAGCAGGGTGAAATTCCAGGGCGTGTCGCTCAAGGGGCGGGTCTGTGACAGATAGCTGATGGCCCGTTCGTCGGACACCAGCTCAGCGTTGGCCGGGAAGGTCAGTTTTTCCATGCCTTCGGCCAGTCGTTCGCGAGCCAGGGGAATCAGCTCGTTCAATGGGAACCAGTAATACTGCAGGCTGCGGGCCAGGCGCTCCTTGGTTTCGTCGCTCAAAGGTCGCACGGATTTGAGCCGTCGCGCCGGATCGCTGGACAAAATGATGATGCCATTTTCGTCGCTGACGAAGGCTTCCAGGCGCGCGCGTTGCCAGCGCTCTTCCATGGCTTCCAGGCGCACTTTGACCACCGCCACGCCGATGATCTTGCCCTGCTGTTCCAGGCCATGGGCCAGGTAATAGCCAGGCTCGCCGCTGGTGCTGCCGATGCCATAGAAGCGCCCGGGCTGACCGCGTACGGCGTTCTGGAAATAGGCGCGGAAGGACAGGTCTTCACCCAGGTAACTGTCGACGTCGCGCCAGTTGCTGGTCGCCATGACCCGACCTGTGGTGTCCATCACGTAAATGGCCCGACTGCGGCTGCGCCGGTTCAGGCCTTCGAGGTATTCGTTGACAGTCTTGCGATGCTCGGGCGTGGGGTCGTCGAGCAGTTGCGAAACGCTGGATTCAAGCTCCAGCAGGCTGGGCAGGTAGGTGTACTTGCTGATCTCGCTCTCGACCGCACGGGCGTGCAGCTCCAACTGGCGCTCGCCGTTCTCGCCCAGACCACGAATGCCGTAGTGCTCACTGATCCAGAAACCGAGGTAACCCAGGCCGATCATCAGGGCAATGATCAGTGGCGGCAGGAACAGATGGCGAATCAGACGGGGCTTCACGGCAAGTGATGGCGGCGCGGCGCGATAGAGAGTGGGGTCGCATTTCATCACAGAAGCCTTGGGTCAACCACAACACTTACCGAAGTACCGCAGTCCCTTGTGGGAGCGAGCCTGCTCGCGATAGCGGACGGACATTCAACATCAAGGTTGACTGAACTGGCCTCATCGCGAGCGGGCTCGCTCCCACAGGGGAACTGGTGTTGTTTAGTGCTGCAGGATTTTCTCAAGGAAATGCTGCGCACGTTCGGAGCGGGCGCTGATATCGCCGAAGAACTCTTCCTTCTCGCAGTCTTCGATGATCTGGCCCTGGTCCATGAAGATCACCCGGTTCGCCACTTTGCGGGCGAAGCCCATTTCGTGGGTCACGCACATCATGGTCATGCCTTCGTGGGCCAGTTGCACCATCACGTCGAGCACTTCGTTGACCATTTCCGGGTCAAGGGCCGAGGTCGGTTCGTCGAACAGCATCACGATCGGGTCCATCGCCAGGGCGCGGGCAATCGCCACGCGCTGCTGCTGGCCGCCGGAGAGCTGGCCCGGGTGCTTGTGGGCATGGGCCGACAGACCGACCCGCTCAAGCAACTGCAGGCCTTTCTGGGTAGCTTCTTCCTTGCTGCGGCCCAGCACCTTGATCTGTGCGATGGTCAGGTTTTCGGTGATGGTCAGGTGCGGGAACAGCTCGAAATGCTGGAACACCATGCCAACGCGCGAGCGCAGTTTCGGCAGGTTGGTCTTCGGGTCGGCGATGGACGTACCGTCGACCACGATGTCGCCTTTCTGGAACGGCTCCAGGGCGTTTACGCATTTGATCAGCGTGGACTTGCCCGAACCCGACGGACCGCACACCACCACAACCTCACCCTTGCTGACCTCGGTGCTGCAATTGGTCAGTACCTGGAAGTCCCCATACCACTTGTTGATGTTCTTGATAGAGATCATACGGCGAACCTTTTTTGCAGACGCTTGACCAGCAGCGAGGCGGCAAAGCTGATTGTGAAGTACACGAGACCTGCGACGATCAGGAACTCATGGGAGCGGCCGATGATGTCGCCATTGGCCCGCGAAGCATTGAGGAAATCCACCAGACCGACCGTGTAGACCAGCGAGGTGTCCTGAAACAGGATGATGCTTTGTTGCAACAGCAGCGGGGTCATCTTGCGAAACGCCTGGGGCAGGATGATCAGGCGCATGGTCTGGCCATAATTCATGCCCAGCGCCTGGGCAGCGCCCATCTGACCCTTGGGGATCGACTGCACACCAGCCCGTACGATTTCGCAGAAGTACGCCGCCTCGAACATCATGAACGCCACGACGCAGGAGCCAAACGCACCGATCGGTGTGTCTTCGCCAGTGATCCAGCGCAGTACGAACGGCACCGCCAGGTAGAACCAGGTGATGACCAGCAGCAGCGGGATCGAGCGGAAGTAGTTGACGTAGGCGCCAGCAATGCTGGAGATCAGCTTGTTGTGGGACAGGCGCATCAGCGCCAGGATGGTCCCCAGGATGATCCCGCCGACGACGCCCAGGGCCATCAGCTTGAGCGTCATCACCATGCCGTTCCACAAACCGGGAATGGCCGGGATGACGCCAGTGAAGTCGAGTTCCATTATTTACCCCCCACGGAAATCAGGCCGGGCACCGCGACTTTCTTCTCGACCATGCGCATGAGCAGCATCAGGCTCATGTTCAGGGTGAAGTAGATCAGCGTCGCCAGGGTGAAGGCTTCGAACAGGTTGGCGGAGAACTCGGCAGTCTGTTTGGTCTGTGCGAGCAGTTCCATCAGGCCGATCAGCGACGCCACGGAGGAGTTCTTGAAGACGTTCAGGAATTCCGAGGTAAGCGGTGGGATGATGATCCGGTAGGCCTGGGGCAGCAGGACGTTCCAGTAGATTTGCGGCAGCTTGAAGCCCATGGCCCGGGCGGCGGATTCCTGGCCGCGCGGCAGCGCTTGAATACCGGTGCGAACCTGTTCGCAGACCCGCGCGGCGGTAAACAGGCCCAGGCACACCACGACGCTCAGGTAGGCCGAGGTCGTGGGGTTCAGGTCCTGCTTGTACCACTCCTGCAGGTCTGCTGGCAGCAAGTCGGGCACCAGGAAGTACCAGATGAACAGCTGAACCAGCAGCGGCACGTTACGAAAGAGCTCCACGTAGCCGGTGGCGATACCCGACACCAGCCGGTTCGGCACGGTGCGCATCACGCCCAGAACCGAACCCAGCAGTAGGGCGATGATCCAGGCCGCGACGGCGATGGCGATGGTCCAGCCCAGGCCGGCCAGGTACCAGTCGAGATAAATCTCGCTGCCGATGCCGGTGGACTTGAAGAACACGCCCCAGTCCCAGTTGTAATTCATTAGGGTCTCCCCTCAGATCGATCGATATGCAAATACCCGCCTGGGGAAGTTCCATTCCCACCTGACCCTTGAAGGGCAGGCACACGCGATCGGCTCGACAGCCACCGGTTCGAGTGTTTCCAGATATGCCAGCAGGGAGTGACCATTCCCTGAAAGTGCAAAAGCACTTTCAGGGAACAAGGTTAGTCAGGAATCAGGATTTCTTTTCGTCGGCCGCTTTGTCGGTCGGTTCGGCGATCAGTTTCTTGAGCTCTTCGCTCATCGGGAAGTTCAGGTTCAGGCCTTTTGGCGGAATTGGCTGCATGAACCACTTTTCGTAGATCTTGTTGATTTCGCCAGAAGCGTAGGTGGCCTTGATGGCGTCATCGACTGCCTTTTTGAACGGCTCGTCACCCTTGCGCATCATGCAACCGTAGATCTCGAAGGACTGCGGGGTACCGGTCACGGCCCAGTCGGCGGGTTTCTTGGCCTTGGCCATTTCACCGGCCAGCAAGGCGTCGTCCATCATGAAGGCAACGGCGCGGCCGCCTTCGAGCATGTTGAACGATTCGCCGTGGTCCTTGGCCGAGATCACGTTCATGCCCATCTGCTTGTCGGCATTCATGGACTTGAGGATGCGCTCGGACGTGGTGCCGGCGGTGGTCACGACGTTCTTGCCCTTGAGGTCGTCGAAGTCTTTGTACTTGGAGTCTTTCTTGGACAACAGTTTGGTGCCGATCTCGAAGATGCCAACGGAAAAATCAACCTGCTGTTGACGCTCGACGTTGTTGGTGGTGGAACCGCATTCCAGGTCGACGGTGCCGTTTTGCACCAGCGGGATACGGGTTTGCGAGGTCACCAGGTTGTACTTGACCTGCAGGTTCGGCACGTCCAGTTCTTTTTTCAGGGCTTCGACGACTTTCAACTGAATGTCGTGGGAGTAGCCGACCGGTTTGCCGGAGGCGTCCGCGATGTAGGAAAACGGAATGGAAGCGTCGCGATGCCCGAGCGTGATGACGCCGGACTCTTTGATCTTTTTCAGCGTACCGGTGAGTTCGGCAGCGAAAACCGGGGTGCTGATCAGAGCGGCAGCAATGGCTGCGCCCAGGAGATGGGGAACGATGCGCATCGATATTTCCTCGACATTGTTTTTCTTATTCAGCCGGTTCGTCGGCCCTGAGTGCTTCGAAGTACCTGGCAGCTCCTGTTGTGTTGGCATGCAGGCATTCGTCTCGAAGGAGTGTAGAGCATGAGTCGTGCCAGGCCAGTTGGCTCAGATTAACTGTTTGTTTTTAAACGTAATTAAGGATTTTTTTTGATTTATTCCACAGGCTGTTTATCCGGTTGGCCGAATTGACTGGCCGGTCGTGTTCGGAAAACCGAATGCACTCCGGCATCTCCATATCCCTTGTGGGAGCGAGCCTGCTCGCGATAGCGGTCTGCCTGGCGAGACTTATATTGAAGCTGATGGCCTCATCGCGAGCAGGCTCGCTCCCACAAAGGACGGCGGTGTATGCCAGATAGCAAAAAGCCCCTGAATCGGCGGATTCAGGGGCTTGGGTTAATCACTTTAACGTTCAGGCCGCTTCGATCTTGCGGCGATTGTGTTCGACCTCGTTGAGGTACTGCTGCAGCTTTTCCTGTTCCGCCGCAGTAGTGAACAAGCCAAGTTTGCTGCGGCGCCACAGGATATCGTGGGCATCGATAGCCCATTCATCGCTGCACAAGTAGTCGACTTCCCGGGTGTAGAGGCCCGCACCGATGTGTTCGCCCATGTCACCGAGGCTGTGCACGCCCTCAAGCATGCGCCAGGTGCGGCTGCCATAGGTGGTGGCCCAGCGGCGGGCGAGGTCGGTCGGTACCCAGTCGAATTTGTCGCGGATCGCCGAGCACAGCGCTTGCGGGGTGGTCATGTTTTCGCCGCCGGGGAGGGTGGCGACGGCGGTCCAGCTCGGGCGCATCTGAGTAAAATACGGGGCCAACTGCGCCATGGCCGATTCGGCCAGTTTGCGATAAGTGGTCAGCTTGCCGCCGAACACCGACAGCAGCGGCGCTTCTTCGCTACTGCCCGAGAGCGCCAGGGTGTAGTCCCGGGTGACGGCTGACGGGTTGTCGGATTCGTCGTTGCACAACGGACGAACGCCGGAATAGCTGTGCAGGATATCGTCGCGGCTGATCTGCTTCTTGAAGTGAGCGTTGACCACTTTGAGCAAGTAATCGGTTTCGCCCTCAGTGATCGCCACGTTGGCTGGGTCGCCGGTGTATTCGCGGTCGGTCGTGCCGATCAAGGTGAACCGGTTCAGATACGGAATGGTGAATACGATGCGCTGGTCTTCGTTCTGAAGAATGTGCGCATGCTCGCCTTCGTAGAGTTTCGGCACGATCAGATGGCTGCCTTGGATCAGGCGGATGCCGTAGGGCGACTCCAGCTTCAGGTCATCGCGAATGAATTTGGCGACCCACGGGCCGGCCGCATTGACCAGCGCCTTGGCGCGGATCGAAAACAGGCTGCCGTCGGCGCGTTCCAGATGCAAATGCCACAGGCCTTTGCTGCGGCGGGCATTCACGCAGCGGGTGCGCGTGTGGATATGGGCGCCTTTTTCCCGGGCGGCCATGGCGTTGAGCACCACCAGTCGCGCATCGTCGACCCAGCAGTCGGAGTATTCAAAACCTTTGGTGATCTCGCTTTTCAGCGCGCTGTCGGCGCCGAATTTCAGGCTTTTGGAACCGGCAAGTTGTTCGCGCTTGCCCAGGTGATCGTAGAGGAACAGGCCGGCGCGAATCATCCAGGCGGGGCGCAAGTGCGGGCGGTGGGGCAATACGAAGCGCATCTGCTTGACGATGTGCGGCGCCTTGGTCAACAGCACTTCGCGCTCGGCCAGCGCTTCGCGCACCAGGCGGAATTCGTAGTGTTCGAGGTAGCGCAGGCCGCCATGGATCAGCTTGCTGCTGGCCGAGGAGGTGTGGCTGGCCAGGTCGTCCTTTTCGCAAAGGAACACCGAGAGGCCGCGACCCGCTGCGTCTGCGGCAATCCCCACGCCGTTGATCCCACCGCCAATGACGGCGACGTCGTAAACCTCAGCGAGAGGGGGCGTAGGCAAGGTAGAAGTGGGCATCGGCTGGCCTCGGGTTCTTTTCGTAATATTTGAATTCGAACATTAATGTTCATTTGCGAAAATACTAGCCGATAAACTCAGCAACAGCCAGTCGTCTTCGATTGAAAATACTGATCAAAGGAAACTGAAAGGAAAATTTTCGAACAGAAAAAAAGATCGCAGCCTTCGGCAGCTCCTACAGGAATAGGCGTAGGAGCTGCCGAAGGCTGCGATCTCTTGAAGCTTGAAGCTTGAAGCTTGAAGCTGCTTCTCTACACCACCTCCAGCCGAATCTTGTGCTGGCTCAGCAATTGCGCCAGGGCCGGCACGGGGGGCTGATCGGTCACCAGGCAGTCGATCAGGCTGATCGGCCCCAGTCTGACCATGGCGTTGCGTCCGAATTTGCTGGAGTCCGCGGCGAGCAGCACTTGCCGGGCGTTGGCGATGATCGCCTGGGAGACGCGCACTTCCTGGTAATCGAAATCCAGCAGGCTGCCGTCCTCATCGATCCCGCTGATGCCCACCAGGGCGAAGTCGACCTTGAACTGGTTGATGAAGTCGACGCTGGCCTGGCCTACCACGCCTCCGTCGCGTCGTACATTTCCACCGGCGATCAGAACTTCGAAGTCGTCCTTGGCGCTGAGGATCGAGGCCACATGCAAGTTGTTGGTGATGATCTTCAGATGGTTGTGGTTGAGCAGCGCCCGGGCGATGGACTCGGTGGTGGTGCCGATGTTGATGAACAGCGAGGCGTGATCAGGGATCTGGGCGGCAATGGCTTCGGCGATGCGTTGCTTCTCGTCGCGCATCTGATCGGCGCGCATGGCGTAGGCGGTGTTTTCAACGCTCGAATCATAGGCCGCGCCGCCGTGGTAGCGACGCAGCAGGTTCAACTCCGCCAATTGATTGATGTCGCGACGGATGGTTTGCGGGGTGACGACGAAGAGCTGCGCCATTTCCTCGATGCTGACGTAGCCGCGTTCGCGGACCAGTTCGAGGATTTGCTGCTGACGGGGAGGCAGATTCATGGGGCTTCCTTTGGGCTGCCATACAAAATTTGCCCATGATGCCGCAGGAATCCCCTCCCGACCAGTTTCACACCCTCGCCGTACTCAGCTTCGGCTTATTCAGCGTCTTCGTGAGGTTCCCAGTCGCGGGTGCGGCTGACCGCTTTCTGCCAGCCAGCGTAGAGTTTTTCCTTGGCCTGCTCGTCCAGTTGCGGTTCGAATTCGCGCTCGATCACCGCCTTGCCGCGCAGTTCATCCAGGCTGCCCCAGAAACCACACGCCAGGCCGGCCAGATACGCGGCGCCCAACGCTGTAGTTTCCCGCATTTTCGGGCGCTCGACCCGGGTGCCGAGAATGTCCGCCTGGAACTGCATCAGGAAGTTGTTCGCTACCGCGCCGCCGTCCACGCGCAGGGCCTTGAGGCGTTCGCCCGAATCCTGCTGCATGGCGTCGAGTACGTCGCGGGTCTGGTAGGCAATCGACTCCAGCGCTGCACGAATGATGTGGTCGACCCGCACGCCGCGGGTCAGGCCGAACAGCGCGCCACGGGCATAGGGGTCCCAGTAGGGGGCGCCCAGGCCGGTGAAGGCCGGCACCAGGTACACGCCGTTGCTGTCCTTGACCTTGTTGGCGAAGTATTCGGTGTCGAGGGCGTCATTGATGATTTTCAACTCATCGCGCAGCCACTGGACGGTGGAGCCACCGTTGAATACCGCGCCTTCCAGGGCGTAGGCCACTTCGCCGCGTGGGCCGCAGGCGATGGTGGTGAGCATGCCATGATTGGATTTGACGGCTTTGTCGCCGGTGTTCATCAACAGGAAGCAGCCGGTGCCATAGGTGTTTTTCGCCTGGCCTGGCTCCACGCACATCTGGCCGAACAGGGCGGCCTGCTGGTCGCCGGCGATGCCACCGATGGCGATGCCGCTCTTGGTGCGGGCATAGACTTCCGAGGACGACTTCACTTGCGGCAACATCTCGCGAGGGATGTCGAGAATCTCGAGCATCTTCGCGTCCCACTCCAGCGAGTGAATATTGAAGAGCATGGTGCGCGAGGCGTTGGTGTAGTCGGTGACGTGGACCTTGCCGCCGGTAAATTTCCAGATCAGCCAGCTGTCCACGGTGCCAAACAGCAGTTCGCCGTTACGCGCGCGTTCGCGGCTGCCTTCGACGTTGTCCAGGATCCACTTGAGCTTGGTGCCGGAGAAATACGGGTCGGTGACCAGGCCGGTGGTTTCGCTGATGTACGGTTCGTGGCCGTCACGCTTGAGTTGCTGGCAGATCTCGGTGCTGCGCCGGCACTGCCAGACAATCGCGTTATAGATCGGCCGGCCGGTGGTCTTGTCCCAGACCACGGTGGTTTCGCGCTGGTTGGTGATGCCGATCGCAGCGACCTGATCATGATGCAGGCCCGCCTGGGCCAGGGCTTCCACCATCACCGCGCTCTGGGTCGCGAAGATTTCCATCGGGTCATGTTCGACCCAGCCGGCCTGGGGGTAATGCTGGGCGAATTCGCGCTGGGCGGTGCAGACCACATTGGCGTCACGGTCGAAGATGATCGCCCGTGAGCTGGTCGTACCCTGGTCGAGGGCAATGATGTAGTTCTTGTTCTGAATGTCGGTCATGTCGATTGCCTTGGGACGTGAATAAGGGGTGAGGCTTGGCGCACGCTTGAGCGGGCAGAAGTGTGCGCCGATTGTTTCAGGATGTTCTGGGCTTGCCGTCAATGGCCGGTTCTGCATCCTTTGTAACAACCGTGGCGCTGGGCAGATGGCGGGCAATCAACCCGCGATAGGCTGCAGCGCCCAGGCATGCACCCACGATCGGTGCAAAAATCGGAACCAGGAAGTACGGAATGTCGCGTCCACCCGTGAGGGAAATTTCACCCCACCCGGTGAAGAAAGTCATCAGTTTAGGGCCGAAGTCCCGCGCCGGGTTCATCGCGAAGCCCGTCAGTGGCCCCATCGAGCTGCCAATCACCGCGATCAGCAGGCCGATCAGCAGTGGCGCCAGCGGGCCGCGGGGCAGGCCATTGTTGTCATCGGTCAGGGACATGATCACGCCCATCAGAATGGCGGTGATGATCACCTCCACCAGAAAGGCCTGGCCAGTGGACAGCGCTGGATGTGGGTAAGTGGAAAATACCGAGGCCAGTTCAAGGCTGGCTTCTGAGCCACGAATCATCTGCCGGGACTGTTCGAAATCGAAGAATAGATTGCTGTACAGCGTGTAGACCAGCAGCGCGCCACAAAAGGCGCCGGCCACCTGGCAAATAATGTAGAAGGGTAACTTACGCTTTTCAAAGTCGGTGAAAATACACAGGGCGATGCTGACGGCGGGGTTCAGGTGTGCGCCGGAAACGCCGGCGCTGAGGTAGATCGCCATGCTGACACCGACACCCCAGATGAGACTGATTTCCCACAGGCCGAAACTCGCACCCGCGACCTTGAGCGCTGCAACGCAGCCGGTGCCGAAAAAAATCAGTAGGGCAGTCCCCAGGAATTCGGCCAGGCATTGGCTGGAAAGGGGTGGCTGTTGTAAAGCAATTGTCATTCAAACCTCGGTTTTTGTTGTTGTCTGGCGCGTCCGGTAAAGCCCGATCGCGCGTTCAGCGCCGAGGCAGGATCCTCATCCTGAACTCGGGGTGTTGGTTGAGACCTGCGTTTATGTTTTCAGTTTCGAAAAAATATAGACAAGAAACGCTGGTGTCAAAGGTCGAAAGTGAACCGTCGGTCATATTTAAACTATTCGTGGCGTGAATGACTGTTTCGCCACCATGGTTTTGCCGGGTAAGCCGCTGCGCCCCAGCGCCTTTTGGTCAGCGATGCCTTAGAATTCGGGCACTCTCTACGTCGATTCGCCTCAGGAGCGGTCATGACCCCTGCATTGGATTTGCTGAAAAAGGTGCGCGCCGAACATCGCATTCATAGTTATGAACACGATCCCAAGGCAGCCTCCTATGGTTTGGAAGCGGCAGAAAAGCTTGGACTGGATCCGGCGCAGGTCTTCAAGACGTTGTTGGCGGCCAGCGAAAAAAACGAGTTGTTGGTGGCGGTGGTGCCCGTGGTCGGCAGCCTGGATTTGAAAGCCCTGGCCCATGCCGCCGGCGTAAAGAAAGTCGAGATGGCCGACCCCGCGGCCGCCCAGCGTTCGACCGGTTATCTGCTCGGTGGTATCAGTCCGTTGGGGCAGAAAAAACGTCTTCGCACTTTTATCGACAGTTCTGCCCAGCCGTTTGCCAGCATCTTTGTCAGTGCCGGAAGGCGCGGGCTGGAGGTAGAGCTGGCGCCTGCGGTACTGGCCGAGCATACCGGGGCGGCGTTTGCGGATATCGGCCGGGCTTGAGTCTGGCGCAGGGCGTGAGCGTGGCTACCGGGGCCTTCGTCCTGGGCTGTAGGGTGAAAATTCGTCGGATCTGTCACTGGAAAAGCAGTAGCTCGCCACCCATGCTCATGCATCAATAATCAGGAGAAGTGCCATGCAGCTTGCGTTTCATCAAGTCGATGCGTTCAGTGATCGGCCGTTTGGCGGCAATCCGGCGATGGTCTATCGGCTCGACGCCTGGCTGGCCGATGACTTGATGCAAAGGATCGCCGCTGAACATAACCTGGCTGAAACGGCTTTTCTGGTGCGTGAAGGCCAGCATTGGCATATCCGCTGGTTCACGCCCACCACCGAGGTACCGTTGTGCGGGCATGCCACCTTGGCTAGCGCCCATGTGCTGTTCGAGGTCTATCACGAAGCCGTCGAGCGACTGGACTTCATCTGTCGATCCGGTGCGTTGAGCGTCACTCGCGAAGGTGATCGGCTATGGCTGGATTTTCCAGCCATCGTCCCCAGCGAGTTGGGTGCATCCCTGGTGGTCCAGGCTGCCCTGGGTGTGGAAGCGGTGGACGTGTTGAGCGCCAACGAACTGTTCGTCGTGCTGGAGTCGGAGCAGGCGGTGCTCGATTGCAAGCCGGACATGGCGGCCCTGGCGAAACTGCCGTGGCCGGGCGCAATCGTGACTGCGCCGGGAAGCCGGCATGATTTTGTCTCGCGCTATTTCGCCCCGGCGATTGGCATCAATGAGGATCCGGTCACTGGCTCGACCCATTGCAGCCTGATCCCATATTGGTCCAGGCGCCTGGGCAAGTTGGGGCTGACGGCTTATCAGTGCTCGGCCAGGGGCGGCGAACTGTTCTGCCGACTCGAGGGGGAGCGGGTGAAGATTGGGGGGAATGCGAGGTTGGTGGCCAGTGGGATGTTGATGTTGGGGTGATAAGAGGGATTTATTCCCACTGATCCCCTCCCTGTAGGAGCCGGCGAAGCCTGCGATCTTTGATCTTTCGCTTGGGACTCAATGGGCAAAGGAAAGATCGCAGCCTCGTTGCACTCGTCAGCTCCTACAGACTGTAGCGCCGCACGCCGCTTTCCGCGGGGGGGATATGGGCCGCCGTGCTCCCTGAAGCCTGGAACAGCACCAGGTGTTCAGCCGCTACGCGAATGCCGACATCGTCCCCCACCAGATGGTCGGCATGGCTCGGGAAAATCGATTCCAGCTGCGCTCCGGTCGGCAATTGCAGGCGATACAGGGTTGAGGCGCCCAGGAACGTCTTGCCGACAATCCTGCCTGTGAGCGGACTGTCCGGTGCGTAGACGATATCGTCCGGGCGCAGCAGCACATCCACCGCACCACCGATGGGCCAGGTGTAGGCCCGGTTGCCGCGCAGGATACCCAGCTCGGTTTGCACCGATTCCGGGCTGTCGAGCTGGCCGCGAATGAAGTAACCCTGGCCAATGAAGCTGGCGACAAATGGCGTCAGCGGTTCATGGTACAGATTGTAGGGCGTATCCCACTGTTCCAGCCGGCCCTCCTTGAATACCCCGACATGGTCGCTCACCGCGAAGGCTTCTTCCTGATCGTGGGTGACCAGAATCGCGCTGGTGCCGCGGATCTTGAGAATGTCCCGCACTTCATGGCTGAGCTTGCGCCTGAGCTCACCATCGAGATTGGAGAACGGTTCGTCGAGCAGCAGCAACTGCGGTTCCGGTGCCAGGGCGCGAGCCAGGGCCACGCGTTGTTGCTGACCCCCGGACAGTTCATGGGGCAAGCGCTTGCCCAGGCTCTTCAGGTTGACCAGTTCCAGCAGTTCCTCGACCACGCGGTCCTTGTCCGGATGCTTGCGAATGCCAAACGCAATGTTCTCGGCCACGCTCAGGTGAGGGAACAGCGCATAGTCCTGAAATACCATGCCGATGCGGCGTTTTTCCGGGGCGAGGGTGAAGCCGGCGCGGGAGATGGTTTTCCCCGCCAGCTGGATCTCACCTTCCTGTACCGGCTCGAAACCGGCGATGGCTCGCAGCGTCGTGGTCTTGCCACACCCGGACGAGCCGAGCAGGCACCCGATATCCCCGGCATTGAGGTGCAGGTTGAGGTTCTGCACGACGCGCTGGTTTTGATATCCGCACGTCAGGTTCTGCAGGTTCAGTAACAGGGTATGACTCATGCGTGGTGGTACGCCGGCTCGACAAGAAACTCGAGCAAGGCCTTTTGTGCGTGAAGGCGATTTTCTGCCTGGTCCCAGGCCACGGAGCGTGGATCGTCCAGCAGGTCGACGCTGATCTCCTCGCCGCGATGGGCCGGCAGGCAGTGCATGAACAGCACGTCGGCGTCCGCCAGGTCGAGCAGGGCACGGTTGACCTGAAGCGGCGCGAACAGTTTCAGACGCTTGGCGGTTTCTTCTTCCTGGCCCATGGAGGTCCAGACGTCAGTGCTCACCAGATGCGCGCCGGCCACGGCCTGTTTCGGATCACGGACGATGGTCACCCGGCTCCCGGCCTTGGCCACCAGTTCGGCGCTGGGGTCGAAGCCTTCCGGACAGGCGATGCGCAGTTGGAAGTCGAACTGGATCGCGGCTTCTATATAGCTGTTGCACATGTTGTTGCCATCGCCGACCCAGGCCACGGTCTTGCCCTGAATCGAGCCGCGGTGTTCGAGGAACGTCTGCATGTCGGCCAGCAGCTGGCAGGGGTGCAAGTCATCGGACAGACCATTGATCAGCGGCACGCGCGAGTGCGCCGCAAACTCAGTCAGCGTGCTGTGGGCGAAGGTACGGATCATCACCGCATCCAGCATGCTCGACATGACGATGGCGCAGTCGCCGATCGGTTCGCCACGGCCCAGCTGGGTGTCGCGGGGCGACAGGAAGATTGCCTGGCCGCCGAGCTGGATCATGCCGGCTTCGAAAGAAATACGCGTGCGGGTCGATGACTTCTCGAAGATCATCCCCAGCACACGGTTTTTCAGGGGCTCGAACAGTACGCCGCGATTACGCAGGTCCTTGAGCTCCACGCCTCGACGGATCACGCCGAGCAACTCATCGGGCGTTAAATCCATCAGGGAGAGAAAGTGCCTTGCGCTCATGATTGACTACCTTTTGTCACTGATCGCAGATGCTCAAAGCCTTGTTTCATGAAAAAACGGGCGAGACCTGCGGCAAAAGCCGCACGGGGCGACGAAATAAGGGAAAGGCGCGATCTTATAAGGAAATGTCGCGTCTTACCAATAGGGCTACAATTTTAGGGGATTTCAGCGAGGTCATAGCAGGCTGGCGAAGACATGTATGAAGCCGGTTTCCTGACAGCAGCCACCCATTTGTACACCGGCCTTGCGCAGCTTGGCAATCAAACCGGGCCGTTATTGAAGGATTTGGCCGGCCTGTTCATGGGCGTGAATATTTCCTAATGCCAGGGCCTGGGTTATAAATGAACCTCAGACGCAGGAGCCCCGAAATGGATTCGAAAGAGCAACAACTGATGGAACTACTGGGGCTGACAGCGCGCTCCCTGACTCACCTGACCGCTTCGGTGACGTCCATGTCATTCGAGTTGCTGCGCAGTGACGACGAAGTGACCAAGGCTGCAGGTCGACGCATGATCGATCGCATGGCCACCATCAGCAGCGGGCTCGACGAGCATTGGCGATTGATCGGAGAGTTGACGGGCGTGCCCATCGCTCACGAACAAGTGGAAACCATCGAGGAAATCCAGTTGCTGGCGCCACCCTCCGAGCAGCCTTGAGCTCACTGCATCGGCGGGCCTGATGCCCGGCAATTCACAGGACGAACGTCGCTGGCGCGGGGGTGGATCACGCGCCATAGTTTTGTTCCCGCGGCCGAAAGCGCCCGTTACGAATAAAATAGAGGCTGGCCATGACCAAGACTCTCCACCACCGTGCGTGCCATCTGTGCGAAGCCATCTGTGGCTTGACCCTTGAAACCACCGAGACCGAAGGCCAGGGCCTGGCGATCACCTCGATCAAGGGCGATTCACTGGACAGTTTCAGTCGCGGCCACATCTGCCCCAAGGCGGTAGCCTTGCAAGATATCCAGAACGACCCGGATCGCCTGCGCCAGCCCATGCAGCGGGTCGGTAGCGAGTGGCAGCCGATTGCCTGGGACGATGCCTTCGCGCTGGTGGCCGAACGGCTGGCGGGCATTCAGGAACGTCATGGCCAGAACGCGGTGGCGGTCTACCAAGGCAATCCCAGCGTGCATAACTATGGGCTGATGACCCACAGCAACTATTTTCTGGGGCTGCTCAAGACCCGCAGCCGGTTTTCGGCGACTTCGGTGGACCAACTGCCTCACCACCTGACTAGCCACCTGATGTACGGTCACGGCCTGCTGTTGCCGATACCGGATATCGATCACACCGACTTCATGTTGATCCTGGGCGGCAACCCGCTGGCGTCCAATGGCAGCATCATGACCGTGCCGGACGTGGAAAAACGCCTCAAGGCGATCCAGGCGCGTGGCGGTAAAGTGGTGGTGGTCGATCCGCGTCGCAGCGAAACGGCGGCGATGGCCGACCAGCATGTGTTCGTGCGCCCGGGTGGCGATGCCGCTTTGCTGTTTGGTGTGCTCAATACCCTGTTCAGCGAAGGCTTGACCCGTGACAGCCACCTGCCGGTGGATGGCCTGGAAGACGTGCGCCGGGCCGTTGCGGCCTTCACTGCTGAAGTGATGAGCCCGCTCTGTGCCGTGCCGGCTACGCAGATCCGGCAGTTGGCCCGGGACTTCGCCGCCGCGCCTTCAGCGGTCTGTTATGGCCGGATGGGCGTCTCAACCCAGGCGTTCGGCACGCTGTGTCACTGGCTGATTCAGGTGATCAACCTGGTGACCGGCAATCTTGACCGGGTCGGTGGGGCCCTGTGTACCGAGCCTGCGGTGGACCTGGTGGCAACCACCTCGGGAGGGCATTTCAATCGCTGGCAAAGCCGGGTGTCCGGGCGTCCCGAATACGCGGGCGAACTGCCGGTTTCGGCTCTGGCCGAGGAAATGCTCACCGAGGGCGAAGGCCAGATTCGTGCGCTGGTCACCGTGGCGGGCAACCCGGTGCTGTCCACTCCCAACGGGCGGCAACTGGAGCAGGCGCTGGACGGGTTGGAGTTCATGGTCAGCGTCGATCTGTACATCAACGAAACCACGCGCTACGCCGACCTGATCCTGCCATCCACCTCGGCCCTGGAAAACGACCATTACGACACCACGTTCAACCTGTTCGCGGTGCGCAACGTGACCCGTTTCAACCGGGCGATCCTGCCCAAGCCCGAAGGGGCGCTGCACGACTGGGAAATTTTCGTCGGTCTGGCCAAGGCTTTCGCTGCCCGAACCGGCAAGGAACTCAAGCCGACCATGCCGCCGGCGCAAATGATCGATTTCGGCCTTCGTGCCGGCGCCTATGGCGATGCTTCGCCGTATAAGCTGTCCCTGGCGACCCTGTTCGACCATCCCCATGGCATCGACCTGGGCGCCCTCAAGCCTAACCTGGCACCACGGTTGAAAACCGAAAACCAGCGAGTGCAGGCTGCACCGGCGGTCATTCTTGCCGACCTCACGCGCTTTGCCGGGTTGCAGGCACCCCAGGCGGATGAGTTGCTGATGATTGGCCGACGTCATGTGCGCAGCAATAACTCCTGGATGCACAATTTCCACCGCTTGGTGAAGGGCAAGCCGCGTCATCAATTGCTGATGCACCCGGAGGATCTGAGCAGTCGCGGGTTGAGCGACGGGCAACGGGTGAAAGTCAGTTCGCGGGTGGGTATGCTTGAAGTCGAGGTGCAGGGTAGCCTGGACATGATGAAAGGCGTGGTCAGCCTGCCCCACGGTTGGGGCCATGCCCGTCCAGGCGTGCAGATGACCATTGCCAGCGCCCAGCCAGGTTCCAGCGCCAATGATCTGACCGATGACTGTCAGCTGGATGAGTTGTCTGGCAATGCAGCGCTCAATGGGGTTCCGGTGAAGGTGGTGGCTGCGTGAATTTGTCTCTCGGGGAGACCGAGCAGCGTGCTCGGCTTTCCGTTACAATGCGCCACCGTGTCGACAACTGAAGTCGCAAAGTTTAAGCCGAGGTGCTCCGTGGATATCATCGAAACGATTAAAGACCAGATTGCCAACAACACCATCCTGCTTTACATGAAAGGCTCGCCGAATGCGCCACAGTGCGGCTTCTCGGCCAAGGCTGCTCAGGCGGTGATGGCGTGTGGTGAGAAGTTTGCCTACGTGGACATCCTGCAGAACCCGGAAATCCGCGCCAACCTGCCCAAGTACGCCAACTGGCCAACGTTCCCGCAGCTGTGGGTGGCTGGTGAGCTGATCGGTGGTAGCGATATCATGACCGAGATGGCGGCCGACGGCTCTTTGCAGGCCACGATCAAGGCTGCTGCCGAGAAAGCGGCGGGGAACAAGACTGAAGCCTGATCCATGATGATCTGTGTTCACCACATGATGAGTTGAACACGGACATGTGGGAGCGGGCTTGCTCGCGAATGCGGTGGGTCAGATAGCACTTCTTTACCTGACCCACCGCATTCGCGAGCAAGCCCGCTCCCACAGTGGATTTTCGGTGGCCTGGGAATCCAGGCAATAAAAAGCCCCGCCTCTGGAAAGAGGGCGGGGCTTTTTATTGGCTCGCTTTTGGGGAAGGTTACTCTTCGCCCATCTGCGATTGCAGGTAGTTCTCAAGACCCACTTTATCGATCAGGCCCAGTTGGGTTTCCAGCCAGTCGATGTGTTCTTCCTCGGACTCGAGGATGTCTTCAAGCAGTTCGCGGCTGCCGAAGTCGCCAACGCTCTCGCAATGGGCGATAGCGACTTTCAGGTCGGCGTGGCCGGCGCGCTCGATGGTCAGGTCGCACTCGAGCATTTCCTGGGTGTGTTCGCCGATGTGCAGCTTGCCCAGGTCCTGGACGTTGGGCAGCCCTTCGAGAAACAGGATGCGCTTGATCAGCTTGTCCGCGTGTTTCATCTCGTCGATGGACTCGTGGTACTCGTGCTTGCCCAGCTTATTCAGGCCCCAATCCTCATACATGCGCGCATGCAGGAAGTATTGGTTGATCGCGACCAGCTCATTGGCGAGGATCTTGTTGAGATGCTGGATGACTGTAACGTCGCCTTTCATGGTGAGGGCCTGCCCTGTAATAGCTGTGTATAAGGCTGAGTTTGAGCCGCGCACTGACGAGTGTCAAACCTAAGTTATTGAATAATAAATGAAAATTAATCGGAATAAGAATGTTTGTGTTCCGCGTCTAGAGGCTAAGCGCTTGATTTACAGGCATAAAAAAACCGGACATTGAGCCCGGTTCTTCAAGAAGCTGGATTTAAGCGGCAGTAAATTCTACCGGATAGGGAATCGAGGCCTGGGCCGTTTGCACCTTGGCGAGGGTTTCGCGAACCACTTCCTTGGCCAGGCACGCACATTTGCCGCATTGGCTGGCTACGCCGGTGGCCTGGCGGACTTCGCGGTAGCTGCAGCAGCCTTCGTAGATCGCTTCGCGGATTTGTCCGTCGGTGACGCCAGTGCAGAGGCAAACATACATAAGTAAGAACCGTCGCTGGTTGTGACTCAATTGAGACGGATCTTAATGTTAACGAGAATGATTGTCAAAGTGGTTTCTGAAACCCTTGCGCCAGAGCTGACGAACGGTTTTTTTTCCAAGGTCAATGAGGGGGCAAGGATAGGGAAAGGAATTTTTGGACTCGCCGAAAAACCGTTGAAGACAGTCCAAATTCGCAGTGTATGATGGTCGGTCCTTACGCAGCGGGTTCGTGTCACAGGGCTGTCGCCTGAGGGTGGCAGGCTGGCCCGGACCTAGTTTTCACGTTATTCACCAGGAGATATCCAATGAGCGTACTCGTAGGCAAACAAGCCCCTGACTTCACCGTTCCAGCTGTTCTGGGCAACGGCGAAATCGTCGACAGCTTCACCCTGTCCTCGGCCATCAAAGGCAAATACGGCCTGGTGTTCTTCTACCCGCTGGACTTCACCTTCGTCTGCCCATCCGAGCTGATCGCGCTGGATCACCGTATGGACGACTTCAAGGCTCGCAACGTTGAAGTGGTTGCCGTTTCGATCGACTCGCACTTCACCCACAACGCCTGGCGCAACACGCCTATCAACGGTGGTGGTATCGGCCAGGTGAAATACACCATGGCCGCTGACATGAAGCACGAAATCGCCAAGGCCTACGACGTTGAGTCCGAAGGCGGCGTGGCCTTCCGTGGCGCGTTCCTGATCGACGACAAGGGCGTTGTCCGTTCGCAGATCATCAACGACCTGCCGCTGGGCCGTAACATGGAAGAGCTGATCCGTCTGGTCGACGCGCTGCAGTTCCACGAAGAGCACGGCGAAGTTTGCCCGGCCAACTGGAAGAAAGGCGACAAGGGCATGACCGCATCCCCTGAAGGCGTTGCCGCCTACCTGGGCGAGCACAGCGACAAGCTGTAAGCGCAACAGGCATAAAAAAACCGGCCCTCGATGGGCCGGTTTTTTTATGCCTGTTGTAGGAGCTGTCGAGTGTAACGAGGCTGCGATCTTTTCTCAGTCAGTTGAATCTTGGGTGAAAGCCTAAGATCAAAAGATCGCAGCCTGCGGCAGCTCCTACAGGGCAGTCTCGTCTAGCCACAATGGCTCTACTCTCTAGTCGTCGAAATCCTGCCAACCACCCATTTCTTTCCAGCGATTGACGATGCCGCAGAACAGCTCGGCGGTCTTCTCGGTGTCGTAGCGGGCCGAGTGGGCTTCACGACCATCAAAGTCGATGTCGGCCGCCTGGCAGGCCTTGGCCAATACGGTCTGGCCGTATGCCAGACCGGCAAGGGTCGCGGTGTCGAAGCTGGAAAACGGATGGAACGGGTTGCGCTTCATGTCCAGGCGCGCAACGGCGGCATTGAGAAAGCCCAGGTCGAAGCTGCTGTTGTGGCCGACCAGGATCGCCCGTTTGCAGCCGTTGGCCTTCAACGCTTTGCGCACGCCTCGGAAAATGTCAGTCAGGGCTGTCTCTTCACTCACCGCCATGCGCAATGGGTGATCAAGCTTGATCCCGGTGAACTCCAGGGCTGCCGCCTCGATGTTGGCGCCTTCGAACGGTTCGACGCGGAAGAAATAGGTGTGATCAGGGAACACAAAACCTTTTTCGTCCATGCCAATGGTGGTCGCAGCGATTTCCAGCAGCGCATCGGTGGCGGAGTTGAAACCGCCGGTTTCTACGTCGACCACGACCGGCAAGTAGCCCCGGAAGCGGGCTGCCATGGGGTGACGGGCCGCGCCCGAACCACCGTTGCCGTCCAGCTCGTCGTCGAAATGATCTTCACTCACACACTTTCCTCCAGCAGGCGCCAGCGCAGTTTTTCACCGGCGCGCAGCGGGATAACAGTCAGCTCGCCAAAAGGCAGGCTGGCGGGGGCGGTCCACTCGTCGCGAACCAGGGTAATACGATCAGTGTTCACCGGCAGGCCATAGAAGCGCGGGCCGTGGAGGCTGGCAAAGCCTTCGAGTTTGTCCAGCGCATTGCGTTGTTCGAATGCCTCGGCATACATCTCGATGGCGGCATAGGCGGTGTAGCAGCCAGCGCAACCGCAGGCCGCTTCCTTGGCATGCCGGGCATGGGGGGCCGAGTCCGTGCCGAGGAAAAACTTGGCACTGCCGCTGGTGGCAGCGTCGAGCAAGGCTTCTTGATGGGTGTTGCGCTTGAGGATCGGCAGGCAATAGAAGTGCGGCCGGATCCCGCCCACCAGCATATGGTTGCGGTTGTACAGCAGGTGATGCGCGGTAATGGTCGCGCCAACGTTCGCCGGGGCTTCGTTGACGAACTGCACGGCATCGCCGGTGGTGATGTGTTCGAACACCACCTTGAGCGTCGGGAAGCGCTCCACGACACGACGCATGTGCTCATCGATGAAGATTTTTTCGCGGTCGAACACGTCGACATCGCCACGCGTGACTTCACCGTGGATCAGCAACGGCATGCCGACTTCGGCCATGGCCTCCAGCGCCGGGAAAATCTTGTCGATGCTGGTGACGCCGGAGTCCGAGTTGGTGGTGGCGCCGGCGGGGTACAGCTTGGCGGCATGGACGAAGCCGCTGGCCTTGGCCTCGCGTATTTCTTCGGGCTGCGTACGGTCGGTGAGGTAAAGCACCATCAGCGGTTCGAAACGGCTGCCGGCCGGGCGTGCGGCCAGGATTCGCTGGCGATAGCCGTCGGCCTCGATGGCGTTGCGCACGGGCGGAACCAGGTTCGGCATGATGATTGCGCGCCCGAAGGTGCGCGCGACATCGGCGACGGTATGGGTCAACACAGCACCATCGCGAAGATGAATATGCCAGTCGTCGGGACGCAGCAGGGTCAGGCGGTCGGACATTGGGGGGCTTCCAGGCGGGTCAAACTCTGGGGAATGCTACCGGAAAAGACCGATTCAGGCACCCGCTATCAAGTTCTGGCGCAAGTTACCGATAGCTCCTACAGGTGTGCCACGAATCCGTTGGGTGCCCCGGACAGGCGTCATACTCTCAACGTGTGTCGATCTTCGTATAAAAGCCAGTGGAGCCTCCCGTGCGCCAGCGTTATTTAGCCTTGCTCAGTGTGTTTGCCAGCCTTCCCGCCATGGCGCTCACTTTCCAGACCCGTCTGGAGAGCATTGAGTGGACGGTCGAAGGCGACAAGTTCGAGTGCCGGCTGAGTCAGCCGGTCACCGATTTCGGCAGCGGCGAATTTGTGCGCCGGGCCGGTGAGCAGGCGATCTTCCGGCTCAAATCCCATAACCCGATGCTCGGTGGCGGTTCGGCCATTCTGCTGGCGGCCGCCGCGCCATGGCAGCCGGGACGGGGCGACATCAACCTGGGCTCGGTCAGGCTCGGCAGCGGCGATGTGCTGTTCAACAGCTCTCAGGTCCAGGCGGGCCGCTTGATCAGCGGGCTGATGGAAGGGCGCAGCCCGGTGGTACGGCGTAACACTGGGGACGGGCGGGTGTCGGAAGTCCGGCTCCTGCCCGTGCGCTTCAACAAGGCCTTCAGTGATTATCAGGGCTGCGTGGCAAAACTGTTGCCGAAGAATTTCGAGCAGGTCAAGCAATCCCAGATCGGCTTTCCCGGCGAAGGCGTTGAGCTCGATGCCCGGGCCAAGGCTCAGTTGCAGGTGATGATCGACTTCATCAAAGCCGACCCGACCGTCAATCATGTCGAACTCGACGGTCACTCCGATAATAGCGGCAATCGATTGACCAACCGTGAGCTGTCTCGTCGCCGTGCCCTGGCGGTCCAGGACTTCTTCAAGGCCAACGGCTTTCAAGAGTCGCAGATCACCGTGCGGTTCCACGGCGAACGTTACCCCCTGGTGCCCAACACCAGTGCCGCCAACCGGGCCAAGAACCGTCGTGTGGCCGTGCGCCTGGAGCGTGTAGCGGTGCCTGAAGCGCCGGCACCGCAGGCTACACCCGCCGCGCCCCCTGCCAAGGTTCCGGCGCCGAACGCGACACCGGCCAAGCCCACTGCAGCCACCGCAGCGCGAACCTCCTGACCTGTGAGGATCGTCGCGCGGTCGACATAATCTGTCGCTTCGTCGTCATAAGCTGTCGCGCCCCTGTAAATTATCCGCGCTGGACGTTAAACTTCCCGGCTTTCCGTACAACCCGTGGAGTGATGGCATGGCGGACGTAAACAAGGTCGTTCTGGCGTATTCCGGCGGCCTGGACACTTCGGTGATCCTCAAGTGGCTGCAGGACACTTATAACTGTGAAGTGGTGACCTTCACCGCTGACCTGGGGCAGGGCGAAGAAGTCGAGCCTGCACGCGCCAAGGCTCAGGCCATGGGCGTCAAAGAGATCTACATCGATGACCTGCGCGAAGAGTTCGTCCGTGACTTCGTGTTCCCGATGTTCCGCGCCAACACTGTTTACGAAGGCGAGTACCTGCTGGGTACCTCCATCGCCCGTCCGCTGATCGCCAAGCGCCTGATCGAAATCGCCAACGAAACCGGTGCCGACGCCATTTCCCACGGTGCCACCGGCAAGGGCAACGATCAGGTGCGTTTCGAACTCGGTGCCTATGCCCTCAAGCCCGGCGTGAAAGTCATCGCACCGTGGCGCGAGTGGGATTTGCTGTCCCGTGAAAAGCTGATGGACTACGCCGAAAAGCACGCCATCCCGATCGAGCGCCACGGTAAGAAGAAATCCCCGTACTCGATGGATGCCAACCTCCTGCATATCTCCTATGAGGGCGGCGTGCTGGAAGACACCTGGACCGAGCACGAAGAAGACATGTGGCGCTGGACCGTCTCCCCGGAGAAGGCTCCTAACACCCCGCAATACCTGGAGCTGACCTATCGCAACGGCGATATCGTCGCGCTGGACGGCGTGGAAATGAGCCCGGCCACCGTGCTGGCGACCCTGAACCGTATCGGTGGCGAACACGGCATCGGTCGTCTGGACATCGTCGAGAACCGTTATGTCGGCATGAAGTCCCGCGGCTGCTACGAGACCCCGGGCGGCACCATCATGCTGCGTGCTCACCGCGCGATCGAGTCGATTACCCTGGACCGCGAAGTGGCTCACCTCAAAGACGAGTTGATGCCCAAGTACGCCAGCCTGATCTACACCGGTTACTGGTGGAGTCCGGAGCGCCTGATGCTGCAACAGATGATCGATGCCTCCCAGGTCAACGTGAATGGCGTCGTGCGCCTGAAACTGTACAAGGGCAATGTCATCGTCACCGGGCGCAAGTCTGACGACTCCCTGTTCGATGCCAACATCGCGACTTTCGAAGAGGACGGTGGCGCTTACAACCAGGCCGACGCTGCTGGCTTCATCAAGCTCAACGCCCTGCGCATGCGCATCGCGGCGAACAAGGGTCGCAAGCTGTTCTGATCCTTGCTCCATGAAAACGGCCTGCCATGTGCAGGCCGTTTTTTTTGGGGGACCTTTCCTCTGCGCTGCGCATTCGTTGTGGCGCTGTCTCCTGACCGCTCATCCATCCTGTCTGTCCGCTAAAGCTTCAGTGCTGTCGCGGCGGCCAATGAGGTGGACGACGATTCGTGTGCGTTCAGTGGCCTGTTTTGCGCGTTTGGGTCGATCGGCTTCGGCCAGGCCTTCCGGTGGCCGGGGGATAACCAGAATGATCAGTCGTTGCTGTTTTTTTTGTGGATGAACAGTTATCAGCCATCCTTTGCCCTTGGTCGCCCTGCGGGAAAGCCGTTCACGCCGACAGCTCGAATCATCCATGATTTTCATGAAGTGTTTGCTCTTGCGAAAATCAGAGGGCGAATATAACGAGCGGTAGTTAAAGTTCAGGGTGATGAAAAAAAGAAATAATAGATAGAACGGAAAGCTGATCAGAAACCAAAGATAGTATTCACGGTCCTGATCGTCGAGGAAAGGCAGGGAGATGGCTGCCGAAGTCTCGGACAAAGTTGCGAATATAGCGATTAGTGTCATGGGGTTGGTGATAATTTTTGACGGTTTGTTCATGGTGGATGCTCATAACGTATTCAGGCTCGGTGATTGCATTAGAAGGGTGTGAGTAATTGATAAGTTTTCGGTGAAGGTGTTGAACGTGGTGTCTCCTCATAAAAGGGATTGAATAAATTTCGCTTATTCTTTATGTGAATTCAAATCTATTTAAATAAAATCATTGTGGTTGTGTTGGTAAATAATTCAGTTACTTTTTATGAGTCGAGTGTTTTTTCGCTATTTGCGGACGGGGGGGGATGCAGAAAAAATCGCTTGTTTAGAGGGGGCACGGGTCGCCGGATGCATCCATTTGCCGCTGTAAACAAATTTATGGCGCATTATTTCCAAGGGGATTTGTAGGATTTTTCTGTATCGCTTGTAGGTTGCGTCTCTCGGTGCGAGCGGTCAGGGGGGGCGGCATGCCAAGGTAGAATTGACTAGGCTATTGTGCGTGCTCTAAAAATTCGAACAGCGAAGTTGGATTTGCCCATGAATAAAGTGCTGATCGTGGATGATCATCCCGTCATTCGTCTTGCTGTACGTTTGCTAATGGAGCGTCATGGATATGAAGTTATTGCTGAAACCGATAATGGCGTCGATGCGTTGCAACTTTCCCGTGAACTTATGCCTGATATCGTTATTCTGGATATCGGCATTCCGAAACTGGATGGATTGGAGGTCATCGCACGCCTGACCGCCAACCCTTCACCTTTGAAAGTTCTGGTGCTGACTTCCCAAGCACCTGGGCATTTTTCGATGCGCTGCATGCAGACGGGCGCAGCCGGTTATGTGTGCAAGCAGCAGGACCTCACCGAGTTACTCAGTGCAATCAAGGCGGTGCTGTCGGGGTACAGTTATTTCCCCAATCAGGCGCTGCATACGGTGCGTTCGAGTCTGGGTAACGCAAGCGAGTCCGATATGGTCGATCGACTGTCCGGGCGAGAGATGATGGTCTTGCAGCAACTGGCTCGCGGAAAGACCAACAAAGAAATTGCCGATGGGATGTTCTTGAGCAACAAGACCGTCAGTACCTACAAGACACGCTTGTTGTTGAAGCTCAATGCCCGCTCGCTGGTTGATCTGATCGAACTGGCCCAGCGTAACGGGTTAGTGTGAGTTTTTCCGGCTGCGCGTACTCAGTAAAAAGCCTCCATTCGGGAGGCTTTTACGTGTCAGAGGTCAAAGTCGTAATCGGCCAGTTGTTTCTGCAAGCGGCGCTCTTCCAGCAGATTATCAATCGTGCGACGTTTGCTCAGATTGGTTTTCGCTGTTTCGACGACCACAGGTTCCACATCGTCGGCCTCAACGGCGATGAAATCGTCTTCTACATCCAGTTGTTCTTTGTCAGCACTCATGGGATCGACTCCAGGCTTAAACTGCCATTGGCGCTCCTTATATCGATAAACCACGGGCGGGTAAAAAAGATTTTTTCAATCGACAAATCAATAAAAGCAATAGCGCCTCAATCGTCGGAGGTCTTGTGCTTGTATTCGCACAAATCCTCGATCCGGCAGCTGCCACAGCGGGGCTTGCGCGCCAGGCAGACGTAACGTCCGTGAAGGATGAGCCAGTGATGGGAATCGAGTAGAAACTCCTTGGGTACGAATTTCATCAGCTTTTTCTCCACCTCCACCACGTTTTTGCCCGGCGCCAGCCCGGTGCGGTTGCTGACGCGGAAAATGTGCGTGTCGACCGCCATGGTCAGTTGGCGAAACGCGGTGTTGAGCACCACATTGGCGGTTTTGCGACCGACCCCTGGAAGCGCTTCCAGCGCTTCGCGAGTCTGTGGGACTTCGCCGTCGTGGCGCTCGATCAGCAGGCGGCAAGTCTCGATCACGTTTTTTGCCTTGCTGTTGAACAGGCCGATGGTCTTGATGTATTCGGACAGCCCTTCGACGCCCAGCGCGTGGATCGCCTGCGGCGTGTTGGCCACCGGGAACAGCTTGGCCGTGGCCTTGTTGACGCCGACGTCGGTGGATTGGGCCGACAGAATCACCGCGATCAACAGTTCGAACGGCGAGCTGTAGGCCAGTTCAGTCTTCGGTTCCGGGTTGTCTTCGTGCAAGCGACGGAATATTTCCAGGCGTTTTGCGGCGTTCATGGGCGCGGCGTTTCCTCGATCGTTGAAGGGGGGCTGGCGCCCGTCCAGGCTTGACGCGCTGCCAGCAGCAGGCCGAGCAGAATAAATCCGCCAGGGGCGAGCAAGGCCAGTGGTATTACGTTGCCAATCAGCTCGCGCAGGGCGCCCAAGGCAATCATCAGCAGGCCGAACAGCCCCGCCAGCCGGAGACGCTCGGGCAGGCGCGAGCTAGCGAAGACGTCGTCATGCTCCAGCACCACGCAGCTCAAAGCGACCCAGCCAATGTAAAGGCTCAGCGACTGATACGTCTGCAGTGCCCAGGCCTGTGCTACCAAGCTTGCACAAGCCGTCAGGGTGGCGGCCAGCACAATGGAGGCGAGCAGTCGCTGAGGCGCTGTCAGGTGGGACCGTAACAGCCCCATGGTCAAACCATGGCCGGCACTGATCAGTGCCCAGGCCAGCCATAAGCCCAGCGCGTTTACCAGCGAATCGCTGGCGCCGACCAAGGGGACGAGCAGCAGGCCGCGGGTCAGGACCAATGGCTTATTCATCAATGATCACTCCGGTCAGTTGAGCCTTATGCTCGTCGAAGTACCGCAGTGCATCGTGAACAGCCTGCAGGACTGATCGGGACGTGACGGTCGCGCCAGCCAGTTGATCGAACTGCCCCTGATCCTTTTTTAACGCCCAGCCGCTGTCGGTGGGAGCCTGGAGCGACTTACCATTGAAGGTTTGCAGCCAGGGGTTTGGCCAGTCAGCGATGGCCGCGCCCAGGCCGGGCGTTTCCGACTGGCGCAGGGTTTTCACCCCCAGCAACCGCCCCTGCGGGTCGATAGCGACCAACAATTGGATGCTGCCTTCATAGCCCAGTGCCTGGCTGTGTAGCAACACCGCGCTGGGCTGGCCGGCGCGAGTCGCCAGGTATCCGCCCAGCAGTGTGCTATGGGCCAAGGTCACGGGGGTCGTTACGACAGGTTGCGCCAATGGCTGATTGTCGTATCGGTCGGTCGGCAGCACGTCGAGCAAGGTTCTGTTCGCAAGGTCTTGTTGCTGACCTTTGATGCGTCCTGCGGTGCTGAGCTGAGTCAGGTAAGTGGCCCCAATGCCGAGACCGATCAGCAAAGCCAGGATGGCACCACCACGGTAGTTTTTCATAGGGGCTGCGGCCTGTTTCGTGCTTCGGCGAAGCGATCCAGCGCGGGCACGCCGAGGTTCATCAGCAGCACCGCAAACGCCACGCCGTCCGGGTAACCACCCCAGGTCCGGATCAGGTAAATCAGCAGTCCCACGCCTGCGCCAAACAGCAGGCGAGCGAGGGGCGCTTTGGCGCCCGAGACCGGTTCGGTCACGATAAAAAATGCACCCAGCATGGTGGCGCCCGTGAGCAGATGAAACAACGGCGAGCCATTGGAGTCGGAGCCCGATCCGTTCCAGCACAACAAGCTGATGATGAACAGGCCGGCGAGCATGCCCACCGGCGCGTGCCAACTGAACACCCGTTGTTGCAGCAGGAACAGGCCGCCGGCCAGAAACCCCAGGTTGACCCACTCGACGCCGCGCCCACCCCAGCGTCCGAACGCCGGGTGGGCGGCGAATAGCTCATCGATGGTCAGGCTTTTGTTGATTCGCAGGCTGTCCAGGGCCGTTGCTCCTGCCCACCCATCAGGCCCAGGGTAAACCCCGAACACCTGTTGCAGGCCGTCGGACAGGCTCATGCCGTGGAGTGCCGGCCATTGATTGAGTTGCTGGGGAAACGCGATGAGCACCAAGGCGTAGCCGAGCATCGCCGGGTTGAATGGATTATTGCCGACACCGCCCCACAGGTGCTTGCCGAACAGCAAGGCGCAAGCCGTGGCTGTGACGGTCAGCCACCAGGGGCAATATGCCGGCAAGGCCAGCGCCAACAGCGTGGCGCTCACCAGCGCGCTGCCATCGTTGAGTGCGGGTTTGAGCGGCCGGCGCCTTAAGCGTAGCGCCAGTGCTTCGACGGCCAGTGCGCTAAGGCCCGCCAGTAACAGGTTGAATACCACGCCCCAGCCATAAAACCAGGTCAACGCCAGAATGCCGGGCAATGTCGCCAGTAGCACCCGCAGCATCGCCTGCCGCAGCCGTTCGTCCATGGGCTCAGGGAGCGACATGAGCATCCACCTGGCGTTCGGCGTCTTTCACCGCTTGCTCCAAGGACTCTACTTGTTCATCCGGCGCCCCTGCGGCCCTGGCCTTGCTGAGTTCGGCGCGACGCATCGCCAATTGGATCTTGGCCCGCTTCAGCTCAGCACTTTGAGTGGGGGCGGGGGTTGAAACAGTGGGCTGTACAGTCCCTTCCAACTGCATCAAGGCTTGTTGCGCTGCTTCGAACTGGCGCTGTAGCACGATCAATTGCGACTGTTGTTCGAAGGTCGGCGGGTGGCCGAATGCTTTCAAGGATTTGTTCAACTGAGCCCGGCTCATCGCCAGGTCGATCTTGGCTTTTTTCAAGGCCGCATCGGCGTTGGCGGCTTTTTGCGCACGTACCCGCTCCAGTGCCGCTTGCACCGGATCGACGGACTGGATTTGGGCCTGGGAGGCGCGCTGTGTACGGGCCAAGCGCTCAGCCAGACGCTGCTCCTCTTCCCGGCGCAGCCGTGCGTTGCGCTGTTCGAAGCGCCGCCGGGCATGATCGCGCTTGGCGGTGCGCGCCTGCTGTTCTTCGATGCTGGAGGCCAGGCCGCCAACCACCGGCACCACGGTTGCCGTGGGCAATGGGTGCATTTCGATGCAATCGACCGGGCAGGGCGCCACACAAAGATCGCAGCCTGTGCATTCGTCGACCAGGACGGTGTGCATCAGCTTCGCCGCACCGACAATCGCATCTACCGGGCAGGCCTGGATGCACTTGGTGCAGCCGATGCATTCGGCTTCGCGAATAAAGGCGATCTGCGCCGGGGCTGAACCACGGCTGGTATCCAGTTCAAGCACAGGTACTTTCATCAGCTCGGCCAGGGCGGCAATGGTTTCACGGCCACCGGGCGGACACTTGTTGATCGGTTCGCCCTGGGCAATACCTTCGGCGTAGGGCTTGCACCCCGGGTGGCCGCACTTGCCGCATTGGGTCTGCGGCAGCAGGGCGTCGATACGTTGAATCAGACTCATGCTTTGACCAGCCCGCGCAATCCAAGAAATGCCACCGCCATGAGCCCTGCGCCGATCAGCTGGATCGGCAGGCCACGAAAGGGCCTGGGAATATCGTTATCGAAGGTGCGCTGACGTAAATCGTCGAACAGGCTCAACACCAGCCAGAAACCCAGGCCGGCGCCCAGGCTCGCGGCGACGGCGAGGCCCAGGCCGTGGTCATCCCGGCTGTTGAGCAGCGTGATGCCCAGTATGCCGGCATTGCCCAGCAGCAGTGGCCACAAACCATCGAACGGCAGCTTCGGCAGCCAGCGCCCCAGCCAGTGCAACAACGGCGCAATCAGCAACACGCTCAAGGACAGCCATGCAAACAGGCGCAGCGAGGTCAGATTGGCCGGAACCAGCAGCCAATGATCGATCAGATAACCCAGGGTGCCGACCATCAGCATCAGGCATGTCGTCGTCAGGCCCAGGGCGTGGACTTGCCTTCTTCCATTGGCCGCCAGCAGCGGATTGACGCCCAGCGGCCAATGCAACACGAGGTTGTTGATCAAGGCGGCGCTGAACAGCGTAAGGACGATTTCGGTCATGGGGTGCTGGAACAAGAACCTGTCTTTAGAGGTTAGGCATTATCCGGCACACCGTCAGGGTGGGCCAGATATGAAAATCCCACAGCCGCCTGCCGGGCGACTGTGGGATCGGTACAGCACCGGGTTGCGTTATTTAATCCGCTGGCCCGGCTTGGCGCCGCTATCGGGGCTCAGCAGGTAGATTTCTTCACCGCCGGGGCCTGCCGCCATCACCATGCCTTCGGAGATGCCGAAACGCATTTTGCGAGGCTTGAGGTTGGCGATCATCATCGTCAGCCGGCCTTCGAGCTTGGCCGGGTCCGGATAGGCGCTCTTGATGCCGGAGAACACGTTGCGTTGCTCATCGCCGATGTCCAGCGTCAGGCGCAGCAGCTTATCGGCGCCTTCCACGGCTTCAGCCTTGAGAATCAGCGCCACGCGCAGGTCGATGGCGGCAAAGGCGTCGAAATCGATCTCCGGCGACAGCGGGTCCTTGGCCAGTTCGCCATTGCCGGCAGGGGCGCCGGTGTCGGTCTGGCTGGCGGCCAGGTCTTCTTTCGAAGCGTCGGTCATGGCTTGCACCTTGGTGGCATCAATGCGAGTCATCAGCGGCTTGAACTCGTTCAGTTGATGGTTGCTCAGCAGCGTCCGGTGGTCGTCCCAGGTCAGCGGCGCGACGTTCAGGAACGCCTCGGCGTCGGCGGCCAGCAGCGGCAGCACCGGCTTGAGGAAGATCACCAGTTGGCGGAACAGATTGATACCCAGGGCGCAGATCGCCTGGACTTCGTCCTGCTTGCCTTCCTGTTTGTTCAGTGACCACGGTGCCTTGTCGGCGATCCAGGCATTGGCGCGGTCGGCCAGGGCCATGATCTCGCGCATCGCACGGGCAAAGTCACGGGCCTCGTAGGCATCGGCGATGCTCGGTGCCGCCGCCAGGAAGGCCTCGGTCAGCTCCGGCGCGGCGTTACCGGCCACCAGTACACCGGCGTTGCCTTTGTGGATGAAGCCCGCGCAACGGCTGGCGATATTGACCACCTTGCCCACCAGGTCGGAGTTGACCTTCTGCACGAAATCTTCAAGGTTCAGGTCCAGGTCGTCCACGCCACGGCCGAGCTTGGCCGCGTAGTAGTAGCGCAGGTATTCCGGCGACAGGTGATCCAGATAGGTGCGGGCCTTGATGAAGGTGCCACGGGACTTGGACATTTTCTGGCCGTTGACGGTCAGGTAGCCGTGGACGTTGATGCCGGTCGGCTTGCGGAAACCGGCGCCCTCGAGCATGGCGGGCCAGAACAACGCATGGAAGTTGACGATGTCCTTGCCGATGAAGTGATACACCTCGGCCGTGGAGTCCTTGCCCCAGAACGCGTCGAAGTCCAGCTCAGGCGTACGGTCGCAAAGGTTCTTGAAGCTCGCCATGTAGCCGATGGGTGCATCCAGCCACACGTAGAAATACTTGCCGGGCTCGCCGGGGATTTCGAAGCCGAAGTACGGCGCATCGCGGGAAATGTCCCACTCTTGCAGGCCGGAGTCGAGCCATTCGGCGAGCTTGTTGGCCACCGCGTCGTGCAACGTGCCGCTGCGAGTCCAGGTTTGCAGCATCTGCTGGAAATCCGGCAGCTTGAAGAAGAAGTGCTGGGAGTCCCTGAGCACCGGGGTGGCGCCGGAAATCGCCGATTTCGGGTCTTTCAGGTCGGTCGGTGCGTAGGTGGCGCCGCATTTTTCGCAGTTGTCGCCGTACTGATCCTCGGTGCCGCATTTAGGGCAGGTGCCCTTGATGAAGCGGTCGGCCAGGAACATGTTCTTTTCCGGGTCGAAGTACTGGGTGACCGAACGGGTCGCGATGTGCCCGGCGTCACGCAGTTTCAGGTAGATCTGGCTCGACAGCTCACGGTTTTCTTCGGAGTGGGTGGAGTGGAAGTTGTCGAAGTCCACCAGGAAGTCGGCAAAGTCGGCACTGTGTTCAGCCTGGACGTTGGCGATCAGTTGTTCCGGGGTGATGCCTTCCTTTTCCGCACGCAGCATGATGGCCGAACCGTGGGCGTCGTCGGCGCAGACATAGATGCAGTGGTTGCCGCGATGTTTCTGGAAGCGCGTCCACATATCGGTCTGGATGTATTCCAGCATATGGCCGAGGTGAATCGAACCATTGGCATAGGGCAGGGCGCTGGTGACGAGGATCTTGCGTGGCTCGGACATGGGGCTCGGCTACTTGATGAAACGGAGGTCGGCCACTATAAAGCGCCGGGAAATATATTTCACCCCACCGGCCTGTTTCCGCATGCATCGGTTGGGGGCCTGAGCCAAGCTCAATTTGTGGCGAGGGGATTTATCCCCGCTGGGTTGCGACGCAACCCCAAAACCTGGCACCTCGGTGAGGCAGGCTGGTCAGATTCGAATGTTTTGGGACTGCTGCGCAGTCCAGCGGGGATAAATCCCCTCGCCACAAAAGGTGTTCGCCCTGCTGTAATCGGGTCGCCACGCGGGAGCGTGGGGCGTAGGATAGCGGCCTGTTTTTCAAGTCTTGTTATCGGAGTTGCCCATGAGCGCCGTCAATCGCGCAGCGGTGGAAGCCGTTCTTCGCCAGTACACCGACCCTTACCTGAACCAGGACCCGGTCAGCGCCGGATGCGTGCGCGCCATCGACATCCAGGGGGATCGCGTCAGCGTTCAACTGGAAATCGGCTACGCCGCCGATCTGTTCAAGAACGGTTGGGCGCAGATGCTGCAGATGGCGATCGAGGCCTTGGACGGTGTGGTCGCCGCCAAAGTCGACGTCACCAGCGTGATCGCTGCCCACAAGGCCCAGGCGCAAGTGCCGGGGCTGGCGAACGTCAAGAACGTGATCGCCGTGGCCTCGGGCAAGGGCGGCGTGGGTAAATCCACCACCGCCGCCAACCTGGCCCTGGCCCTGGCCCGTGAAGGCGCGAAGGTCGGGATTCTCGACGCGGATATCTATGGTCCGAGCCAGGGCATCATGTTCGGTGTTGCCGAGGGCACCCGGCCACAAGTCAAGGATCAGAAGTGGTTCGTGCCGATCCAGTCCCATGGCGTGGAAGTCATGTCCATGGCTTTCCTGACCGATGACAACACGCCGATGGTCTGGCGCGGGCCGATGGTTTCCGGCGCGTTGCTGCAACTGGTGACGCAGACCGCCTGGGGCGATCTGGATTACCTGGTGATCGACATGCCGCCAGGCACCGGGGATATCCAGCTGACCCTGGCGCAGAAAGTCCCGGTGGCTGGCGCGGTGATCGTCACCACGCCGCAGGATCTGGCCTTGCTGGACGCCCGCAAGGGCGTGGAGATGTTCCGCAAAGTGAACATCCCGGTGCTGGGTGTGGTGGAAAACATGGCCGTGCACATCTGCTCGAACTGCGGGCATGCCGAGCATCTGTTTGGCGAGGGCGGCGGGGAGAAACTGGCGAGCCAGTACGGCGTCGAACTGCTGGCCTCGCTGCCGCTGTCGATGTTGATTCGCGAACAGGCCGATGGTGGCAAACCGACCGTCATTGCCGAACCGGACAGCCAGATCGCTATGGTCTATCAGGAACTGGCCCGCCACGTGGGCGCGCGGATCGTGTTGCAGGAAGCGGCCATGCCGGCAATGCCAAACATCACCATCAGCGACGATTGATCGGCTGAACTGCAATCTCCTGTGGGAGCGGGCTTGCTCGCGAATGCGGCGTGTCATTCAACGGATAAGTTGGCTGGTCTACCGCATTCGCGAGCAAGCCCTCTCCCACAGTCGTTTTGCGGTGCTTTTAGATCCGCAACCCGCCATCCATCTCCAGGATCCGGCCGGTGTAATAGTCGTTCTCGAAGATGTACGCCGCCGAATGGGCGATCTCTTCGGGTTTGCCCATACGCTTGAGCGGGATCCCAGAGGTCATTTTTTCCAGGGCTTCGGGTTTCATGCCCAGGGTCATTTCGGTTTCGATGAAGCCCGGCGCGATGCCGGCGACACGGATACCGTAGCGTGCCAGCTCCTTGGCCCAGGTCACGGTGGCGGCCGCCACGCCGGCCTTGGCCGCCGAATAGTTGGTCTGGCCGACGTTGCCGGCGCGCGAGATCGACGAAATGTTGATGATCGCGCCGCTGTTCTTCAGCTCGACCATTTTCGCTGCCACTTCGCGGGTGCACAGGAAGACACCCGTGAGGTTGACGTCGATCACTGTCTGCCACTGGGCCAGGCTCATTTTGCTCATTTCGCCGTCCTTGACCTTGAGCAGCAGGCCGTCGCGCAGGATCCCTGCGTTGTTGATCAAGCCATGAATCGCGCCGAAGTCCTCGGCGACCCGGGCGACCATGTCGCTCACTTGCTCCTCATTGGCGACGTTGCACAGATAAGCCCGGGCCTCTACGCCCTTGGCCGCGCAGGCGGCAACCGCCTGGTCGAGTTTTTCCTGATTGAGGTCGACCAGGGCGAGCTTCGCGCCTTTGCCAGCGAGATACTCGGCCATGGAGCGGCCCAGACCCTGGCAACCGCCGGTGATAATGATTACTTTGTCGGTGAGTTGCATGCGCATGTCCAGATTGCAGAGCGGTGGAGGATTTTCCTTTTAATGGCCTCTCGGTCTGCGACGGCGTAGCCCGGCTGCACACGAGAACTGCCCAAAGGCGCGCTGGTACATTGCTCCAGTCGCCTGACCGTTTCCAGACGGATTTGATCAAAGGAGTCATAAATTGAGCGTTGAAGCTGCCAAGCATGCACGAGAATTGCTGCTCAAGGAATACCGTGGAGTGCTCTCCACCCATTCCAAATCCATGCCCGGTTTCCCGTTCGGCTCCGTGGTGCCCTATTGCCTGGACGACCAAGGCCGTCCACTGATCCTGATCAGCCGCATCGCCCAACACACCCACAACCTGCAAAAGGACCCCAAGTGTTCAATGCTCGTCGGTGAGCGAGGGGCCGAGGATGTGCAGGCCGTAGGGCGCCTGACTTATCTGGCCGAGGCGCGCAAGCTGCAAGACAACGTCGCCATCGACGCCGCCGCTGAACGTTACTACCGTTATTTCCCTGAATCGCAGAACTACCACAAGGCCCATGACTTCGATTTCTGGGTGCTCCACCCGGTGCGTCATCGTTACATCGGTGGCTTTGGGGCCATTCACTGGATCGACCAGATCACCCTGGCCAACCCCTTCGTCGGCAAGGCCGAAGCCAGCATGATCGACCACATGAATGCCGACCATGCCAAGGCTATCGCGCATTACGTCGAACTGGCCGGTCTGCCCGCAACCGAACCTGCGCAACTGGCCGGTATCGACAGCGAAGGCATGCACTTGCGGATCGGTCAGGCCCTGTACTGGCTGGCGTTTCCAGCGCCTTGCAATACGCCGACACAAGTGCGCGAAGCCTTGGTTTATCTGGCTCACGCCGAGCAATGGCCAAAAAATGCTGAGGCTGACGCTTGAATTCACGAAAGGGCGACGTCATTTAGGGTTTGATAGCAAGGCATTCTTGCGTTGAGGAACCTTTTGATGCGCCCTTTTTTGTTGCTCTTTCTGCTGTTCCCGGTGTTGGAGCTGTTCGTATTCGTCAAGGTCAGCGGTGCGATCGGGTTTTTCCCGGCGTTGCTGCTGGTCATTCTCGGCTCGATGCTCGGCGTGTTCGTGCTGCGCATCGCCGGCCTCGCCACGGCCTTGCGTGCCCGTGAAAGCCTGAACCGTGGCGAGCTGCCTGCCCAGACTATGCTCGAAGGCCTGATGCTGGCCTTGGGTGGCGGTCTGTTGATCCTGCCTGGCTTCATCAGCGATGTGCTGGGCCTGGTCATGCTGCTGCCGTTCACCCGTCGGTTGCTGGCCAATAAAATGCGCCAGCGTGCCGAAGAACAGGCGATTCGCCAGCGAGCCTTCGCCGACGACCTTCAGCCCCGTGGCGGGCCGACTCCACGAGAACCTGTGGGGCGCGAACCGGATGTGATCGAAGGCGAGTTCGAGCACCGCGATCCCAAGTAAAACCAGCGACACGGCACCTTCGGGTGCCGTGTTCGTTTTCGGCTTCGTGAAGTAAAAAATTTTCTACCCGACCCTTGAAATCGGCTTGTACGCCCTTATGTATGGGTCACCGCAAGGTTTCCGGTGGCGACACTGGACAGACTTCCGCGGTTCGCTTGACGAACCGCATCCGGCTCCGCCGGCTTTTGTTAAACCCGCCGGGACTACACCGGCCGATGAAAACCAAAATTAGGAGAGATCGACAATGAAGCTTCGTCCTCTGCATGACCGCGTCGTCATCCGTCGCAGCGAAGAAGAGAAGAAAACCGCTGGCGGTATCGTCCTGCCAGGTTCGGCTGCTGAAAAAGCCAACCACGGTGAAGTTCTCGCTGTAGGCCCAGGCAAGGCTCTGGAAAACGGTGAAGTACGTGCGCTGGCCGTGAAAGTGGGTGACAAGGTTGTGTTCGGCCCTTACTCCGGCAGCAACACAGTGAAAGTCGACGGCGAAGACCTGCTGGTGATGAGCGAGAACGAAATCCTCGCTGTCCTGGAAGGCTGATTCCCCCGCTCATTTTCCCGTTACTACAAAGTATTTAAGGAATATCGATCATGGCTGCTAAAGAAGTTAAATTCGGCGATTCCGCCCGCAAGAAAATGCTCGCCGGTGTCAACGTCCTGGCTGACGCAGTAAAAGCGACCCTGGGCCCTAAAGGCCGTAACGTGATCATCGAGAAGAGCTTCGGCGCTCCGACCATCACCAAGGACGGCGTTTCCGTCGCCAAAGAAATCGAGCTGAAAGATCGCTTCGAAAACATGGGCGCGCAGCTGGTCAAAGACGTTGCCTCCCGTGCCAACGACGACGCCGGTGACGGCACCACCACCGCCACCGTTCTGGCTCAATCGATCGTCAACGAAGGCCTCAAGGCTGTCGCTGCCGGCATGAACCCGATGGACCTCAAGCGCGGCATCGACAAGGCGACCATCGCCATTGTCAAAGAGCTTAAAGCCCTGTCCAAGCCATGCGCTGACACCAAGGCCATCGCTCAGGTCGGCACCATCTCGGCCAACTCCGACAACTCCATCGGCGACATCATTGCCGAAGCCATGGAAAAAGTCGGTAAAGAAGGCGTGATCACCGTTGAAGAAGGCTCGGGCCTGGAAAACGAACTGTCGGTTGTAGAAGGCATGCAGTTCGACCGTGGCTACCTGTCGCCGTACTTCGTCAACAAGCCGGACACCATGGTTGCCGAGCTGGACAGCCCGCTGATCCTGCTGGTCGACAAGAAAATCTCCAACATCCGCGAAATGCTGCCAGTGCTGGAAGCCGTTGCCAAAGCCGGCCGCCCACTGCTGATCGTGGCTGAAGACGTTGAAGGCGAAGCCCTGGCGACTCTGGTTGTGAACAACATGCGCGGTATCGTTAAAGTCGCTGCCGTCAAGGCACCGGGCTTCGGTGATCGCCGCAAGGCCATGCTGCAGGACATCGCCGTACTGACCGGCGGTACCGTTATCTCCGAAGAGATCGGCCTGAGCCTGGAAAGCACCACCCTGGAGCACCTGGGTAACGCCAAGCGCGTGATCCTGTCCAAGGAAAACACCACCGTGATCGACGGTGCCGGCGTCGAGGCTGATATCCAGGCTCGCGTGACTCAGATCCGCGCCCAAGTGGCCGACACTTCCTCCGACTACGACCGTGAAAAACTGCAAGAGCGTCTGGCCAAGCTGTCTGGCGGCGTTGCAGTGATTAAGGTTGGCGCTGGTTCCGAAGTTGAAATGAAAGAGAAGAAAGCCCGCGTTGAAGACGCCCTGCACGCAACCCGCGCAGCCGTCGAAGAAGGCGTGGTACCTGGCGGCGGCGTGGCACTGGTTCGTGCCCTGCAGGCCATCAGCGAGCTCAAAGGCGACAACGATGACCAGAACGTGGGCATCCAGTTGCTGCGTCGCGCTGTTGAAGCACCGCTGCGCCAGATCGTTGCCAACTCCGGCGACGAGCCAAGCGTTGTGGTCGACAAGGTCAAGCAGGGTTCGGGTAACTACGGTTACAACGCTGCTACCGGCGAATACGGCGACATGATCGAAATGGGCATCCTGGACCCGGCCAAAGTGACTCGTTCGGCTCTGCAAGCGGCTTCGTCGATTGCCAGCCTGATGATCACCACCGAGGCGATGATCGCTGAAATCAAGGAAGACGCTCCAGCTGGCGGCGGCATGCCAGACATGGGCGGCATGGGTGGCATGGGCGGCATGATGTAAGCCAGCCTTACCCCTGTACTGAAAAACCCCGCCTGCGAAAGCAGGCGGGGTTTTTTAATGCCTCGGTTTTACCCCGGCATTGGCAGGGGACCAGTGCTCCCATGGGGTTTAGGCGCTAACAGGATCCCCCTCGGCCACTGGGTCAGCTCCAACGGCCGGTCTGTAAAGGATGTAGTAATAACACCCCAGGCAAATCAGCCAACAGAACACCGCCGTCCACACATTATGGGAAAAGAAGTGCGCCCCTTGCATCATGCGGCTCACGGAGAACAGCGTTCCCAGGGAGGCTGCGAATATGAAGGCCAGGCGGGCCAGGCGCGGACGACGGTCGCGCAGTACGAAGAACAACGCGAACAGCGTAAACCCGGTGGCAGCGTGACCGCCGGGCCAGCATCGGCCGGGTTTGTCAGTGGCCGGGCGCGGGCTCAGCAGTTCGCTGTAGGTCTGCTTGCCACCGAACTCCTTCAGGCTCCAGGGGCATTGCACTGCCGTTACGGCTTTCATCGGCGTGACGAATGAAGTCGCCAGCGCCAGGGAGAGCACCAGGCAGCCCAGTTCGCGTTTGAACGGTTTGAGTCGGGTGAGGAAGAACGTGCAGATGAACCCGAGAATCGACAGCACAGAAAACGCGATGACCACCTGTTTGGCCCGGTCATGCAGAATGTCTTCCAGAAAAAAACTGTGCCGACCGATGAACCCTTCGGCCGGGTCGTAGAACAGCCTGGCCAGATCCATGTCCAGGGTGGTCAGTTCCAGCAGCACCAGGATGATTGCGATAGCAGCGGGCAGGCCCAGGGCGACCCGCAAATTCAGTGGCCTGGAGACGGGACGGGTGGTGGTGGAAACCATGGCAGTACCTTTCTAAGAGGCTTCGTGAACAGCGCGTTGCGCGCAGTCTGGTCCGGGCACCGTTGGCGAGGCGTCAATGCCGGGTGAAAAACTCGTCAATGCCGGGCAACCCACTCCATGGGCCGTATGACAGTTGTGGGAGCAGGGAAACCGGAAACCACCACTGAGGAGGTTTGGATGGCCGGGAAGTCTAGGGCTAAATAAACCATCCAGGACAGTTGCTCCCACATGGGGTTACTCGCCTGGGCCACCGATACACCCCTAGCCGTGATTCACACTTGGCCTTAAGCTGCGCGGGCCACGATGACCGTCCACGTGCGCAGAGGAGATGCCCATGCGAATTCTGTTGGTTGAAGACAACCGTGACATCCTGGCCAATCTGGCCGATTACCTGGGGCTCAAAGGCTATACCGTCGATTGTGCCCAGGACGGTTTGTCGGGGTTGCACCTGGCCGCGACCGAGCACTACGACCTGATCGTGCTCGACATCATGCTGCCGGGCATCGACGGCTACACCTTGTGCAAGCGTCTTCGCGAGGACGCCCGACGTGATACACCGGTGATCATGCTCACCGCCCGGGATCAACTGGACGATCGCCTGCAAGGGTTCAAGTCCGGCGCCGATGATTACCTGGTCAAACCTTTTGCCTTGTCGGAGCTGGCGGCGCGGATCGAAGCGGTCATGCGTCGGGCCCAGGGCGGCGGGCGGCGCGCCTTGCAGGTCGGTGACCTGAGTTACGACCTCGACACCCTGGAAGTCACCCGCGAAGGCAAACTGTTGAAGCTCAACCCGGTCGGCCTGAAGCTGCTGGCGGTCTTGATGCAGAAAAGCCCCCACGTGCTGCGCCGGGAAATCCTCGAAGAAGCCTTGTGGGGCGATGATTGCCCGGACAGCGACAGTCTGCGCAGCCATGTTCACCAATTGCGTCAGGTGATCGACAAACCGTTCGACAAACCGCTGCTGCACACCGTGCATGGCGTTGGTTACCGTCTGGCCGAGGGCCGAGATGGAGTTTAAGCAGAGCCTTGCCCAACGGATCATCATCGCCTTTGCGCTGATGAGCGCGTTGGTCGCCGGGGCATTCGCCATGGGCATCGTGGCGACGGTTCATTTGGTGGAAGAAAGACTGATTTCCGCCGGGCTCGGCGGAGACCTGCAACGCCTGCTGCTGATGGACAGTGTTTCGGACTGGAGTCACCGTCCGGAACCTGACCAGTTGTTCTATTTCAGCGGCGGCCCGGGTGACTTCGATTTACCCAAGGATCTGCGCCACCTGGATCGCGGTTTCCACGAGATCTTTCGTGCGCAATTGTCGTATCACGCCATGGTCGAGATTGTTGACGGTCGACACTACGTGTTACTGCAGGACCAGAGCGACTTCGAAGAGCGCGAACGGGTGCTGTTCGCCGTGGTGCTGGTGGGATTCGTGCTCAGCCTGGCGCTGGCGGTGTTCCTGGGTTGGGTCCTGGCTCGCCGGGTGATGGCGCCGGTCGTGCGCCTGGCCCGGCAGGTGCGCCATCGCGACCAGCTCCTGGGGCTGGCCCCGCCGCTGGCCCCTGACTATGCCGCCGATGAAGTGGGTGAGCTGGCCGTGGCATTCGACGCTACGCTGGGGCGACTGCGCCAGGCCCTGACGCGTGAGCGGTTGTTTACCAGTGACGTAAGCCATGAGTTACGCACGCCGTTGATGGTCCTGGCCAGCTCCTGTGAGCTGTTGCTGGAGAACCCGGCTCTGGATCAGCGCGGTCGCAAACAGGTCGAGCGGATCAATCGAGCCAGCGAAGAAATGCGCGAGCTGGTGCAAACCTTCCTGATGCTCGCCAGGACCCAGCGCGAAGACAACGGCATGTCGCCCCGGTTGACGTTAGGGCAGGTGGCCGAGGACCTCGTTGGGCTGTGGCGTGCACCGATCGAAGCCAAGGGCCTGACCCTGATCTTCGAGCCGGGGCAAACCGCCGACACTCCGTATAACGCCACGTTCCTGACCGCCGTCATGGGCAACTTGCTGCGCAACGCCTTGCACTACACCGACCAGGGCTTCATTCGCCTCACGCTGTCTGCGACCGGGTTCGTGGTCGAGGACAGTGGCGTGGGCATTCCTGAGGAAAAACGCGAGGCGATGTTTGAACCGTTCGTGCGAGGTAACGAAAAGCGCGGCGAAGGGCTTGGTTTGGGGCTTTCGCTGGTGCAGCGGATTTGCGAAAACCAGGGCTGGACCGTGAGCCTCAGCACCATGGAGCCCAATGGCTGTCATTTTGAGGTTGAGTTACATCCTCGCAACTGAGCAAGGCGCTCAGGCCTGCATGTTGGAAACATCCTGAAAACCGTCGAGTGCCTGCATGATGAAGTTTTCACAAAGGGATGACTTGGCGTGCACATGTCCATCCCTAGTGTGGGAGCCATTGCATCATGGAGGCTCTCGCCAATGTCCAATCCTATCAAGCTCGACTTTTCCGAAAAATATGACGAAAAGCACGCCCACCAATACCTGCATAAACACCAGACCGGTCTGAGTCGTCGCCTTTCCCACCGCCGTGATGAACAACTGGCACGCACGGCCTTGACGTTGGCAGGTGACCCAGGACTGGTGCTGGACCTACCGTGTGGCGCCGGGCGTTTATGGCCTGTGCTGGCCGAAAAGCCGAACCGGGTAATCATCGGTGCGGACAATTCCACAGCCATGCTTCAGACCGCGTTGAACGCTCAACCCGCCGATGTTGTAAAACGGGTACAACCCTTGCACGCTTCTGCGTTCGACATTGCCTTGCCTGATAACGCCGTCGACAGCATTTTTTGCATGCGCCTGCTCCACCACATCGGTGAACCTGCGCATCGACTGGCGATTCTGCGGGAATTCGAGCGTGTCACTCGTGATAGCGTGATCGTTTCATTGTGGGTCGATGGAAATTTCAAGGCCTGGAAACGTAAACGTCTGGAGTACACGCGTGGGCAAAAAGGCTACCAGAATCGATTTGTGTTACCGGCCGCTACAGTCGAAGGTGAATTCCGACAGGCCGGTTTCCGCATTCAGGAACGACTGGACTTCCTGCCGCTCTATGCCATGTGGCGAGTTTATGTATTACGCAAGAGGTAACAGCATGGTTGTGGCAGTAGAGACAACAGCGGCCCCCCGCTGCGGCTTCGAACACTTCTGGAATCAGCAGGGTGAATGGGTGGAACAACCCAATGTGCGTCGTGGTGGTGAAAGCGGAGTGCAGCGGATCAACAACGGCGGCGATCTGCTCTATGCCAAGCGTCAGACAGGGCATATTTACCGTAGCTTGTTGCATCCGTTTGGCCGCCCAACCGTCCTACGTGAGCAAGATGCCCTGCTGGCATTGGCCCGGCTCGACGTCAGCGTTCCAAAGGTCATCTTCTGTGGTGCACAGCGGGACCCGATTCACAAGTGGCGTGCGCTGCTTGTGACTCATGCGCTGGACGGTTTCGTGGAGTTGGATCACTGGTATGCCGCAGGCGGGCGCGAGCGTCATGGCGAAGCGGGGCATGACCGAATTCTCCAAGCATTGGCAGAGAACCTGGCTCGCATGCATAAGGGGCGTTGGCAGCATGGCTGCCTCTATATCAAGCATGTATTTGTGCGCGTGACCGGAGAGGGTGAGTCCGCTCGGGCCGAAGTGGCCCTGCTGGATTTGGAAAAGTCCCGTCAACGCCTGACTTCCCGGACCGCAGCGTCCCACGACATGAAGCAACTGCGACGCCATTCGTCGTTCAGCGATTCAGAATGGGAAAAACTCGTCTACTTTTACAGAGCGGCGTTTGGCAGCGCTATCAAAGGTTTATAGCAATGAAATTAGAAATTGCTAGAGGTCTGTTTCTCGTAGGAGCCCTGGCAGTTACCTCAATGGCGGTGGCGGTATGGGAGCAGCCCCGTTCGCAGATCCTCAGTGCTTCCCACCCGGACGCGCACTGCCCTTTGCCACGTGTGGCCAAGGCCAGCGAGGCGATCCGGCCGGACGATGATCTGTTGTTGTTCATGTTCAGTCTTTCCCAAGGCATGAGGCCCCAGAGTTGATGGACAGGAAGCCAAAATAAAGGCCTCGCGTGTGCGAGGCCTTTATTTTTGGACCTGTAGTAAATCACCGTGGCGAGGGAATTTATCCCCGCCGGGCCGCAGGACCTGCGTAGGAGCTCTGTAGGAGCTGTCGAGCGAAGCGAGGCTGCGATCTTTCCGTGGGCACTTGAGTCTCAAGCGAAAGATCAAAAGTTCGCAGCCTTCGGCAGCGCCTACAGGGCCAGTGGCCACACGTTAGGGTTTGTCCGGCTTGGCCAGCAGTGTGTAGACGCAGGGCAAGACGAACAGTGTGAACAACGTGCCAATCGACATCCCGGTGGCGATCACCAAGCCGATGTCGAAGCGGCTCACCGCCCCGGCCCCGGTAGCGAGGATCAATGGCACCATGCCAAATACCGTCGCCGCGGTGGTCATCAGTACGGGACGCAAACGAATCGATGCGGCTTGCTCCACGGCCTCCCGTGGGGTTAGCCCCTGTTCCCTGCGCAGCTGGTTGGTGAATTCAACGATCAGGATCCCGTGCTTGCTGATCAGGCCGATCAGCGTCACCAGTCCTACCTGGGTGTAAATGTTCATGCTCGACCAGCCGAGGAATAGCGGAATCAAGGCGCCGCAAATCGACAGCGGTACTGTCACCAGAATCACCAGCAGGTCCCGGAAGCTTTCGAACTGGGCGGCCAACACCAGGAAGATGATCGCCAGAGCCAGGGCAAAGGTGACCCACAGCGCGCTTCCTTCCTGGACGAACTGTCGCGACGCCCCTGCGTAGTCGAAAGCGAACCCTACCGGAGCCTCTTCTTGGGCAATCTGGCGGACCGTCTCGATGGCCTCGCCCATACTCACGATGGGAAAACCCGAAATCGTCACCGCGTTGAGTTGCTGGAACTGATTCAACTGCCGTGGTCGCGCCCGATCGCTGACTTTGATCAGCGTCGACAGCGGCAGCAATTCACCCTGGGTATTTTTTACGTAGTAGTTGTTCAACCAGTCCGGATTGTCCCGGAACGGCCGTTCGACCTGGGCGATGACCTTGTAGCTGCGCCCTTCGATGGTAAAACGGTTGATCTCGGCTTCACCCAGCAGGGTGGCGAGTGTGCCGCCCAGGTCTTGCATCGAGACGCCCATCTGGGCGGCCTTGGCACGATCGATGTCCACGACGACTTCGGGCTTGTCGAATGCCAGGTCAACGTCCATGAAAGCGAACTTGCCGGATTCCAGTGCACGCTTTTTGACCCGGTCGGCAATCTGCAACAGCGTTGCGTAGTCCTTGGGCGAGTTGATGACGAACGCAAATGGCAAGCCTTCGCCGGTGCCAGGCAGGGAGGGTAGGTTGAAACCGAATATTTGCAGGCCGGGGATGTTCTCCAGCTTGGCCTGGACTTCAGGCAGGATTTCCATCTGGCTGCGGCTGCGTTCGTTCCAGGGTTTGAGCAGGAAGCCGCCGATGCCGGATTGCACGCCGTTGTATCCGTTGATCTGGAACGAGGAGTAGTACTCCGGGAACTCCTTGAAGATGGTGATGAAATGATCGGTGTAGCTGTTCAGGTAGTCGAGGTTGGTGGGCTGTGGGGCATTGGCCATCATGAAGATGATGCCCTGGTCTTCATCGGGGGCCAGCTCGGACTTGGTGAACATGATCAGCACCGGAATCAGCAGCAGCACGATCACCGCGAACACCAGCACCACAGGCCGGGTATTGAGCATGCCGTGAAGCATGCGCTGGTAGCGGTTTTTAAGACGTTCGAAAACCACGTCCAGTCTATGAGCCAGTCCCGAGGGGTTCTCCTCGTGACGCAATAGCATGGCGCACATCATGGGCGAGAGGGTCAGTGCGACGATCCCGGAAATCACCACTGCCCCAGCGAGGGTCAGCGCGAACTCCTTGAACAGCGCCCCCGTGATCCCCTCCAACAGCCCGATCGGTGCGTACACCGCCGCCAGTGTGATGGTCATCGAGACCACCGGCATAGCGATCTCCCGGGCACCTTCAATTGCAGCGTCGAACGGACTTTTGCCTTCCTCGATGTGCCGGTGGATGTTTTCCACCACCACGATCGCGTCATCCACCACAAGACCAATTGCCAGCACCATGGCGAGCAGCGTCAGGAGGTTTATCGAGTAACCCATCAACTGCATGAAGAACATCACGCCAATCATCGACAGCGGGATGGTCACCACCGGGATGGCCACCGAGCGCAGGGCGCCTAAGAACAGGAACACCACGACGATGACAATCAGCACCGCCTCGAAGAGGGTTTTGACCACCTCGTCGATGGAGGCCTGGATGAACAGGGTGGCGTCGTAGGCGATCTCGGCCTTGAGGTTGGCCGGCAGTTGGGCCTCCAGGTCCGGCATGATCCTGCGCACTTCCTTGATCACGTCCAGCGGGTTTGCGCCAGGGGTGGCCTTGATGCCGATGTACACCGAGGGCGTGCCACCGAAGGAGCTGATGGTGTCGTAGTTCTCGGCGCCCATCTCCACCCGGGCGACATCGCGCAGCAGCACGCGGCTGTCGCCGTCGGTCTTGAGCGGGATCGCCGCGAAGGCCTCGGCGGACTTGAGTTCGGTGTTGGCGTTGATACTGGTGACCACGTATTCGCCTTTCACCTCACCGGCGGCCGAGAGGAAGTTGTACTGGCGCACGGCATCGGTCACGTCGGCGGCGGTGAGGCCGAAACCGGCAAGCTTGACCGGGTCCAGCCACAGGCGCATGGCGAATACCTGGTTGCCGAGGATCTCCGCTTCGGCCATGCCCGGCAATGTCGCCAGTTTGGGCTGGACCACCCGGGACAGGTAGTCGGTGATCTGCGGGTTGTTCAGTTCCTTACTGAAAAAACTGATGTACATCAGTGCCGAGGCATCGGCGGCCTCGCGGCTGAGCACCGGGTCTTCAGCATCTTGGGGTAGCTGGTTCTTGACTTCATTGGCCTTGGCCAGCAGCTCGGTAAAAAGCCGGTCGCTGTTGGAGCCGATGCGGGCGTAGACCGATATCACCGAAAAGTTCTGACGGCTGACCGAGGTCATGTAGTCGATGCCCTCGGCGCTGGCCAGACTCTGTTGCATCGGTTGGGTGATATAGCCCTGGATCGTCTCGGCGTTGGCCCCGGGGTAGGCGGTGGTCACCGTGATCAGGGCGTTCTCCATCTGCGGGTACTGGCGCAGGGGCAGCTTGCTCCAGGCCTGGAAACCCAGCAGCACGATCAGCAGGCTGACCACGGTGGCGAGCACCGGGCGGCGGATGAACGGATCAGTAAAAGCCATGAGGGTTCCTTGATCAGTCCGCAGGGGGCGGGCTGTTCTGTTCGGTCAGGGTCTTGTCGTCGCTGATAGCGATGGGCGTGCCGTTATCCAGTTTGATCTGGCCGGCGATCACGACCTGTTCGCCGCTCTGCACGCCTTTGGAAACCAACACCTGCCCATCACGTCGCTCACCGGTTTCGACGAATCGCCGTTCGGCGATCAGGATCGGCTGGCCCTTGTCATCTTTTTCGACGTTGCCGTCGTCGGTCTTCTTCTGCGTCACGACGTACATGGAGTTGCCGTACAGGGTGTAGGTCACGGCGCTTTCTGGCACGACGATGGCGTTGGCCTTGTCCGGCAAGATCACCTGCAGGCTGGCGAACATGCCGGGCAACAGCCTGCCGTCGGGGTTGCCCAGGGTGGCGCGTACCAGCACATTGCGAGTGCTGTCTTCGATCTTGGGATTGATAGCGCTGATGGCGCCGACGAAGGTCTGGCCGGGATAGGCCGAGACACTGACGTTGACTGCCTGACCAACCGCGAGCATGGGTACCGCGTGCTCGGGAAGGTAGAAATCCGCATACAGGCTGCTCAGGTCCTGCAGGGTGGCGATCACCGTGCCGCTGGCCAAGTAGTCGCCGACGTCCACCTGGCGAATGCCGATGGTGCCGCTGAAAGGCGCGACGATGTGTTTCTTGGCCAGTGAAGCCTTGAGCTGGTTGACCGTGGCCTGGTTCTTTTTCAACTGCGCCGCGAGCCGGTCGAATTCGCCCTTTGAGATCGCCTGGCTGCCCACCAGTTGCCGACCCCGGCCAAAATCCAGTTTCGACAGCTCAAGGTGGGCCACGGCGGTTTCCAGCAGCGCTCTTTCGACGTCACTGTCCAGTTGCACCAGTGGCTGGCCGGCCTTGACCTTTTGCCCCGACTGGAACTGCACCTTCTGCACCGTCCCGGCAATCTCCAGGCTCAGGTCTACGCCTTGCAGCGCGGTGAGGCTGCCGACGGTGGGCAGGCGAGCTTGCCAAGGCTGCTCGACAGCCGTGGCCACGGCCACGCTGACCGGCGGTTTGGGGGCAGAAAACATCTGGATCTGCTGGTAAACGGAGAAGGCCTTGTAGCCGGCCAGTAGCAGTACCACCAGCAGGACAACACCCAACATGATCAGCATGCGGCGTCGCAGCATGTTCCACTTCCTTGGAAATAAGCCGAGAGAAAAGACAGACAGGCGGGCACATTACTCCGAGTGCGCGACCGATTCAAAACGATGTTTGTCGGTAATGTGTAAGGGGTTTTCCCAAAAGCTCGCCGCCCGCTTGTCAGATCAAATGCAAATGGTTGTCCCAGAGCCCCGCCGGCAGATCCAGTGGTTTTGCAACCAGTTGTGACTGTCGACAATCGTAAAAGCGGCAACGGCCCTGACCCGATGTCACGACGAAACCGTCGGCCACCGCACCCACACCGGCGCAGTCCGGCAGAGGCGCATCCAGGCGTACTTCGCCGCTGTCCAGGTCCCAGATAAAAAAGCGATTGCCACGGGGCGCTGTCAGGGCCACCAGGCGCAGGTCGCTGTGTACGGCAACGCTGGCGGTGTAATGACCCATCGCCTGCAATTGATGCTCGGCCACCGGGAATGCCTGGAACGGCTGGCCCGGACGCTTGATCGCCAGCAGCTCGGAGGATTCGTGGGGATCGCCCATGAATTGCTGGCCGCAAACGATGGTGCCATCGCTGGCGATGCCCATGTGGCGCACGCTGTTCATCGATTGGGCGAGGGTTTCCTTGCTCAGCAGTGTGCCATCGCGCTGCATCAGCACCAGGCTCGGCTCCATGGCATTGAGGTTCATCTCGACGCGGCTTTCGGCCTCGGTGCGGATGCCGCCGTTGGCGACCACCAGCGTTTCGCCGTCGGGCATCCACGACACTTGATGAGGGCCGATGCCGTGAGTGGACAGTTCGCCGCTGTGCACCAAGCGTTCGCCTTCGAAACGGTACACACCCAGCAGGCCACGGCCCGGATCGGTCGTGTCGTTCTCGGTGGCGTACAGCCATTCGCCGCTTTTGTGAATCACCGCGTGCCCATAGAAATGCCGATTCGGCAACGAGGTGAGGGTCTGCAGCAGCGTACCGTCGCGCAGGTCGATCAGGTAGCTTTCGGTGCCTGGGCGACGGGCGACGAACAGCGCAATCGGTTGTGTCGGATGGTCAATGATGTCATGGCAGCGCTGCGTGACCTGGGTGGCGAACACCCGACTGCCGTCCAGTCGATAGCCCACGGCGTAGTGCTTGCCGTCGCTATCGTCCCGTGCCGAGAGCAGGAGCGGGCTCCTGTCCTTTTGCTTGAACAGCGTCCAGCCGCCCAGGGTAACGGCGCCGAGCAGCAGGCTGCCCAGTGCCAGAGCCTGACGTCGAAACATGATCAGTCACCGTCGTTGGCATTGAAGCCCAATTGAATGCCCAGCGCCTTGGCCAGTTCGCCTTCGTGCAGGCGATGGACTACGTTGAGGCTGTCGTACAGTTCGTTGAGCTGCTGGCGTCCGGCGTCGTCCCCGAGCATTTCGGTCAGCGAGCGCTGGCTGTCGGCGAACAGTTTCAACGAGCTGTCGTAGGCCGCGTCGATCTTGTCGGCCAAGGGTTTCTGCTCGCTTGGCAACAGGCTGCGCAGGCCCTGGTTATCCACGCCGACCCAGACGGTCCTGGCCGCGCTCAGGCTGGCTTGCAGGCCCTGCAACGACGACTGGCTGCGCCAGGCATCGGCCTGGAAAGGTTGTGGTACGCCTTTGCTCTGGCGACCCATTGGTGTGCCGAGTTTCTTCTTCAAGGTGTCCAGGGCGGTAACCTGGACTCGCAGCAAATCGGCGATTGCTTCGTGGGAATCGGCGTAGCGCTGGTTCGGAAACTTGCTCATCTGGGCGAGCATGCCGTCGTTGGTATTCCAGCGTGACAGGATATCTTCGGCCAATTGCTTCTGACGTTCGCCAATGGCGATCAGCAGCGGGCAGTACTTGGCTTTTTGCGCGTTGTCGGCCATGTCGATCCTGGCGTCGAACAGCAGGTACTCATAGGCTGAGAGGCCCTGGACCACCACGCTGGACTTGGCCAGGCCGGCAACGTCGATCTGCGGCTGGCTGTTGACCAGTTGCTCGACCTGACGGCCCACCAGGTTTTTCTTGTCCGGCCAGAATTGCACCTGCCAGGCGCGATTGCCCTCGGCCAGTGGACCGATCAGCAGCGGTTGCAACTCGGCCCAGGCTTTTTGTGCCTTGAGGAAGTCGGCGCGGGCGGTCTCCAGGTTTTCCTTGCCCTGGCAGAACGCCAGGGCGCTGGTTGCCAGTTGCCGGTCGGCCTCAACCCAGCGGCTGTAGGTGGGCAGGATCACTTGCTTGGCGATAGCCGCCGAAGTGACCGCTTGCGGATCCTGGGGCGAGCACGCGCCGAGGACGATGGCGGCGAGGCTGGTAAACAACAACTTGGGACGGAACATGTCGGGCTCCCGTTTTTCGGAGAATGCGATTAAAGGGAATTCAGGAACGCCAGCAACGCCGCGCGTTGCTCGGCATTGAACGCTAGAACCTGTCGTTGCGCCGCTTGCGCTTCGCCGCCATGCCATAGCACGGCTTCGAGCAGGTTGCGTGCGCGACCGTCGTGCAAGAACTGGGTGTGACCACCGACGGCTTCGGTCAGGCCGATGCCCCACAGCGGTGGGGTCCGCCAGTCACGGCCGCTGGCCTTGAATTCGCTGCGGTTGTCGGCCAGGCCTTCGCCCATGTCGTGCAACAGCAGGTCGGTGTAGGGGCGAATGACCTGGTTCGCCAGTTCCGGTTCGGCAGCGTTGGCGGCCGTGGTGTACTTCGGGGTGTGGCAGGACTGGCAGCCGGCCTGGAAAAACAGATTCTTGCCGGCCAGCACCTGGGGCGAGTTCACCTCGCGCCGGGCCGGTACGGCGACGTTGCGGCTGTAGAACAGCACCAGCCGCAGAATGTTGTCGCTGACTTCCGGCTCGCCATCGGCGCCGTTGCCGTTCGGCGCGCGCTTGCAGTCGACCTGGGCATCGGTGCAGTCGTCGAAGGGCCGCAGGCTTGTCGTAAGCCCCATGTCACCGGAAAAGGCGTGGACGTTCTGCTGATTGAGGTTTGGCTGTCCGGCCTTCCAGCCGAAACGCCCCAATACGGTCTTTTGCTGGACATCGTCCCAGACCTGGTTCGGCCGGCCGAGGATGCCGTTGTTTTCCCGTGCTTGGGCTTGGGCGTTGGCGAGGAGCGCTTCATCGGGAATGGCTTCAAGCAGCCCCAGGCCGATCATCGGCGGTGCGACGCGGGCCGAAAAGCGCGTGTCGGGGTGCATCGGGCCGTAGCCCAGTTGGGTGATCTGCAGTTGCGGCTTGCGCAGTTCTACAACGGTGCCGTCGTCGAAGCGCACCGGGACCGGCGTGTAATCGACCCGCACCTTGCCTTCGGGGACAACACCGGGCACGGACATGTCCTGCAATTGCCCGCCATAGGTCGGCTCCGGCACCACCCCCAGTTGTTCGATGACCTTGGCGTAGGCCGGAACATCGGGAATCGACAGGCGCACCAGCATCGACACGGCGCTGGTCGCGTCCGGTGCCGGCGGATGGCCGCGACCGTCCTTGACGTGACAGTTCTGGCAGGCGTTGGTATTGAACAATGGCCCCAGACCGTCCCGGGCGGTGGTGGTCGAGGGCGCGATTACCCAGGGGCTGCGAAAAAAACTGTTGCCCACGGCGAAGTCCACGCGCCGCGAAGGTGGCAGGTTGGCCGAGGGCAGGGAAAAGGCGTTCTGATCACTCTTGCGTACCGTCGCGGCGCCACCGGACCGGGCTTCGCCGGGTTCGGCCTGGGTAAAACGCGGGGCGTCATCGCAGGCACTCAGGCCCAGGGCCATGAACAGAGCGCATAAGCGAAGAGGCAACGACGGCATTGGGCTTCCTGGAAGACGAGTGAAACGAGGGAGCAAAGTCTAACAGGGCGGGGGAGTTTGAATAAGAGGAATTATCGTTTGGTTTGTGGAACCTGCGTGGCTCTAGAGCTGCGTAGGAGCTGTCGAGTGCAACGAGGCTGCGATCTTGTCCCAGACGATTGAGTCGAGAGCGAGAGATCACGGTCAAAAGATCGCAGCCTTCGGCAGCTCCTACAGAGTCCGGTGCACCACCGTGCAACTCTTAAGGCTGGACCACAGCCCCCGGCACCAACGGCAGTTCCAGACTCGCGATGAATCCGCCCTCGGGGTGATTGGCCAGCACCAGCGCGCCGCCGTGGCGCTCGGCAGCGCGGCGGGCGATGGCCAGGCCCAGGCCATGACCTGCGGCGGTCTGGCCGGGGGCGCGGTAGAACGGCTCGCTCAACTGACCCAGGTGTTCGGCCTCCACCCCCGGCCCGTGATCACGCACGCTGACTAGGATCCTCTCCCCTTGGCGCAGCGCGCGGACTTCGATCGGTTGATCGGTTGGATTGAAACGCTGGGCGTTGCGCAGCAGGTTATCCACAGCTCGTTCGATCATGGTCGGCCAGCCCTTGAGGGTCAGGTTCGGCTCTGCGTCCAATTGCATGCTTTGTTCTGGTGAAGCTAGCTGCGCATCTTTTTGCAGGGTCATCAGCAGATCGTTGAGGTCCACTTCTTCAGCGCTGGCGTTGTCGGCATCGACCCGGGCCAACACGAGGATTTCGCTGATCAGCGCCTCCAGGCGATCACATTCGCGGGTCAGGCGCGGCCAGAGTTTTTCCCGCTCCTGGGGGCTGGCCCGTTCTGCCAGCGCCAGGGCGATGCGCAGTCGGGCCAGGGGCGAGCGCAATTCGTGGGACACATCGCGCAGTAATTGGCGCTGGCTGGCGATCAGGCTTTGCAGGCGCGCGCCCATGCGATTGAAATCGGTGGCCAGCACACCAAACTCATCCCGGCGATTGGCCAGCTTGGCGAGGCTGTTTTGCTGGTAAGTGGTCTGCCCCAAATCATGCACTGCACCGCGCAGGCGGCTCAACGGCCGGGTAATGGATAGGGTCACCAACAGGCTGAACAACGTCAGCACCACCAAGGCGATACCCAACGCGCTGAGGGGCCAGAGCAGACTGCCGCGGTGCCAGGCATCCAGTTCGGGGTGGGGTATGCGGTAGATGAACAGGTAAGTGTCGCCGGTTTTGGCGCTGGTGAACTCGTCGGTCAAGCGCCGCCAGGGCAGGCGTCGCTCGTTGTTGTTCTGTCGCGCCTCGAAGGCCTGCGCCCGACGCGGGAAAGTGCCGCGTACCACCGGGGCACCGCTCTCGTTAAGCACCTGGACGTTGATGTGATACTGATGCTTGCGCTGTTGCAGGATCTGCTCGGCGGCGTCTTCGCCCTGGCTTTCGAAGGTTTGTGTCCACTCTTCGGCCAGGGTGCTGAGGCCCGGATGGCGGCTGAGGATCCAGGCATCCTGGTTCAGCATGTGGCCCAGCAGAATCGAAAGCCCTGCAACCAGGGCGATGGCCAGCCAGAAACTGGCCAGGATGCGCCAAAACAGTGAACGCACGATAAATCCTCGAAAACAAAGAAAGCCCAACGGCGATTGGCCGTTGGGCTGGGGTGCTTCAGGGCATTATTGCGCCTTTTGCGGCTGTTGCGCTTTCCAGGCCTTGAACTCGGCCCACTCGGCCCGGCGCTCGGCCTGCTTTTTCTGAATGGCGTCAAACTCTTTTTGCTGCTCTGGCTTCAACAACCCACGGATCTGGGCGTCGACTTTTTCGTGCCGGGCCGCCATTTCATCTTTCATGGCTTTCTGATCGGCAGGTGACAGTTTGGCCAGGTACTTTTCTACCAGTTCGCGGCGCTCATGGCGCTGTTCGCCCATGATCTTGCGGATTTGCTGGCGCTGTTCGCGGCTCAGGTCCAATTGGCTGTACGGACCTTTGTGGTGCATCTGGCCGCCGTGACGCGGGCCGTCCATCGGCCCCATGGGGCCCATCGGGCCGGCGCCTTCCGGCATGGCCATCGCGACAGTAGGCAGGGCCGCAGCGAACATCAGAGCGATAAGGGTCTTGCGCATGGTGTATCTCCTTGTCTCGTTCCCGGTCAGTTCCGGATGTGTGCAGATTACGGAGATCAAGGTCAGCGGCGGTCAGGGGGGCGTAAAGCTTGAGTAAAGACGGTTTGGTGACGAGCTTACAAAACAGTGGACGCAAAAAATGCGGCGAGGAGATTATTTGTGGCGAGGGGATTTATCCCCGCTGGGCCGCGCAGCGGCCCTCTTGGTTTTATCTGATGCTCCGTGGTGGCAGACACATCTGGGGGCGCTTCGCACCCCAGCGGGGATAAATCCCCTCGCCACAAAGGGATCATTTATCCGGTCCAAGCAAGGAATCGTTGCAGCGTTCAGAGGCTGTAGTAATAACCACGGCTACGCAACGCCACGATGCGCGGGCGACCGTCGGCGTGAGGGCCGATTTTCTTGCGCAGGTTGCTGACGTGCATGTCGAGGCTACGGTCGTACAGGGTCAGCTTGCGGCCCAGGGCGATCTGCGCCAGTTCCTGCTTGTCCAGTGGCTCGCCCGGTTGCTTGAGCAGCGCTTCGAGCAGGCGGCTCTCGGAAACAGTGAGGGTCTGCTCTTGCTCATCGATGCTGACTACCCCACGCACCGGGCTGAACGTCAGGTCGCCCAGTTCGATCTGGCTGGACACCGCCGTCGGATGGCTGCGGCGCAAGACCGCGCGCAGGCGGGCGGTCAGTTCCCGTGGATCGCAGGGTTTTGCCAGGTAATCGTCGGCCCCCAGTTCCAGGCCCAGGATGCGATCCAGTGGTTCGCCACGGGCCGAGAGCATCAGCACCGGCAGCTCCGGATGATCGTTGCGCAACTGCTTGAGCAGTTCCAGGCCGCTGCCGTCGGGCAGCATCACATCCAGCACCACCGCCGCCGGGGCGGTTTCGGCCAAAGCCTTGCGGGCGCTATGGCCATCGTGGCAGGCCCGGACCAGAAAACCTTCCTGGCCCAGCCAACTGCCGAGGAGCTCACACAGCTCCTGGTCATCATCAATCAGTAACAGCTCGCTCATGACTCACTCAATTTAGCCATTGCCGACGTTGTCTACGTCCACCGCTGGCAAAGATACCGCAGAGCAGGGCCAATAGCGCTACCCCGGCACCAATGACGAACCACTGCTGCTGATCTGTCAGCAGGCGTGGCAGAGGGCTGGCCTGGGCTTCCTTGAGTTGCAGCTTCAGACGCTGGTTCTCCTGGCGCAATCGACTCACCAGCGCGCTCTCGCGTTCGCTGTTGGCGTTTTGCAGTTGCTGGGTCAGTTCCTCGCGCATGCGTTCGCTGTTTTTCAAGCGTTGCTGCAGTTCGGTGATCTGACTGCCTGCGCTCAAGGACAAGGGCGTCGAATGACTGCCGTCGGTGGTTTCTTCCCCATGGGCGGGAGCCCCGATCACCAACATGACCCCTAACAGGCACAGCGGACCTTTGCGCATTGCAACTCCTGAATTCCAATCGAGATTAGACAGGTTGTCGGCAGGTAAACGAGAACAATGAGCGATTGAGCGCAATGAGCCGCGAAGGCTCATCACGCATCGGGATGTTAAGGCAGGACTTGCTTGAACGGCTTGACCACGACATTGGCGTAGACACCGGCGGCAACGAACGGATCGGCTTCGGCCCAGGCTTGGGCTGCGGCCAGGGAATCGAACTCGGCGACGATCAGGCTACCGGAGAAACCCGCCGCGCCGGGGTCGTTGCTGTCCACCGCCGGGTGCGGGCCCGCCAGTACGACGCGGCCTTGGGCCTTGAGCTGTTGCAGGCGCTCAAGGTGTTCAGGGCGAGCGGCCAGGCGTTTTTCCAGGGAATTGGCGACGTCGGTGGCAATGATTGCGTAGAGCATGTCAGTCCTCGGTTTTTGGCGTGGTGGTGTCGGCATCGTGCAGATGACGGGACAGGTAGATGCCCTGGGCGATCAGGAACAACAGCGTCATGCCCAGGCTGCCGAAGACCTTGAAGTCGACCCAGTAGCTCTGGAAAGTGAACGCGACGAACAGGTTGGCGGCGCCGCAGAACAGGAAAAAACCGATCCAGGCGATGTTGAGCCGGGTCCAGATGACGTCCGGCAGGTTCAAGGCGTGGCCCATGATGCGCTTGATCAGCAGGCGATCGCCGACGAAGTGACTGCCGATGAACGCCAGGGCGAACAGCCAGTTGACCACCGGGGCTTTCCACTTAAGGAAGGTTTCGCTGTGGAAGGCCAGGGTCAGGCTGCCGAAGACGAGGCAGGCGATCAGGGTCAGCCACTGGCTTTTCTCCAGCTTGCGTTGGGCCACGAACAGTGCGCCATAGACCACCAGCGAACTGATGATCAGCATCGCGGTGGCGCTGTAGATACCGCCTACAGTCAAGGAGTGACCGGCAATGTCGACGGTCCGTGGGTCAAGTTTGTAGACGATGAAAAACAGCAGAAGCGGGATGAAGTCGATGAATTGTTTCACAGTGGCAGCCAGAAGCAGGATGTGACGGCATAATAACAAACATCCTTGGCCGCGATAGGGCCAGCTGATTTGAGGTAACAAACTCTCGTGAATGTTGATTTGCACTGCCATAGCACGGCCTCCGATGGCGCCCTCGCGCCTGCGGTTCTGGTGGCGCGGGCGTTCGAGCACGGCGTGCGAGTCCTGGCCCTGACCGATCACGACACCCTCGAAGGCCTCGACGAGGCCCGTGGCGCGGCGACGGCGCTGGGCATGCAACTGGTCAACGGGGTTGAGTTGTCCTGCACCTGGGGCGGCGCGACCATTCATGTACTGGGTTACGGTTTTGATGTAAATGCGCCGTCACTGGTCCAGGCCATTGCGCAACTGCACGACGGCCGCTGGCTGCGTGCCGAAGAGATCAGCCGCAAGCTTGCCCTTAAAGGCATGCCTGGTGCGCTTGAGGGCGCCCGGCAAATCCAGCAGGGGCTGGGCGACAGTGGCAACGCCCCGGCCCGCCCGCACTTTGCGGACTGGATGGTGCGCGAAGGTTTCGTCAAGGACCGCGCCGAAGCGTTTCGCAAATGGTTGGGGGCCGGCAAACTGGGGGACGTCAAGCAACACTGGCCGACGCTGGAAGAGACTGTCCAGACCCTGCGAGCCGCCGGAGCCTGGGTCAGCCTGGCGCATCCGTGGCACTATGATTTCACCCGCAGCAAGCGCCGTCGCCTGGTGGCCGACTATATTCAAGCAGGGGGCCACGCCATCGAGGTGGTCAATGGCCATCAGCCGGCCGAGCAGGTCGGCAGTCTGGCGATTCTGGCCCGTGAGTTCGGCCTGCTGGTGACCGCCGGCAGTGATTTTCATGGCCCTGGAGGCTGGTCCGAGATAGGCGAATATCGCCCGTTGCCGGAAGATCTGCCACCACTATGGTGTAGATTCAAACATGATCCCGTTACCGCCACCGTCTGAACAGGTAGAACATGTGAGTCAATTTTTCCAGATTCATCCGGAAAACCCGCAAGCGCGCCTGATCAAACAGGCGGTGGAAATCATTCGGGGCGGTGGTGTGGTGGTCTATCCCACCGATTCTTCCTACGCCATCGGCTGTCAGATCGGCGACAAGAACGCTGTAGAGCGGGTAAGACGCCTGCGTCAACTGGATGACAAGCACAACTTTGCGCTGATCTGCAGCGATCTGTCGCAGTTGGGCCTGTTCGCCAAGATCGACACCGGTACCTTTCGCCTACTCAAAGCCCACCTCCCAGGGCCGTACACCTTTATTCTCAACGCTACCCGGGAAGTCCCGCGGCTATTGCTGCACCCGAAAAAACGCACCATCGGCCTGCGGGTGCCCAGCCACCCCATTGCCCTGGCATTGCTGGCCGAGCTGGGTGAACCGCTGATGAGCGTGACCTTGATCATGCCCGGCGAGACGGAGCCGATGAATGACCCTTACGAGATGCGTCAATTGCTCGAGCATCAGGTCGACCTGATCATCGACGGCGGTTTCGGCGGAATGAAGGCATCCACGGTGATCAATCTGGCCGATGGCGAGCCGCAAGTGGTGCGTATCGGTTGCGGCGATCCAGCCCCGTTCCTGGTCGAGGCCTGAGTGTCCGCAGTGGAAACCGCCGTTGAGAGTGCCGACAGCCAGGCCGGCGCTCAGCAAGAGCTGCCGTTCGCCATGGTCTATGGCCAGGCGGTCATGGAAATGCCCCTGGACCTGTACATTCCGCCGGATGCGCTGGAGGTGTTTCTTGAAGCCTTCGAAGGCCCGCTGGACCTGCTGCTGTACCTGATCCGTAAACAGAACATCAACATCCTCGACATCCCCGTGGCCGAAATCACCCGCCAGTACATGGGCTACGTCGAGTTGATGCAGTCGGTGCGCCTGGAACTGGCGGCCGAATACCTAGTGATGGCGGCCATGCTCGCCGAGATCAAGTCGCGAATGCTGCTGCCGCGCTCGGCAGAGATCGAGGAGGAAGAAGACGATCCGCGCGCCGAACTGATCCGCCGCCTGCAGGAATACGAACGCTTCAAAGTGGCGGCCGAAGGCATCGACGGCTTGAGCCGGGTCGGGCGCGATGTGGTGGTACCCAAGCTCGATGCGCCCGAGGCGCGAGCGCGCAAATTGCTCCCGGATGTCAGTCTCGAAGAGTTGCTGATGTCCATGGCTGAGGTGCTGCGTCGGGGCGACATGTTTGAAAGTCACCAGGTCAGCCGTGAAGCACTGTCCACCCGCGAGCGCATGAGCGATGTGCTGGAACGGCTCAAGGGCGGCGGTTTTGTGCCCTTCGTCGAGCTGTTCACCGCCGAGGAAGGGCGCCTGGGAGTGGTGGTGACGTTTATGGCGGTCCTGGAATTGGTCAAGGAATCCTTGGTCGAGCTGGTGCAGAATGAGCCGTTCGCAGCGATCCACGTGCGGGCACGAGCCGAATAACGAGCAAATCAATGAATCTGACTGAACCCCGCGAGCTGGCACCGTTGCTTGAAGCTTTCCTGTTGGCCTCGGGAAAACCGCAATCGATGGAGCGCTTGTTCGAACTCTTCGAAGAAGGCGAACGGCCCGAGCCGGCCGTGTTCAAGAAAGCCCTGGCGCTGCTGGGTAAGTCCTGCGAGGGGCGGGCGTTCGAACTCAAGGAAGTGGCTTCCGGCTACCGTCTGCAGATCCGCGAGAAGTTTTCGCCCTGGGTCGGGCGTCTGTGGGAAGAGCGGCCTCAGCGCTATTCCCGCGCCATGCTCGAAACCATGGCATTGATCGCTTATCGCCAACCGATCACCCGGGGTGAAATCGAAGATGTGCGGGGCGTGGCGGTCAACAGCCACATCGTCAAGACGCTGCTTGAGCGCGAGTGGATCCGGGTCGTCGGTTATCGCGACGTACCGGGTAAACCGGCGATGTTTGCCACCACCAAGGCTTTTCTCGATCACTTCAACCTCAAGAACCTGGACGACCTGCCGCCGCTGGCCGAACTGCGGGAGCTGGAACCGGAGCCGATGCTGGAGTTCGACGACGCCCCGGTGCCCCAAAGCTTGCAGGAGCTGGCCGACGCCAGCGCCGAGCCGGAGGAACCCAAGGAAGAAACCAGTTTCCATTCGTTGTTGCTGGAACTGGACACCATGGAGGAGGGGCTCAAGACCGATTTCGACGATCTGCTGCGTGAGGCAACGGATCTTGACGGCGAAACGGATGAGCACGCGCAACCGGGCAGCGAAGTTGAACTTCAGGCCGAACCTGACCCCGAACCAGAAGAAGACATTCTTGGCGTCGCCGCGGCCCGGGAAAAACTGCTGGCCGCCGTCGCCGCTCTCGAACCACGCGAACCCGAGCCTGAGCTCAGCGATGAAGAAGCCGAGGCCCGTGCCCTGGCCGAAGCGATCGAAAATGAACGACGCCAGTTCGAGGATTGATCCGGACCGTCTGACACATCGCATTCCCTTGTGGGAGCGAGCCTGCTCGCGATAGCGGCCTGTCAGCCAACATCATTTTTGACTATGAAATCGCTATCGCGAGCAGGCTCGCTCCCACATTAAGTCATGCGGTGCACCATGAGCTCCACCAAAGACCCCTGCATCAGCCTCTGCAAGTTCGACGACGACATCTGCATCGGTTGTGGCCGCAGCAAGCGCGAGATCAAGGCCTGGAAGAAACTCGACAAGGATGACAAGCGCACGGTGTTGGCCGAAGCGGCCCTGCGCCTGATCAAACTGGGCGCCACCGGTCGGCGGAAAAAGCGCTGAAGGTTCGTCGATCAACTAGTCTCTGATGCGCAAATGCCTTAACGAGCGTATGATTCGCGACCCTTTGGCGATCCCTTCGTCATAGACCTGTTTTCAACGTGTCAGGCCACGCCTGACCCGACCACACCGGGAGGTGCCCAGAATGAAAGACCAAGACCAGAACGACAGCCAGGAAATCGGCCCAGCAGGCGAGAAACTGCAAAAAGTCCTCGCCCGTATCGGCGTTGGCTCGCGCCGCGACGTGGAAACCTGGATCACCCAGGGCCGGATCAAGGTCAACGGCAAAGATGCCACCTTGGGCCTGCGTGTCGACATGCACGACGCCATCACCATCGATGGCAAGGTGATCAAGCGCGAAGAGGCCGCCGAAACGGTGCGCCGCGTGATCATGTACAACAAACCCGACGGCGAGATCTGCACCCGTGACGACCCGGAAGGCCGTCCGACGGTGTTCGACAAGATGCCGCGGCCCAAAGAAGGCCGCTGGATCAACATTGGTCGCCTGGACATCAACACCACCGGTTTGCTGATGTTCACCACTGACGGTGAGCTGGCCAACCGCCTGATGCACCCGTCCTACGAAATGGACCGCGAATACGCCGTGCGTGTACGTGGCGAAGTCGATGACGAAATGATCGAGCGCTTGAAGGCCGGCGTCGTGCTGGAAGACGGCCCGGCGCGTTTCACCGACATCAAGCAGGCACCGGGCGGCGAAGGCTTCAACCACTGGTACCACTGCGTGGTGATGGAAGGTCGTAACCGTGAAGTGCGACGCCTGTGGGAATCCCAGGGGCTGGTGGTCAGCCGCCTGAAGCGCGTGCGTTTCGGTCCGGTATTCCTTAACTCCGACCTGCCGATGGGCCGCTGGCGCGAAATGAGCCAGTACGAAGTCGACATCCTGGCAGCCGAAGTCGGCCTCAAGCCGGTGGCGATGCCACAGATGACCGCCAAGAGCAAGGACAAGCTGGAGCGCATGCAGCGTAAATCCTCGCGTCCGATGGGCAAGACCGAGCGCGTGCGCACGCTGCGTCCGGCCGCCGATGGCCCGGCTGCGGGTCCGCGTCCGTCCCGTGAGCCGCAGATCGAAGGCGAACGCCCGGCCCGCAAGCCTGCGCCACGTCAGGACGGCGAACGCGGCCCGCGCACGCCACGTCCGGCCAACGGTCGTACTGAGCGCGGCGAAGGTCGCGGTGTTCCGGCCGGTCGTGGTACGCCGGTAGCGGATCGCCCGGCCGACACCAAGCGCCCGGCCAAACCCGCACCGAAGAAGCGCCCGGGTATTGTGTTGGTGGATCGCGACACGCCATCGGGTAAACGCCGTGGTGCTCCGGCCGGTTCCGGACAGCGTCCGGGGTTTGGGCGTCGTAAGCCGGAGTGAGGCAGCTTTGAGTTTCTAGTGGCAAGCTGCAAGAAAAAACGGCAACCATTGGGTTGCCGTTTTTGTGTCTGGCGTTATTGATACGGTGCCTGTGCGGTCGTCTTCGCGAGCAAGCCCGCTCCCACACTTGATCTTCAGTGAATAGAAGATTTGGGGCGGAGCCGCTTCATTGTGGGAGCGGGCTTGCTCGCGAAGAGGCCAGCGGATCCACCACCATCCAGAGGCTATTGGCTCTTTCTTGCAGCTCAAAGCTGGCCGCTTGAAGCTGCCCTAAAGCACAAACCGCCCATCAAACATCCGCTCATTATCCAGCGCCAACACACCGCTCTCAAAAATCAGATCCAGGTGATGGCTGCCCTTGGCCCCGCCACCCAGGCCCAGGTGCAGGCCGCAATGGCGTTCTTCGAAACCGGCATTGCGGGCATAGAGGCTCTTGACCCCTTCGTTGGTGCCGATGCCCAGTTCCTCGATGCGCCGGTTGGAGGGGTTGGCGTCCAGGTATTTGTTGAAGTCGTGCTCCAGCCCCGGCACGTCGGTGGCGATTTTCTGGATAGTGGAGTCTTCGATCCACAACTCCAGCGGCGATTGCAGCACACCGTACTTGCGGGCGAACGGGATGGTGCTCAGGAACGTACCGACGAACTTCACCTGACCATTGATGGTGTCGCTGTGGGTGGCGATTTCGCCGGGGGCCAGGTCATAGTTGCCGAGACCGTTGATGTCGGTCCATTTCTTGACGCTGTTGAGGTCGGTGTCGAAATACGAACCCAGGTCATCCTGAAAGCTCAAGGTCGTCGCCTGGGACATGCGCCGGATCAGGTGGCTGTTGAGCCCGGCGATGCGCTGAGGAATCACGCTGAAGGTGTCGTAGAAATAATCGCCGTAGTCCTTGAACAGCAGTGATTTCTTCCAGTTGTCTGCCATCACGCCTTGCAGCGCGCGAACAAAGTCCGGGCCGTCGGGGCGTGGATTGGGCAGGGTGGAAGAGTCGTAGAAGAAAATGTACAGATCGCTGTCGGCAATGGCCTTGGACAGTCGCTCTGTGGATTCAAGGTCCAGGCGCATGGCGCTGAACCGGAAGGGCGAGCCGCTACCGGCCTGTTCGGCAATGGCTCCGGTCAGTGCTTCGTAGTCGGCGGTATGGCCGAGCAACACCTTGGCGGGCTGGATGCCGGCCAGGGCTGGATGGTGTTCGAGGTAGTAAAGGAAATGTGAGATGGCTCGTTGTGTGTCCATGCTTATTCTTCCCTGACAGTGGTGTTGGCTTCCCTGAGTGTCTGCAAAGTGGCGGAGCCGACCGGCCGGATCACCTCCGCCGGTAGCGCTTACAGAGGCCACATCGCCGTGCCGAACGGAACAACGGCGTCGGCTTGCATCATTTCAACGGCGGCTTCATGGGTCGGTGCTTCAAACCATTCGTCCAGTTGCAGTTCGGTTTCCAAGTCTTTGTCCAGTGCTTGCATAGTGAATCTCCTAGATGACTTTTACGGAAAGTTGCGAAGTCGATTCCGCGATTGAGAACTGACCGGAAGCGACTGTGCAAAACCTGCCGGTACGACGCCTTGGCAAGTCGCTGAAAACCTAGTCGAGGGTTTTTTGGAATGCAAAAAAATAAATTATTTTTTTCGTTTGAACTTTTTGTTCTATTTTTTCCGAGAAAATTACTCATTCAAAAACAGTTGTCTGGGGAATATTTTTAATAGGTAGCTATCTACCGTCAATTTGCAGTCAGCTTTCCGAAAGTTCCTACATGGAAAGCTTGCGTTACGGTTCGTAAAGAAATGCTGACGATTTTTGCCTATCGAACGGATCGGTACCGGTGCTTGGCTGCGCTGTAAGAAAAAGCTGCCGAAGAGGTCGGTTCGAAGGGTTTTCCGACACCTCGCAGCGCTTGTTTCAAATCAGCGGTACGGGTCAGATGCGCGGCAGACCTGAAGGACGGGGTGCGCGGGGGTCTGGTCGCAGTGGGGCAGCGGTGTACAATGCGCCGCGTTTTACTGTGACCCTTCGCGTACCCACGCACTTTCAAGGTTATCCGCCTTGTTCACTCCGCCACGTCACAAGCGTGTCGGGTTCGATTTCGTCACAGATAAAAACAAACAGGTGACGCATGACCGTTGTAGAAAATACGCATTCAGGCGAGCTGAAACGCGGCCTGAAAAATCGACACATTCAACTGATCGCCCTCGGCGGCGCGATCGGTACAGGCCTGTTCCTCGGCTCGGCGGGGGTGCTGAAGTCAGCGGGCCCGTCGATGATCCTTGGTTACGCCATTTGCGGCTTCATTGCCTTCATGATCATGCGCCAGTTGGGCGAGATGATTGTCGAGGAACCAGTGGCCGGCTCCTTCAGTCACTTTGCCCACAAGTATTGGGGCGGTTTCGCCGGTTTCCTGTCGGGCTGGAACTGCTGGATTCTCTACATCCTGGTGGGCATGTCGGAACTGACCGCGGTCGGCAAGTACATCCACTACTGGGCGCCGGACATTCCTACCTGGGCTTCGGCGGCAGCGTTTTTCGTCCTGATCAACGTCATCAACCTGGCCAACGTCAAAGTGTTTGGTGAGGCTGAGTTCTGGTTCGCGATCATCAAGGTCGTGGCAATTGTCGGCATGATTGCCCTGGGTAGCTATCTGCTGGTCAGCGGCAATGGTGGTCCGCAAGCTTCGGTGACCAATCTGTGGGCTCACGGCGGATTTTTCCCCAATGGCGTGAGCGGTCTGGTGATGGCGATGGCGATCATCATGTTCTCCTTCGGTGGCCTGGAAATGCTTGGCTTCACCGCGGCCGAGGCCGACAAACCGAAAACCGTGATCCCCAAGGCCATCAACCAGGTGATCTACCGGATCCTGATTTTCTACATCGGTGCCCTGGTGGTGCTGTTGTCCCTGACCCCATGGGACAGCCTGCTGAGTACGCTCAATGCCTCCGGTGATGCCTACAGCGGCAGCCCGTTCGTGCAGGTGTTCTCGATGCTCGGTAGTAATACGGCCGCGCACATCCTCAATTTCGTGGTGCTGACCGCCGCGTTGTCGGTGTACAACAGCGGCACTTACTGCAACAGCCGCATGTTGCTGGGCATGGCCGAACAGGGCGATGCGCCCAAGGCCCTGGCCAAGATCGACAAGCGTGGCGTGCCGGTGCGTTCGATCCTGGCTTCGGCTGCGGTCACGCTGGTGGCAGTGCTGCTGAACTACCTGATCCCGCAGCATGCGCTGGAGTTGCTGATGTCGCTGGTGGTCGCGACCCTGGTGATCAACTGGGCAATGATCAGCTATTCGCACTTCAAGTTCCGCCAGCACATGAACCAGACCCGCCAGACACCGCTGTTCAAGGCGCTGTGGTATCCGTACGGTAACTACGTCTGCCTGGCCTTCGTGGTGTTCATTCTTGGCGTGATGCTGCTGATTCCCGGCATCCAGATATCGGTCTACGCGATTCCGGTATGGGTGGTGTTCATGTGGGTGTGCTACGTGATCAAGAACAAGCGCAGTGCCCGGCAGGACATGGCTGTGGCGGCAGCCAAGTAAGCACGAAACCTGTGGGAGCGAGCCTGCTCGCGATGGCGGCGGCTCAGTCAATACAGATATCGCCTGTGATGGCCTCTTCGCGAGCAAGCCCGCTCCCACACTGGATCTTCAGTGGTCGCAGAATGTGTGTTCACTGCGGAATCTCGTGGGAGCGGGCTTGCTCGCGAAGAGGCCGTCACATCCGGCATAGGTTTCACCTACCAGACCGCCATCGCGAGCAGGCTCGCTCCCACAAGGGTTGGTCGCTGTCTTGAGGATTCGCGGTATTCTGTGGGTCCTGATACCGGACCTCTTTTTTCATGCTGGCAATTTCCAACACTGTGCACATCCCGGACGCCGAGATCGAGCTGACGGCCATCCGCGCCCAGGGCGCCGGGGGGCAGAATGTCAATAAGGTCTCCAGCGCCGTGCATTTGCGCTTCGACATTGCGGCCTCGTCCTTGCCCGACTTCTACAAGGAGCGGTTGCTGGCGCTACGCGACAGTCGCATCACCAGCGACGGTGTGTTGATCATCAAGGCCCAGCAATATCGCACTCAGGAACAGAACCGGGCCGATGCCCTGGAACGCCTGACCGAACTGATCCTCAACGCCACCAAGGTCGAAAAGAAGCGCCGTCCGACCAAGCCGACCCTGGGCTCGAAGAAACGTCGCCTGGAATCCAAGACCAAGCGCGGTTCGATCAAAGCCGGGCGCGGCAAGGTGGACTTCTAGTTTTTCTCCCGCGCCTGGCGATGTATCGGCGCTTGGCGGTACAGGTAGAGACTCAGCAACAACCCGCCCAATGCCGCCAGCGCGGCGAACAAAAAGATCGAAGCAAAACCGAAACCGGCGGCAATCGCACCGGCCAACGGCCCGGTAATCCCCAGTGACAAGTCAATGAACAACGAATAGGCGCCCACCGCCGCGCCACGGCTGGAGGCCGGTACCAGGTTCACCGCTTCCACCCCCAGCGCCGGGAATACCAGGGAAAAACCGAAGCCGCTCAATGCCGCGCCGGCCAAGGCCCAGTGCGCATCAGGCGCCAGCCACAGTAACAACAAACCCAGGGTTTCCACCGACAGGCAGGCAATCGCCACCCGGAAGCCGCCCAGGCGGTTGATCAAATTACCGAACAGCAAGCGCGCGCCGATGAAACTGGCGCCGAACAGGCTCAGGCACAGCACCGCGTTGTCCCACTGCTGCGTGGCGTAATACAGGGTGATAAACGTGGCGATGGTGCCAAAACCGATGGAGCCCAAGGCCAGGCCGCAGCCGTGGGGCAGGACGCGCCCGAGCACATGCATGAACGGCAGCCGTTCGCCCGTGACAATCGGCGCCGGCGTTTTCGGCCAGGCCAGCGCCAGCCCCAGCAGCGCCAGCAAGACAATGCTGACGCCCATGCTCCACAGCCCCAGGGACTTCACCAGCCACACGCCCAACGGCGCGCCAATCGCCAGCGCGCCGTAGCTGGCGATACCGTTCCAGGAAATCACCTTGGCGGTGTTCGCCGCGCCGACCCGACCGATGCCCCAGCCGATCGACCCCGAGCCGACCAGGCTCTCCGCACTGCCCAGCACCAGGCGGCCAATCAGCAGGCTGATCAGGCTCAGCGTCGGCAGGGTTGACGTCCAGGCAGAGACCAGCATGAACACCCCGCTCAACCCGCAACCGGCGAGGCCGAACATGACCGCGCGCTTGCTCCCCAGGTTGTCGATGATGCGCCCGGCATACGGACGGCTGAGGAGGGTGGCCAGGTACTGGACGCTGATCACCAGCCCGGCGATCACCGCGCCGAAGCCCAGTTCGCTGTGGACGAACCCGGGTAACACGGCAAGGGGAATACCGATATTCAAGTAGCCAATGAAAGTAAACAGAACGATGGAAACGACTTGCAGCGTGACCGCCAAGGGGCGCTGGGTATCTGGCATGGGTAGAGGGTCCACGGAGCAGCAGGATAGATAGGCTGCTTATGATAGCGGTGCCTGCGGCCGTGAAGCGTGGAAAAGTAAAACTATTTGCCGGATGGCGCTGAGTTGTCGTCGTGCCCGGCAACCAGTTGCGTGGTGACCAGCGCGGCGAGGGCGTTTTCTTCGGTGCCGAAACGTGCCAGCAAGGCGGCCTGTTTTTCCGGGGAAAGGCGCGTCCAGATATCGACCATCTTTTCGGCGGTGCCGATCAGAACGCTGGCTTGGGCTTCGCTGAAGGTGGGGGCATCGGTCATGGGGGACTCAGGATTCAGGCAGTGTGGAAAGCGCATCTTAGCGCTTTCCACACGGTCTGGTCGTGCGGGTAAATCAGTCTTCGCTGTCGGCCTGGCGGCGTTCAGTGGCTTCTTTAGGCTCGGGTTGCTGGGCGTCTGGTTGCCCCCCGGCTTGTAGCGTGGTCGTCTGCTCAGTTTCGTGCAGGCTAGGGAAGGGGAGATTAGGAATCTCGTGCATATCGCGCTCCTCGCAAAGTCTGTGGGTAGATCTGGTAGATCCGCGCTTTTACAAAGCGTGGGCAGGATACCGCAGAAGAAATGACAAAAAGACTTTTAAGTTCCGTTGCGGCGACAAAAGGGCTTGTCTGGACAGGACATGTCCAATCGTCAAACGACCGCTACCGGTCGTCGCGAAGGCTCAAGAATACCCCCGGCGGGTCGATGGCTAAGTACATATCCCTGGATTCGGTTGCGACACTGCAAACCATGAACATGGAGGTCGGGACGTGTCGTTCGTGAGCCTGGCTCTTTCTTCTTTTCAAGAGATTTCCCTCCATGTTTCTACAAAAATCCCTGAGAGCGCAGATTCTCGCTTTGCTCAGTGGCAGCCTGCTGGCGATGCTGTTGATTGCCCTGGCGTCTTTCCATTTCCTTTCCAATGGCGTGCAGAATTATCGCAACCTGATCGATGGCCCGTTGCGTGCTTCGCAGTTGATCGATGAGGCCAACCTGCAATTCAAGGTGCAGGTCCAGGAATGGAAGAACGTGCTGCTGCGCGGCAAGCAGCCGGCGGACATGGCTAAATACTGGAAGCAGTTCGAAGATCGCCAGCACGATGTGCAGGGCATCCTTGGCCAGTTGATCGGCCTCGAAGGGGTTGCGACGCCCATCAAGACCCGGATTGAGGGGCTGCGAGACGAACATAAGCAATTGGGTGTGGCCTACCAGAAGGGCCGTGATGCATTTGTGACGGCGGGTGGCGATGCCTCAGCGGGTGATGCGGCGGTCAAGGGTGTGGACCGCGCGGCCAGTGAGCAAATGAGTGCGCTGGTGGTGGAATTACGCAAGCATGCCAGTGAACAATCGACGCAAATCAGTGCCGGCGCCGATCACACGATTATGCTGGGCACCGTGGTCATGCTGATTTCCGGCCTGCTGATCGGCTTGTTCAGCTTGTGGTTGGTCAATCGCAACCTGGTGCAGCCGATCCGCAACCTGATCGAGTACGTGACCCAACTGAGTCGTGGCCGTTTCGCCGAGCGCGTGGTCAGCAACCGGCAGGACGAGTTGGGTGACCTGGCGCTGGCCGCCAATACCCTGCGCGATTTTCTCGCCGAAACCTTCTCGCGTCTGCAACGCAGTGCCACCGAACTGGACAGCGCCAGCGGCGAACTTAATGCCATCGCCAGCCTGATGAGCCAAGGAACCAGCGAGCAATTCGAACGCACCGATCAGGTGGCGACGGCGATGAACGAAATGTCCGCCACCGCCCAGGAAGTCGCCTGCCATGCCGCCGACGCGGCGCGAGCGGCCGACGATGCTGATCAATCGGCGCAGCAGGGCGAGAAGGTCATGCAAGGAACCATTCACACCATTACCCGCATGCGCGGTGAAATCGCCAACACCGCCACGGTCATCCGCCAGTTGGAAACCGATAGCGGGCGCATTGGCAAGGTTCTGGAAGTGATCCGCGGTATCGCCGAGCAGACCAATCTGTTGGCCCTCAACGCTGCCATCGAAGCGGCCCGGGCTGGCGAGGCCGGGCGCGGTTTCGCGGTGGTTGCCGATGAAGTGCGCAGTCTGGCCCAGCGCACTGCTTCGTCCATCATCGAGATCAACCAGATTATTCAGACCGTGCAAACCGGTGCGGTGGACGCGGCCCAGGCCATCGAGAGCGGCCAGTCGCGCAGTGAGGAAAGCGTGGAGCAGGTAACTCAGGCCGGTGCGATGCTCGAGCGCATTACCCAGGCCGTGGAAGCGATTCGCGACATGAACCGTCAGATCGCCACTGCCGCAGAAGAGCAGACCTCGGTGGCTGAAGACATCTCGCGCAACCTGACCGAAATCACCTGCATCGCCAGCACTAACCTGGACAATGTGCAGCGTACCGAAGCCGCGAGTCGAAACCTGCACGGCTTGTCGGGGCAGTTGAATGAAGTGACGGCGCGGTTGAGTGCCTGATCATTGTGAGTGTCAGTTGTTCGAAGACGTAAAAAAGCCGCGCAACCCTAAGGCTGCGCGGCTATTTTTTGATGTTCAATCAAGTGTCTTGTTTGTTGGACAGTACTTTGCCGGTAGTGGCATCGAAGTCAACGTCATACTCTTTGCCATCGGCGGTTTTCAGTTCAACTTCATATTCATAACCGTTGAAGTGGTTATCCAGGTCGGTGTCGGTGATAGTGGCGCCCGGGTGCAACTTCAGGGCCTCTTCATTCATCGATTCCAGCGACTTGATCTTGCCTTCCTTGACCAGTTGTGGAATCTGGTCCACTCGAACATCAGCCTGGGCCAGGCCAGCGGTGAGGGTCAGGGCCGCAGCGGTGAACAGGGCAGTTAAAGTTTTCATAGGTTCTTTCCTTAGCGTCGTTAAAGGTGTGTTTCGTTTAAGTGGCTTCATATTAACTGTGGCAACTTAATTCACCCTTAATTCAGTAACCGTTGTTCTCCAGCACCTGTGCCACGCTGCCTGTCGCGGGACGCTTCAAGTACTTGAGCAGTTCACTGGCGCGGTTGGTGAAGATGCCATCCACTCCGGCCTCCAGCACTTTTTTGAAGTCCACCGCTTCATCCACCGTGTAGACGTGCACCAACAGACCCTGATCATGGGTGTATTGGTTCATCCACGGCTGCACCAGGTCCGAATAACTCTGGCTGCCGCCGTGGGTCAATGCGGCAGACGGCCCGGTGCCGATGGCGCCTTGTGCCTTGGCCAACTGGACCCATTGTTCAAATTCGGCTTTGTCCTTGGGCTGCTGTTTGGCGTAGTAAGCCGCCTTGTCCGTTTCGCCGGACTCGGCAAACGTCACCTTCGACTTGGCCTCGATGTAGCCATCGCCCACCCACAGCAGCAGGACCTTTGGCACGTTGGGCATTTCTTTTTGCAGCAGTTCGAGGCTGCTCTTTTCGAAGGTTTGCAAGACCACTTTACCTTTGCCCTGACCTACACCGGTGGCGCGTTTGGCGAGCTTGGAACCCGCCGGGCTCAACCAGCCGCGGTCCTGCAATTTATCCTTGAGGTCGCGTTCGATGCCGGGGAACAGCTTCGGCTCCTTGGTTTCAATGTACAGCCCCGGTTTGTGCAGCGGGTTGCCTTCGGCGATGTTGATGACCTCGTCAAGGGTCAGAATTTTCAGGCCCACGAACGACGGGCGAGCGCGGTCCGGGTAGGCGGCGTTGAACCAGCTTCCGGCATCCAGGGTTTTGAGTTCCGCCATGGTGAATTCGTTGGCGGTGCTGTCCTTGCGCTCGGGGAATTTGGTCGCGACATCCGTGGTGCGCAGCAGGCTGTCGTCGTGCAGTACGAACAGGACGCCGTCCTTGCTGCGTTGCAGGTCCAGCTCCAGGTAATCGGCGCCCAGGTCGCGGGCCAGTTTGTAGGCCGCAGCGGTGGTCTCCGGCGCGTCAAACGAGGCGCCGCGGTGGGCGATCACCGCCGGGTGAGGAATACCTTGCAGGGCCGCGAGGGCCTTGGGGGACGGGACTTCGCCGGCCTGTGTCTGGCCGAAGCCAAGTAGCAGGCTCAGCATCAGGGCGCTACGGGTGAAGGTGACAGGCATGCTCGAGATCCTTTCGTAGGTTTCGCAAAGACCTATCTTTTAACAACTGAACGTTTCTGGCGCTATCGCTATACCGACATAAAAATGCGCAAAGCAGATTTTTCCCACGCTTTTTCAGGCCGCTTTGCAGTACGCTTGGCCGCACCAGTTTCCCCGGCAGAGGGAAACCCGAAGACAGCGTTCACTTGCCCTGCGTGTAAACCATCGATCAGACGTCCTGCGGGACGCATCCATGAGGTTTACCATGCGCACCACTTCGACATTCATCTGCCAGGCCGCCGACCAGCTCAAGGGTTTTGTCGGCCTGAACCGCAAAACCGGCCAGTACATCGTGCGCTTCAGCGAAGATGCCTTTGGCATGGACGTGGCCGACGACGGCATCATTGCGGCATCCGAATTTGTCTGGACGCCCGTAGCGGACGGCACCATGACCCTGAATCGCGAGCGCATCCAGTTGCTGCTGGACCAGAACATCGACGACCGGATCAACCTCACCGAACCGTTACGGGTTTACATGGCCCGCCGTGATTTGCCCGAAATCGTTGCGGTGCGGCAGTTGGTGGAAGGCTGAAGCCACGCCGATCATGAATGGGATAAGAACCCCGCTGTGGGAGCAAGGCTTGCCCGCGATGGCAGCGGGAGATTCAGCATGGATGCAAGCTGATCCGGCGCTATCGCGAGCAGGCCCATGGGTTTTGCAGGCTGACATCAGGTTGGGCGTTGAAAGGCATAGTCCCGTTCGACCTTGCACACCCGCGTATGGCAATGGGCGTACCAGGTCGAGCGACCGCGTTCGCGGATTGCGCTGTGTTCGGGGTGCTGCTTCCAGGCCAGGATCGCCGCTTCGCTGCTCCAATAGGACACGGTGATGCCCAAGCCGTCTTCGCCGCGGGCCGATTCGACGCCGAGGAAGCCCGGCTGCTTTTGAGCCAGGGTGAGCATGCGTTCAGCGGCTTGGGCGTAACCCTGGTCCCCCTCAGTGCGCAGGGACGTAAAAATCACTGCGTAATACGGTGTGCTCATAATGCTGTCCTCCGGCAAGCTTCGACAAACGCAGTCACTAGCGGCGGTACACGCCCTTCCAACGCTGCTCGCTCAGGCTGGAACAAGGTGGCGACAAAGAAGGGGTGATCACGCAGCTCCACGGCTCGCAAGTCACCCGCCGAATCCCGTGCGACGGCGTGCAAGCCTTCGCTCAGCAAATCCCGTTCATATTGTGGATTGACCCCAAAGCTACAGCGATAACCTTCGAAAACCGTCAGGCGACCATAAGCTCTGGCAATCAACGAGTCCGCATCAAGCTGAAGACTGTCGATTGTTTCGATCAACGCACAGCTCAACGGCGTCAGCAGTGCCCGTTCAGCCGCGTGAGCGGTTTCGCCATGGGCGGCATCGGCCCAGCCCATCACGTTGCGCGCGTATTCCAGCACGGCATGCTGAAAACCGCCGCAGGTGCCGAGGAAAGGGCGACGCTGTTCGCGGGCAAGACGTATGGCTTGCAGGGCGCCGTCTTCGTTTCGGTAAGGGCTACCGGGCACGCACCAGACGCCGTCGAAATCATTCAGGACGGCGCTGTCGGTGATGAGGTCGGTGGCCAGCCATTGAAAACCCATGTGATAACCGGTTTGTTTGCCAACCAGCTCAAGTGCGAGGGGGATCGCCCGATGAGCCGTTATTTGAGGGTCATAGTCGCCGACCAGGGCGATGTGTAAACAACGCTGATTTTCCATGAGAGGCTCGCCGCTTGTTGATTCCTGGTTGCCACTATAGATTGGCGCTCGCGCAATCAATATTGGCGTTTACCCAAGTGATCAATGCACCGACGCACTATCGTCTGGACTATCCCGATCTGTCCCTGATCCTGGCGCTGGTCCGTGGCGGCTCGCTGGCCCGGGCCGCGCGCTTGCTGCAGGTGGATGTGTCCACGGTCTTCCGCTCGGTACGGCGGCTGGAGGCCGCCCTGGGCCAACCCTTGTTCGAAAAAAGTCGTTCAGGTTATTTGCCCACGAACCTGGCCCAGGCGCTGACTGAGCAGGCCGAGCGCGCCGAACAGGCGTTGGAGGCGGCGCGTATCGGGGTGGAGCAGGGCGGTGAGGTCATCTGCGGTACGGTGCGCGTGACCTGCACCGATTCGGTCCTGCAAGCACTATTGCTGCCGGCCCTGGCGCGGTTCATGCCTGCCTACCCGGCGCTGTCCCTTGAGCTGAGCACCTCCAACGATTTCGCCAATCTGAGCCGCCGTGACGCCGACATCGCCTTGCGCCTGACTCGTACGCCGCCGGAACATCTGGTCGGGCGACAACTGGGCACCGTGGCCTATCGGGTGTGCGCCAGCACAACTTACCTGCGATCGCTGGATGGGGATGAGCCGGCCGCCATGACCTGGATTGCGCCGGATGACTTTCTTCCCGATCACCCCACCGTGACCTGGCGTCGCCAGCATCTACCCGGCGTGGTGCCGGCTTATCGCTGCAACAGCATGCTCTCGGTCACCGAGTTGGTTCGAGCCGGGCTGGGTGTCGCGGCGTTGCCGGACTTTCTAATCGGCGAAAACAAAGGCCTGACGCCCATTGGCGAACCGCTGGCGGGGTATGACACGGCCCTTTGGTTGCTGACGCGCCCCGACTGCCGTGCGCTGCGTTCGGTAGTGACGCTGTTCGATGAGCTGGGGCGCAATCTGCGGTTACGCTGATATTCAGCGCTGATAGCGGGCCAGAAACATGTCGAGGGCCGATTCAACCACCTGAACCTGTTCATCCTCGGTCAGGCTCGGCTGGCCCATGGAAATTTGGGGCCAGAAGGCGAATGTCTTGATCAGCCCGTGCATCTGTTGCGCGGCAAACGCCGGCTCCACGGCTTTTAACCGGCCATCGGCCTGGGCCTGGCGAATCCACACGGTCAAACCTTCTTCGCGCTGACCCATGCGCGCAACCATGTCCTGAGCCCGCTCGGGCGAATGAATGGTCGCGGCGATGGCGATGCGCGCCAGGTCGAGAAAATTATCGTCCGCCAGCATGTGCAGTTTGGCTCGCAGCAGCTTTCGAAGCTGCTCGCGTAAGGGCTGCTCCGGGCTGTAGGCCGTATCCTGTTCTGCGGTAACGCTGTTCCATAACCGATTCAGAATTTCGGCAAACAGGGCTTCCTTGCTGGGGAAGTGGTTATACACCGTGCGCTTGGACACACCGGCCGTCGCCGCAATTTTGTCCATGCTGGTGATCTCGAAACCGCTGCTACGGAATTCGGAAATCGCAGCCTGGAGGATGGATGCGCGTTTTCGTTCGGTGAGGCGCTGCGGCGGTACGGTCATGGCAAGTCGTCATATGAAGAAGGGAAATTACACTTGGCAGTTTACTTGCTCCCTGGATTCATGCAATCTACAAACTACACCGGGTAGTGTAGTTCTGGTGATCAAACGTACGGCTGAGCGTGCATGCAACGGCCATTAGCGTCCCACAACGGCGAAGCGCAATTGCGACGACGTCCTTGGAGTTTTCGCATCATGACCATTATTTCTTCGACTGACAGCCCTGCGGTGCTTCCTTCATCCCAGCAGGAACAAGGGAAGTACCGTAACCACGCCCATACACCGCGCGAAGGGCTCGGCCAGATGCTACGCATCATGTGGAACATGATCTTCCACAAGCCGCGCAATACCCGTCCTGCGGGCACCATCGATGTACAACCGCTGACGCGCGCCGACCTGCTGGCCGCGCCGAACAACAGTGTTTTCCGCCTCGGTCATTCCACGGTGCTGCTCAAGCTGCGAGACAAATTCTGGCTGACCGACCCGGTTTTTTCCGAGCGTGCCTCACCCGTGCAATGGGCTGGCCCCAAGCGCTTCCATCAGCCGCCCATCAGCCTGGAAGAGCTGCCGCCCATCGAAGCAGTGATTCTTTCCCATGATCACTACGATCATCTCGATCATCAGGCCATCCTCAAAATCGCGGCCAAGACACAGTATTTCCTGGCCCCTCTTGGCGTAGGCGACACCCTGATCAAATGGGGCGTTGACGCCAGCAAGGTGCGTCAGCTGGACTGGTGGCAGGGCACCGAAGTGGACGGTATCGAGTTTATCGCCACACCCTCCCAGCATTTTTCCGGCCGTGGCCTGTTCGACGCTAACAGCACGCTATGGGCTTCGTGGGTGATGATCGACGGCGCCACCCGGATCTTCTTCAGCGGCGACACCGGTTACTTCGACGGCTTCAAGCGCATCGGCGAGCGATACGGCCCATTCGACCTGACGCTGATGGAAACCGGCGCCTACAACGTCGAATGGCCGCACATCCACATGCAGCCGGAGCAAACCCTCCAGGCGCATATTGACCTCAAGGGCCGTTGGTTGCTGCCGATCCACAACGGCACGTTCGATTTGTCGATGCATGCCTGGTACGAACCCTTCGATCGCATCCTGGCCCTGGCCTGGGAACGCAACGTGTCTATCACCACCCCGCAAATGGGTGAAGCCTTTAATCTCGCACAGCCGCAACGTGGGCGAGCCTGGTGGCTGGACGTGGAACCCTCGCCTTATCAGGACCAGCCCGACATGGCCTGACCCTCGACGCATCGATCATTCGATCATTCGATCATTCGATCATTGCGTAGTCTGGCCGCCCCATCGGATCCGGCGTGGCACCTTTGATATTCATGCCGCGTCCCGGCGCAAAGCCAGGGAAGAACACCAGGCCTTCGGCTTCCAGCCGAAAGGCCAGGGCCAGGCGGGTGACATCAAGTAGCTCACCCCCCGCTTCAAAGCGCCGGATTGCCCGGATCGACACGCCGGACTGCCGGGACAGTTCTTCGACACTCCAGCCCAGCATGGCTCGGGCCTGTGCGCTATGGGCAGGGGTGAATTGATAGACAGCGATGCGTTCCAGGGTGGTTTTGATTGCGAGAGAGGCCATGGGAATTCTCCAAAGCGGTGGATTCAAAAAATACTGTGTTTTTGTACAGTTGTTTTGAATCCTGATCAATCTCATTTTTTTGATCAATGACCAGTGGTCTTCTCCAGCCAGGCACTCGGTGCGTGACCCAGCACCCGGCGAAACATGGTAGAGAACGCCGCAGGGCTGTCGTAGCCCAGATCCAGGGCAATACGGGTTACCGAATCGCCTACGACCAACCGGGACAATGCCGACATCACACACGCTTGTTGTCGCCATTGGCTGAAACTCAGGCCGGTTTGACGGCTGAACAGCCGATTGAACGAGCGCAGGCTCACAGGCAACTGCTCCGCCCATTGCACGGGTGAGACGTGGGCGTTGGGGTGTTTCAGAAACCCTTGGCACAGGCCGAGCAGGCGTGGGTCCTTGGGCAGTGGCAGGTGCAACGGCAAATGAGTGCTGCGCAACAGTTCGTGCAGTAAGAGATTGATCAGCGCGCCGTCGCGTCCGGCCTCGTCGTATTCCGGCACAAGCTCAACGGCTTCCAGCAGCAACTGGCGCATCAGGGGCGATACGCTGATGACCTGACAACGGGCGCCCATCGCCGTCACGGCATCGGGTTCGATGTACAAACTGCGTGTACTGACCCCCAGCATCAACACCTCATGGGCAACCCCGGGCGGGATCCAAACCGCCCGTTGCGGCGGCACCACCCAATTGCCGTCTTCGGTGCTGACCTGCATCACACCCGTGGCGCCATACAGCAACTGCGCCCGGCGATGATGGTGCGAGGGCAGTAAATGTCCCGGTGGGTAGTCAGTGCCAATGGCGACGACAGTCCTGGGAATCGCATCCAATAAATCGATCGAAGTGTTGCGCATTGAGGGACTACTCATCATTGGCGTAAACGCAAACATTATTGGCCGGTTTGCTAGAGCGGGCCAAGCTTCGCTTATCTAACGTGGGGCGCCTCCCATTACGGATTCGCCACGATGTTCTATGTATTGCTTGCGTGCTTTGGCTGCCTGAGCGGCGTAACAGCGGTGTTGTTCGGCTTTGGCGGCGGTTTCGTCGTGGTGCCTTTGATGTATCGCATGCTGATGGCCCATCACTCGGGTGACGTCATTGGTGAATCGGCAATGCACATTGCCGTCGCCACCTCCACCTGCGTCATGGTCATCAACGCCCTGGTCGCCGCCGGAAAACACCACCGTGCCGGTCAGATGATTCGTCATTACCTGTGGCCGTTCGGCGGCTTTATTGCGCTAGGGGCCGTCTTCGGCGCAGCGGCCGCCATTTGGCTCAATGGTGAGGTTATCCGCTACGCCTTCATCGCCTACCTGGGCCTGACCATCCTGGACTGCCTGCTGCGGCGAGGTTTTCTGACACGCGCCAGCGATGCCGTCCTACGACCTTTGGCGCCCATGGAGACCGCCTTGGGCGGCACAACCATCGGAATTGTCGCCACGATGCTGGGCGTCGGCGGTAGCGTCATGACCGTGCCCCTGCTGCGCCGTTGTGGCCTGAACATGTCCCAGGCCACCTCCATGGCCAATCCGCTGAGCGTGCCCGTCGCTTTGGCCGGTACTGTTACCTACATGGCCTTGGCCGGTTTCGCCGGGAAAGACTTCGGTCCGTGGTTTGTCGGTTATGTCGACTTGCTGGCCTTTGCTGTGCTCACACTCGGCGCGCTACTGGGCATCCGCCTGGCAACGCCATGGATCGGGCGGATACCGGATCGGCTGCATGCGCGGGTGTATGTGGGGTTATTGATGTTGGTGATGGGTGGGATGTTCAGCGGTTAGTATTGATGAACATGCGGCAGGTTAGAGGTTACTCCGCATGATCGAGAGGAGTTGTATATGCATAAGCCTATCCCGGAAAAAGACTGGAAATTATTCAAAGGGCTGCGTGAGTTGGCGTTGGAGCGTTTTTGCCAGGGTGTACTGACCGATGCCATGACGATAAGCGAACGCGGCGCACTAACGGCACACGCCCGATACCTAAAGCTTTATAGGTTGATGGAGGATCGCGACAAAGACCTTGCCAATGCCTTTAACCATTTCAGTCGGTCAACTGCGAGAATGTGCCTGGCGCTTATGGTCATGCACGACTTGTTGACCGAGGCCGAGTTGTCCGTGTTGAGCGAAGAAACGCTGAACGGAATCAGCTATGTGGTTCGGCAACCCTATGAGCTGGAGTGGGGGCCGGAGACCGTGCGACAGGATCAATAAACGCGAAGGGCTTCCCTGATGCTGATATTCAACTGCACCGAAGCGGCGAGCAAGTTCTTCAGCCGCGTACATAAGGGCAAAAAAATAACGCCTGTTGAAGCTCCACCAGAAAATGAGCCAACGGACGATCTACCCAGCGAGCAATGGCTGGTCCATGCCGTCACCCTTCAGCGCAAGCATGTGCTGTTCGTCCTGCACTTTGAAACGCGATATTGCATGGTTCTTTCGGCTCCCGATAAAGCGGATCTGCAAGGTTTTATTCACAAATTCATGCGGCGCTGGATCGACGGCGTGATGCAGCACGCAGCGCGAACCGGTGTGCTGGAACAAATTGATTTCACCTCCACATTTGAACGCCTCCAGGCGGGTGAAAGCCAATACCACTTTTACAGGCGTGGCGACCGTAGTGTTCAAGGCCATCTCAACGAAATTGTCTGGATGTTCACTGGGCAAACGATGGAAATGGGCCTGCCTGCGGACGAGATCGCGGCCAATCAATGTGATCGCTGGCTCAACGGAATGCTTAAGGGCCTCAAGGGCCAGAAAGACTACATTGTGCCGAACGAAGAAATGCTGATGCACTGGTTCAAGCACTATTGCGGTGTCAGTGATACCGACGTTGCATCTGCACGCGGGCGGTACAAGGCATTGATGCGCGAAAGCGCAGCCTTTGAGTGAGCTGTTTGATATCGGCTGACGCGTTCCGAAGGTGGAGCTCGGTTATCCGGCAGCCAACCCCGGCGCTTCCCGAATAATGAAGTGATCCAGATTCTCGATATGGGCACTGAACACCCCGAACGTCTGCTCGGGGTTTTTCTTGCTCGGCACCTGTTTCAACTCCGGCGTCACACCATAAAAGAAGCAATACAACGGCGCGTCACTCTCGATGGCGTGCTTGATCTCTGCCAGAAACGCTTTGCGTTTGCGGTAGTTGTCGATCAGCTTCTTACTCAGGTAAACGTTCACCGAGTAAGGCTTTTTCTTCGCCTCGCCCGGTTGCTTGAACCAGACTTTTTGTTCGAAATCGATGCGAAAACTGGCGCTGTGGTAGTCCTCGATCTTTTTGATCTTGCCCCAGTAAATCAGCCCTTTGTTGTCCAGCAGAAACTCGATTTTCTTGAAGAACGAACTGTAGGGCGCGGTGTGCTCGCCAATCTTCAGCGGCGTGCGCTTGAGCAGCTCCTTGTCCGCGAAGTTCGACACAAAACACTCCACCGGATGGGCGAAGACATGGGTCTTGTCCGGCGCCGAATCACGGCTCGGGTGCTCGCCATGACTGGCGGCTGAAGGCGCACGCTCATCGCGCATCACGTCCGCCGCCACCGCCGGGCTGGAGGGCTTGCGCACATACTCACGCCGAGTCAGCAACAATTCCGACGGGAAATGTTCCTCCCGACTGTCATCCGTTTCCCCACCATCCGCCTCCAGGCCCGACGCTGGTGTCTTCAGACTGACATAAGGACACCCCTCGACATGCCGGGTGCTGGGGATGTTCTTGAAGTGCGGGGTGCGCACGTAGTTCACGTTCTTGGCATTGAACGTCCCCAACACATTCGCCACATCAAACGCCGCCCGACAGGCATCGTTGGGGCACTGGAACTGTTCCTTCGCAGAATCGAACGCCACCGTCTCGTCAAAATTCAGATCGCGCACGTCATAGATCGACAGCTTGTCGTCGAGGCTGCGGCAGTAGGCGAGGTCGAATTTCATGACGGGCTCGGGTCCTTGAGTGGGAATGTATTAATAGCGAAGGGTAGGGCCGGTTGCACTCGAAGTTTCAGCACACCACCAAAAAACTGTGGGAGCGAGCCTGCTCGCGATTCCCAAAACCAACCCGACCTCGAGCCTGCCGCCTACTTGTGGCGAGGGAAGTTCAGGGCATGAAGCGGCCCCGTTCTGGCTGTCCTATGCTCAGGAGATTCGGCATCATAATACCGATTTAGAACTCCGCTCTCCCCGTAGTCGGAATTATATTGCTGATATATGGTCTTTGAGTCACACTAGCCGGCATCATAGTTCCGGTTGAGGTGGAAATGTTAGGGCATCTCACTATCCAGACTTACGTTGACGGCCATTGGCACGATGCTGTGGTCCTCACTGTGTCGAACGCTCAGAAGATTGATGAGTCGCGATGCAGCGTATCTTACGACCAAGATTACTTGGTCAATTTCATCCATAAGCTGGAGTCCCCATTCGAACTCGCCATCAGCGTAAACCTTCCGCTGAGCTGGAATGCTGTCGATAGCAAAGGCTATCCCCCATTCGTCTACGACATCATACCCGCCGGTGCCGCTCGGAAATCGTTGCAGAAGCGATTTGGCGGAGAAAGGCCCGATGGGATGGACATGAGTTTTTTCCTTCTGAGTCGCTGCACGCCCTCGCCCATAGGGCATTTGCGCGTGAAGGAGTCTTTCGAGCATATCGATCAGACTCGCAAGGAGGCCTTTGCACGCAAAGAAGTCGTAGACAGAACAAATGACTTCCTCGAATACGCTTATGAATCTGGCGCTGCCCTGGGCGGTGCTACGGGGGCCCAAGGGGAAGCACCGAAGCTGATCATGGTTGAGGGGGACGACGGGGCCCTGTATGCAGATGCCATGCTTTCGGACGATCTAGCGCGCCGCCATTGGCTGGTGAAGTTTGCTCGCAACCAAGTCACTGAGCGCGACAAGAACATCCTGCGGGCCGAGTACCACTACTACAAGGCAATCTCTCAACTCGGTTTGAACACCATATCCACAGATGGGCTGGTGCTCGAAGAAGCGGATAAGCCAAGTCTGTGGATGCCGCGTTTTGATCGGCGAGTCGCCAACGGCATGGTGGAAAGGGTTCCGGTCGAGTCGATCTATTCGGTGTGTGGGAATACCGAGCCGGGTTCCAGAATGAATCATGAGGATGTGCTCAACAGCCTGATCCAACTGTGGCGTAAGAATGGGCAGGACGGAGAGCTTGAGGAGCTGGTATTTGAGTACGTACGCCGTGATTTGCTTAACCGTATTCTCGGAAACTCGGACAACCATGGGCGCAACACGGCCATTTTTAGGTATCGGGACCGATTCGAGCTGGCGCCAATCTACGATCTGGCTCCAATGGTGCTCGATCCGGAAGGCGTTACTCGAGTCACCAAGTGGCAGCCCGAGCACAAGGGAAGTCCGGACTGGAGAACGATCTGCGGATCTTTCCATGACGTGGTGAACCCTGACGTGCTGTTCGAGCGTCTGCTTGGAGCCGCTGAGACGTTTAGAGCTTTGCCCGATCTACTGGTAGATCTTCCAGAGGAGGTGAGGCGCGCCCAGTCTATTCCGATAAACAATTTGGATAAGCGCCTGGTTGAATGGGGACTTCGATGAAAGAGAGCACCAACGAAAGGCGAAAGGAACTCCTCGATGACATTGCGATGCAACACGCGATGGGCCACGAAACCCTGGGAACTGCTGTTCGCCGGCTGCGGCTCGAGGTCACCGGTTTAGACCAGGACACCTTTGCCGCGATGTGCAAAATGTCGACCAAGGCCCTGTACCAGATCGAGAAGGACAAGGGCAACCCGACCATCAGCACCATTGAGGGCATTCTGAGGAAATTCGGACTGCGCCTGGGGCTGACCAGAACGAGCACAACCCCTTACACACCGCCAATTGTGCAGCACAAGCCCGTCTCTAAAGCGCCTGTTCGCGGTGCCAATCCTCAGCGTAAGTACGCAGGTCAACTCAGTAAAGTGGCTACTCTGAAAGCCACTGCGAAGGCTAAGGATGGCGACAAGGACGAGGGCAACGTGTGATAGCCTGTTCCAGCCAGGTACCAGCGCCAACAAGCCAACCACCAACCCGTGGCGAGGGAGCTTGCTCCCGCTGGGCTGCGCAGCAGCCCCAAATTCCAAACAACCAACAAAAAAGCCGCCGCCCGAACACGGACGACGGCTTTTCATCACCAGATCAAAACCCCCGCAAAACCCGCGCCGCTTTCCTCCACCAAGACTCATGCTGACTAAACGGATCATCCACCAGCACCGCCGGCATATCCCGCAAACGAATCCATGGTTCATCCTGCCAGTGCAGCATGCAGAGCGACATCTTCGGCCAATCCAGCACGCTCAACGTAGGACGCTCCACCTTATGTGAGTAGCGCTCATCCCGCAGCGTAGGCACCACCTGATGTGTGATCCACTCACGCAGCAACCGGTACTCGGGACAGTAGTGATAAACCAGCAACGCATAAACGCCCGACTCGCTCAGCATCAGACGCTCCTCGGTCAAGCCGTGGACATGCACGAGCATCATCCGGCGCTGGTCAGGGTCAAGCTTGCGGGTCATGCGCTCATCGAGGTGCTTGCTCATCAAGCGTCCCAAGTCGGAGGCGCTGAACCAAGCCTGGTTTTCAACCAGGAGGGCATGCAGATGGATATTGTGTCGAATAAATTGAGTAGGAATCAGCGGATCAGACATGACAGACCTCCAGAAGCGACTGTGCATGAGCTGACGGGCGGGTAGGGCTGGTTACCTTCATCTTGAAGGTCAGGTTTGCAGGCATATCCTTTACCTCTGGCTGCTTTCTTAGGGCATTCGTTATGGGGGTCGGGAGCTAAGAAACCCACCAGAGACGGGCCGGACATATTCCCCTTTCGGGTCTTGTATTCGCCCACTCCCGACATAACGGGGAATTTTCGCAGGCGTAGAGAAACCGCAGACGAAAAAAAGCCGCTGACTGTCGGGTGCGGAGGGCCGCTCTGGTTGAGGCGTTTCTTAGGCGCCGGATTGAGAGCCTAGAGGCTCAATGCCGCAGGGTCAACCCTTCAAAATCGGCCATGATAGTTGAGTCCATCTTGGCCGTTCTAGAAGCCTAAAAATCTCGCATATGGGGATTTTTTCGATTGGTAGCATACCACCTCAAGAATCTTCAGCTAACGTAACCAGTGGGTTCGCGCTGCGAGGGTCGTATAGGCCCAAGATCAACCGCATCGGATCGGCGAAGGCGTTACATAGACTTTAACCATAACGGGACGTCTAACTTCAACCCGCATAGCAGGTCTTTATTATTTTGCGAGCGCTCTGGCTAGACTGATTGTTGTATGGATTTAACAACCAAATAATCCGGCTACGCATCGAGTTCTGGCTTCAGATTCAAAGTTGAGTCAACAACGCTGCATCAGGGAGACCAACATGGAAAATAGACATGCTGTGACAGACCTTGAATCCACAGATACTCCAGCAACAGCCATTTCGGAAAAGGGCCCTGAAGCAACTTGGTATAAGACGCTGCAAGTCCATTTGGGCAGCAACCCGGGCACCATCATTTTTGCTACTCTCTTTTTCTTCGCATTCGCCGGCCTGATCTGGAATCTCACCAGCACCTTAAGTGGTGGCACTGAAAGCGAGGTGGGACTTAATCGACTGATCGCCTTGCTCGGGGCGCTGGTGGGATGGGGTGTCGGGGTGCTCTTCGCACCATTCTCGAAAGCAGAAAAAGAGCAGTTTCAGGGGATTGCGAAGGTGGTATCAGCCTTCGTCGCCGGTTATCTGTTATCGAAGGCCGAGGTATTTATCAAGCTGACCCTGTTTCCGGAGGGGATTTTCCCAGCTATGAACTGGATTCGGGTCGGAATTTTTCTGTCCACGTTCTTGCTGGGCGCCTTGATTGTGTTCATCCACCGACTTTATGCTTTCCGTAAATAACCATTGTTAACTGTTTCGTATAGGCGTAGTTCATTAATTCATCCTCCGAGGGGCTCGCTATGACAATCGCAGATATCCTGGTTCATGCAGCCCGTTCCGAACTGAGGAACTGGACCACAAACGAACTTGTCGAGTGTGTTTATAACGCATCCGGGAAGCCGAGCGCTCCGGGGGAACAGCAAGGCTCCGATACAGTCGCCAAGTATTGGAGCAATGGCTTGGGGGACAACAGTCGCAATGGTTGCAGCAGCTATGCGTGGTCTGCGGCCTTCATTTGCTGGTGCTTAAGGCAGGCCGATATCAGGTTGGAGCAGTTTCCCTTCCATGGAGCTCACCATGCCTATATCCGTTGGGCGATCAACAACGCGAAGAGCGCTAAGCAAGGCAAGCTCTACTACGGCCGCCGGATTGATGCATACTCACCAAAGCCCGGGGATTTGATTGCGCAATGGCGCAAAAAAGATAAGGACGATCCAGATCCGGATGTTTCCTTTGATAGTCAGCCAGATGAGTTCTATGCGTCGCATTGCGACATCGTGATCAGGACGACCGCTGACCGGGTCTTTGCTGTTGGAGGCAACGTGTCCAACAGAGTGCGAGAAAGTTCCTTCGGCCTGTCCCAAGGACTGTTGAAGCCCAAGAAGGAGCTGATCTGCATCATGGAGCTCACTGAACTTCCATAGACGTCGTTGTGTTGCCGTCGGTGCATTTTTCACCACATGCCTGAATCTCATTGATCCAGTTTCGAATACCAAACGAATTGTAGAATATCGCTTTCAGACTGCTGGGTTGGGGCAGAATAGCGTTGCACCTAGTCAAGAATGCATTGGCGGTAATACTTTTCTTCTGATCAATAAGCTTATCGACTGCACCACCGCCTCACCCACTTAAGAGGTCTAGACGCCAGACTTTCTGCGCTTTGCGTCCAGCGCATACATGAAAAAAGGGTTGCCGACTGGCAACCCTTTTCTCAGAAACCATTTCATTTTTTATGAGACGGGTTCAGGTTCTGATGCGACTTTGCCGCTTAAGAAATCAATCCCAGCTAAGCGCACCCCCCGTCTGATACTCAATCACCCGAGTCTCAAAGAAATTCTTCTCTTTCTTCAAGTCCATGATCTCGCTCATCCAAGGGAACGGGTTCGTGGTCCCTGGATACTCTTCTTTAAGACCAATCTGCGACAGACGACGGTTAGCGATGAACTTCAGGTAGTCCTCCATCATCGCCGCATTCATCCCCAATACCCCACGAGGCATGGTGTCGCGGGCGTATTCGATCTCCAGCTGCGTACCCTGCAGGATCATCTGGGTCGCTTCTTCCTTCATTTCGGCATCCCACAGGTGCGGGTTTTCGATTTTGATCTGGTTGATCACGTCGATGCCGAAGTTCAGGTGCATGGATTCGTCGCGCAGGATGTATTGGAACTGCTCGGCGACGCCGGTCATTTTGTTGCGGCGGCCCATGGAGAGGATCTGGGTGAAGCCGCAGTAGAAGAAGATGCCTTCCAGAACGCAGTAGTAGGCGATCAGGTTGCGCAGCAACTCTTTGTCGGTGTCCGGGGTGCCGGTTTCGAATTTCGGATCGGAGATCGAACGGGTGTATTTCAGGCCCCAGGCGGCTTTTTTCGCGACCGATGGGATCTCGTGGTACATGTTGAAGATCTCGCCTTCATCCATGGCCAGCGATTCGATGCAGTACTGGTAGGCGTGGGTGTGGATCGCCTCTTCGAACGCCTGGCGCAGGATGTACTGGCGGCATTCGGGGTTGGTGATCAGGCGGTACACGGCCAGGACCAGGTTGTTGGCAACCAGGGAGTCGGCGGTGGAGAAGAAGCCCAGGTTGCGCATCACGATGCGGCGCTCGTCGTCGGTCAGGCCTTCCGGGGTTTTCCAGAGGGCGATGTCGGCGGTCATGTTGACTTCTTGCGGCATCCAGTGGTTTGCGCAGCCGTCCAGGTACTTCTGCCAGGCCCAGTCGTATTTGAAAGGCACCAGCTGGTTGAGGTCGGCGCGGCAGTTGATCATGCGCTTTTCATCGACGGCAACACGGGCGGAGGCGCCTTCGAGTTCGGCGAGGCCTTCGGCCACGTCGAGTTTGTCGAGGGCGGCTTTGGCGCGAATGATCGCGGCCGAGTCGCTGGCCGTCACGGCGCGGGCTTCGAGGGCGGCGGCACCGCCGGCGCTGTCGAGGCGGTCCATGTTGGCTTCAGAAGCGTGGCCGGCGTTGGCGCCTTTTACAGCGACTTCGCCGTCTTCTTTGTCGAATTCGTCCCAGCTCAGCATGACGTGTTGTCTCCTGCGTGAGGGCCAGATGCCCGTTGAAGGCCTACTGGCCGCGGTGGATCTTGGAAAATCGTTTGTTGCAGCAGCTGACGCAGGCAATAAACAGAAAAATGTACGGGTCGTTCTGAAGCGGCTGTGAACGCGATGAGGTAATGGGCCTCTGCGTGGGCTTCAGGCTGGTTTGACTCCCTGTAAGGGAATATTGCAGGCCCGTTTAAGGCGGCATTATAAGGACTTTTTTGCCTACGTGCTGCGGCGAAATAGCCCACGGAGGAGGTCGCGGGCGGCATATCCGCGTGGGAGCAAGGGTTTACAAGGCTTTGGCCGCTGAAGATTTTTTTTGCATGGGTTGGGTGACGGTATTTTTTGATCAAAAAACGAGCGTTTTTTGTGGTTTTGCACTACATGTTGTGTTTGCAAGGGCTTTTTGACGGTTGCAGACACAACCAAGCCCGATCGAAACCGGGCTGTGGAAAATGCCATTTATGATCAACCGATGTGTGCCGAACCGGTGTGGTCGTAACCATCTTCAGCGACAGTGGCGGAGCCGGTGCGGTCGTAGCCGTCCTCAGCGACTGTCGCCGAGCCGGTGCGGTCATAGCCGTCTTCAGCGACAGCGGAACCGGTGCGGTCATAACCGTCGGCGGCAAAGGTATGGGCGGCCAGGACGGACAGGGTCAGGGCGAGGATCAGTTTGGTTTTCATGGAGGTTGCTCCTGGTGGGTTTAGGTTGATCAGCCGTTGGAGCAGCCGTTGCCCATGACGCTGTAGCGCAGGATGTGGCGCTGGCCTTTGGAGTCGTCGTATTCAATCTTGGCCGGGACTACTTCGCAGACGTTCGGGATCTCGCTCATGGAGATGACTTTGGCGATGTCCAGATGGGTGGAGTAGGTGTACTCCTCAATGGCTGGTGTTTGCTGTGCAACGTCGGTCGGGGCCTCGTCTGCCATCGCGGTGGCGCTAAGGCCGGCGATGACCAGAACCCATAAAGCTTTCATCTGTTTCACCTTTTTTGAGGTCGAGTGGGGTCACGCAACCTTTTTGGGGCTGCGTGTGGAGCAGGTTTTGGGGGGGTGGATTAACGGCCTTCGTGGGGGCTGTGTTGCGTTAATCGTGTTTGCCGGTTGGCGAGGTGGATTTTAGGGGGTGGGGTTAATCGCAAAAAGACCGGGTTTTGATAAACACTGTTGGTTGATCTGGTAATAATCGTTGCTGCAACCGCTTGTTTGCAGTTACGTCGGTGTTGGATTTACCGCCGTTTTCGCGAGCAAGCCCGCTCCCACAGAGGAGCTGTGTTGGACAGAAGATAGGCGTTCACTGAATTCAACTGTGGGAGCGGGCTTGCTCGCGAAGACGTCAGGTCAGTCAGCAGCACTGTTGACTGACACACTGCCATCGCGAGCAGGCTCGTTCTCACAGGAAAATGCCTGCTGGCAAGGGCTGGCACGTTAGTACCGACATTTTGTAGGGACTTGTTACTACCATCGTCGAATGGTTCTATAGGCTCGCCCCGGCTACAACGGGTACATACAAAAACAACTATGTCACCGAGGTAAGAAAGATGAGTGCGGCTTCTCTGTATCCCGTTCGTCCCGAGGTAGCGGCTAACACGCTGACTGACGAGGCGACCTACAAGGCCATGTACCAGCAGTCGGTGGTCAACCCGGATGGTTTCTGGCGCGAGCAGGCCAAGCGCCTCGACTGGATCAAGCCTTTCACCACGGTGAAGCAGACGTCCTTTGACGATCACCATGTCGACATCAAGTGGTTTGCCGATGGCACCTTGAACGTTTCCTACAACTGCCTCGACCGTCATCTGGCCGAGCGCGGCGATCAGATTGCGATCATCTGGGAGGGCGACGACCCTGCCGAGAGCCGCAACATCACCTATCGCGAGCTGCATGAAGAAGTCTGCAAGTTCGCCAACGCCCTGCGCGGCCAAGACGTGCATCGCGGTGACGTGGTGACGATCTACATGCCGATGATCCCCGAAGCCGTGGTCGCCATGCTGGCCTGCACCCGGATCGGCGCGATTCACTCGGTGGTGTTCGGCGGTTTCTCCCCCGAAGCACTGGCTGGCCGGATCATCGACTGCAAATCCAAAGTGGTGATTACGGCCGATGAAGGTGTTCGTGCCGGCAAGAAGATCCCGCTCAAGGCCAACGTCGATGACGCACTGACCAACCCGGAAACCAGCAGCATTCAGAAAGTCATCGTGTGCAAGCGCACCGGTGGCGGCATCAAGTGGAACCAGCACCGCGACATCTGGTACGAAGACCTGATGAAGGTGGCCGGCACCGTTTGCGCGCCGAAAGAGATGGGCGCCGAAGAAGCGCTGTTCATCCTCTACACCTCCGGTTCCACCGGCAAGCCCAAGGGCGTGCAGCACACCACTGCCGGCTACCTGCTCTATGCGGCCCTGACCCATGAGCGCGTGTTCGACTACAAGCCGGGCGAAGTCTACTGGTGCACCGCCGACGTCGGCTGGGTCACCGGCCACAGCTATATCGTCTACGGTCCGTTGGCCAACGGCGCGACCACGCTGTTGTTCGAAGGCGTGCCGAACTACCCGGACATCACCCGGGTGGCCCAGGTCATCGACAAGCACAAGGTCAATATTCTCTACACCGCGCCGACCGCTATCCGCGCGATGATGGCCTCGGGCACCGCCGCCGTCGAAGGCGCCGACGGCAGCAGTCTGCGCCTGTTGGGCTCGGTGGGTGAGCCGATCAACCCGGAAGCCTGGGACTGGTACTACAAGAATGTCGGCAAGGAACGTTGCCCGATCGTCGACACCTGGTGGCAGACTGAAACCGGTGGCGTGCTGATCAGTCCATTGCCGGGTGCCACGGCGTTGAAGCCGGGTTCGGCCACGCGTCCGTTCTTCGGCGTGGTGCCGGCGCTGGTGGACAACCTCGGCAACCTGGTGGAGGGCGCGGCCGAAGGCAACCTGGTGATCCTCGATTCGTGGCCAGGCCAGGCGCGTACGCTGTACGGCGACCACGACCGCTTTGTCGATACTTACTTCAAGACCTTCAGCGGCATGTACTTCACCGGTGACGGCGCGCGTCGCGACGAAGACGGTTACTACTGGATCACCGGTCGGGTGGATGACGTGCTCAACGTGTCCGGCCACCGCATGGGCACGGCCGAGATCGAAAGCGCCATGGTCGCCCACCCGAAAGTCGCCGAAGCGGCGGTGGTGGGTGTGCCGCACGACATCAAGGGGCAGGGCATTTACGTCTACGTGACCCTCAATGCCGGCGAAGAAACCAGCGAGGCTTTGCGTCTGGAGCTGAAGAACTGGGTGCGCAAGGAGATCGGTCCGATTGCTTCGCCGGACGTGATCCAGTGGGCCCCGGGCCTGCCGAAAACCCGCTCCGGCAAAATCATGCGCCGCATCCTGCGCAAGATCGCCACGGCGGAATACGATGGGCTGGGTGATATCTCCACCCTGGCTGATCCGGGTGTGGTGGCGCATCTGATCGAGACGCACAAGACCATGAATGTTGCCTGACGGTAGCCCGTAACACCAAAAGCCCCGCCCGGTTTTGCCGAGCGGGGCTTTTTTATGGGGCTGGTGCGCCCCTCGCCACAGGTTGAGTGTTCGACGACCGCGGTGCCTGGCTTTGGAGCTGCTTCGCAGTCCAGCGGGAGCAAGCTCCCTCGCCACGGGTTCGATGGGTGAATAAATATCGGCGTTTAAAGTAAGAGGTGTCTGAACGTTACCGACCTTTCGAAATGTGTAACCAAAGGCGCCATCACGGGGCGATGTGCAACGCAATGCCCCGTTTGAGGGCCTTTGCTCGCTGTTCGTGAAAGAAGGCGACACGCTGTGCTTGCCGGATTAGAAGGGTTTGCGAATAATGGGCCCGCTATTTGCAGCATGGATCGGTTCCCTTTCTTTTGCTCTTGCATGAATTTGCGGGGCTGTCAATGCGCTCGGTTCGCGTTTTCGGTGCTTCTGTAATTTGTTGTCGCATTGAAGAAATATCGGCTTCGGGCCTGTCGTTAGAATGCCGATCACTCGCTCGTCGTGAGCTGCGTTGAATTGACGCACGCTTTCTTAGGACGCAGCACTAAAGTTCGTTTCACCCATTCGCATATTGGGCTGTTGCTCACTCTGCCGTTTTTGCCCTTTCCCGATGGAGTTCCAAGATGAAGAAACTTGTGCTGCTTGGCGCCCTGGCACTGTCCGTGCTGTCCCTGTCGACATTCGCCGCAGAAAAGCCCCTGAAAATCGGTATTGAAGCGGCTTACCCTCCGTTCGCCTCGAAAGCCCCGGACGGCAGTATCGTCGGTTTCGACTACGACATCGGCAATGCGCTGTGCGAAGAGATGAAGGTCAAGTGCGTGTGGGTCGAGCAGGAGTTCGACGGCCTGATCCCGGCGCTCAAGGTGCGCAAGATCGACGCGATCCTGTCGTCCATGTCCATCACCGAAGATCGCAAGAAGTCTGTTGATTTCACCAACAAGTACTACAACACCCCAGCCCGTCTGGTGATGAAGGCCGGCACCCAGGTCAGCGACGGCCTGACCGAGCTCAAGGGCAAGAATGTCGGCGTGCAGCGCGGTTCGATCCACGAGCGCTTCGCCCGTGAAGTCCTGTCCCCGCTGGGTGCCGAGATCAAGCCGTACGGTTCGCAGAATGAAATCTACCTGGACCTGTCCGCCGGCCGCCTAGACGGCACCGTGGCAGACGCTACCCTGTTGGATGACGGTTTCCTCAAGACCGACGCCGGCAAGGGCTTTGCGTTCGTGGGTCCGGCCTTCACCGATGTCAAATACTTCGGCGACGGCGTAGGCATCGCGGTGCGCAAGGGCGATGCTCTCAAGGACAAGATCAACGGCGCGATTGCCGCCATTCGCGAGAACGGCAAATACAAGCAAATCCAGGACAAGTACTTCGCCTTCGATATCTACGGCCAGTAACAACGTCCCGCCACTCGTGCGAAATGGCGCAAGCAACAGGATCTCTGCGGTTTGCGCCATTTTTTCATCCCACTCTCGAGGACCTGAATCATGTTGAAAGGCTACGGGGCTGTCATCCTCGATGGCGCATGGTTGACGCTTCAGCTCGCCTTGTCGTCCATGGCCCTGGCCATTGTCCTGGGGCTGATCGGCGTCGCGTTGCGCCTCTCGCCGGTGCGCTGGCTGGCGTGGTTGGGCGACCTGTATTCCACGGTCATTCGCGGCATTCCCGACCTTGTGCTGATCCTGCTGATTTTCTATGGCGGCCAGGACCTGCTCAATCGCGTGGCGCCGATGCTCGGCTATGACGATTACATCGACCTGAACCCGTTGGCCGCCGGTATCGGCACCCTGGGCTTCATCTTCGGTGCATACCTGTCGGAAACCTTTCGCGGCGCGTTCATGGCTATCCCGAAGGGGCAGGCCGAGGCGGGCGTGGCGTATGGCATGAGTGGGTTCCAGGTGTTTTTCCGGGTGATGGTGCCGCAGATGATTCGTCTGGCGATTCCGGGGTTCACCAACAACTGGCTGGTGTTGACCAAGGCCACGGCGCTGATTTCGGTGGTGGGCCTGCAAGACATGATGTTCAAGGCCAAGCAGGCGGCGGATGCCACCCGCGAGCCTTTCACCTTCTTCCTGGCAGTGGCGGCGATGTACCTGGTGATTACCAGTGTCTCGTTGCTGGCATTGCGTCAACTTGAGAAGCGCTACTCGGTAGGCGTAAGGGCGGCTGATCTATGATCTTCGACTACAACGTCATCTATGAAGCGTTGCCACTGTACTTCAGTGGCCTGCTGACCACCTTGAAGCTGCTGGCCCTGTCGCTGTTCTTTGGCTTGCTGGCGGCATTGCCCCTGGGCCTGATGCGGGTGTCCAAACAGCCGATCGTCAACATGACCGCCTGGCTCTACACCTATGTGATTCGCGGCACGCCGATGCTGGTGCAGCTGTTTTTGATCTACTACGGGTTGGCGCAGTTTGAGGCCATACGCGAGAGCTTCCTCTGGCCATGGCTGTCCAGCGCGACCTTCTGTGCGTGCCTGGCGTTTGCCATCAATACCAGCGCCTACACTGCCGAAATCATCGCCGGCAGCCTGCGGGCCACGCCTAACGGTGAGATCGAGGCGGCCAAGGCCATGGGCATGTCGCGCTACAAGCTGTATCGCCGGATCCTGCTGCCATCGGCGCTGCGCCGGGCGCTGCCGCAATACAGCAACGAAGTGATCATGATGTTGCAGACCACCAGCCTGGCCTCCATCGTGACCCTGATCGACATCACCGGTGCCGCGCGTACGGTGAATGCGCAGTACTACTTGCCGTTCGAGGCTTACATCACGGCCGGCGTTTTCTACCTGTGCCTGACTTTTATCCTGGTGCGCCTGTTCAAGCTGGCCGAGCGCCGCTGGCTGGGTTACCTGGCCCCGCGCAAGCACTGATAACGCATCGATCCGATCGACTGCTCAACGACTGACGTTTTGTGAGAACCGACCGCATGTACAAGCTCGAAGTCCAAGACCTGCATAAACGCTATGGCAGTCACGAGGTGCTCAAGGGTGTCTCCCTCAAGGCCGCCGCCGGCGATGTGATCAGCATCATCGGTTCCAGTGGCTCGGGCAAAAGTACCTTCCTGCGTTGCATCAATCTGCTTGAGCAACCCCATGCCGGCAAGATTCTGCTCAACAACGAAGAGCTGAAACTGGTGTCCGGCAAGGACGGCGCCTTGAAGGCCGCCGATCCCAAGCAACTGCAGCGCATGCGTTCGCGACTGTCGATGGTGTTCCAGCATTTCAACCTGTGGTCCCACATGACCGCGCTGGAAAACATCATGGAAGCGCCGGTGCATGTGCTGGGCGTGGGCAAGGCCGAGGCGCGCGAAAAGGCCGAGCACTACCTGAACAAGGTCGGCGTGGCGCATCGCAAGGACGCCTACCCTGGCCACATGTCCGGCGGCGAACAGCAGCGCGTGGCGATTGCCCGGGCGTTGGCGATGGAGCCGGAAGTCATGCTGTTCGATGAGCCGACTTCGGCCCTGGATCCGGAACTGGTGGGCGATGTGCTCAAAGTGATGCAGGCCCTGGCGCTGGAAGGCCGGACTATGGTGGTGGTGACCCACGAAATGGGCTTTGCCCGTGAGGTGTCGAACCAACTGATCTTCCTGCACAAAGGCATCGTCGAAGAGAGCGGCAACCCGCGCGAAGTGCTGGTCAATCCGCAATCGGAGCGGCTGCAACAATTTCTTTCGGGCAGCCTCAAGTAATCGCTCCCGTTTCGCACCTGATTCAGGTCATGCTGCGCACCGTGCGCCAGATGGTCTAATTTGGTTGCAGCCGCTTTTGGCTTTAATACTGTTTTCGCTTCGGATTGCCCACCATGACTGCCCATCGAATTGGTTTCCTGATTTGGCCCAGCACTAAAGCCTTGACGCTGGCGCTGGCCGAGGAGGCCTTGCGTGTTGCTCAGCGGGTGCATCCGGATGTCGTCTACGAATTGTCGTTCCTGCAGGCCGAGCCACAGGCCGAAGGCGCCTGGCAGCTACCGGGCGAGCCTTGGGCCGGCAAACTCGAAGGCTTGCATAAGCTGTTCCTGCTGGCCGACGAGCCACCGACGGCTCTTGCGCCGCCCCTGAGCAGCGCGCTCAAACAACTGGTGCGTGCCGGTTGTGTGATTGGTGGTTTGTCCGCCGGTGTCTACCCATTGGCCCAGTTGGGCTTGCTCGACGGTTTCCGCGCCGCGGTGCACTGGCGCTGGCAGGATGACTTTTCCGAGCGTTTTCCCAAGGTCATTGCCACCAGTCATCTGTTTGACTGGGACCGCGATCGCCTGACCGCGTGCGGTGGCATGTCGGTGCTCGATCTGCTGCTGGCGGTGCTGGCCCGGGATCACGGCGCGGAACTGGCCGGCGCGGTCTCGGAAGAGCTGGTGGTCGAGCGCATCCGCGAGGGTGGCGAGCGCCAGCGCATCCCCTTGCAGAACCGTCTGGGCTCCAGTCATCCGAAGCTCACCCAGGCCGTGCTGTTGATGGAAGCCAACATCGAAGAGCCGCTGACCACCGACGAAATTGCTCAGCATGTGTGCGTGTCTCGTCGCCAGTTGGAGCGGATTTTCAAGCAATACCTCAACCGTGTGCCGAGCCAGTACTACCTGGAATTGCGCCTGAACAAGGCCCGGCAGATGCTGATGCAGACCAGCAAATCGATCATTCAGATCGGCCTGTCCTGCGGCTTCTCCTCGGGGCCGCATTTTTCCAGCGCCTATCGCAACTTCTTCGGTGCCACGCCCCGGGAAGACCGCAACCAGCGGCGCAGCAGCAGCCCCTTCGAACTGTCGTCGGTGCCGTCCGAGCGCGGCTAGGGCCGGCGCCTCCTCTGTAAGGGCCGGGGTATGTAACCCTGTGGCAAGGGGATTTATCCCCGTTGGGTTGCGAAGCAACCCCAAGACAGTCAACCCAATCTATCTGGCACACCGAATTGCCTGGCTTTAGGGTTGCTTCGCAACCCAGCGGGGATAAATCCCCTCGCCACAAGGTTTTGCATGGCCAGGGAAATATAGAAGCCAGCGCCTAAAATCCCGCGACAACGTTTAAACTGCGCCTTTGCGACGCTAATTGTCGCATTGCCATAAACCCGCTAAAAACGGGGGTTGGCGCTATAAGAAGTTGTCGCTTGGCGACAAGGCCGGGCTGAAAACTGTCCTTACAATCCCCTCATCGCTCGCCAGTTCCAGGCGGGTGTTCCTCTTCAGGAGACTCCGATGTCCGTTGAGCAAGCCGCCGTACAACGCGCCGATTTCGATCAGGTTATGGTCCCCAACTACGCGCCAGCTGCTTTCATCCCTGTGCGTGGCGCCGGTTCCCACGTGTGGGACCAGTCCGGTCGCGAACTGATCGACTTCGCCGGCGGTATCGCGGTCAACGTATTGGGACACGCCCATCCGAAACTGGTCGCGGCCCTGACCGAACAAGCCAACAAGCTGTGGCATGTGTCCAACGTCTTTACCAATGAGCCGGCCCTGCGCCTGGCCCATAAACTGGTCAATGCAACCTTTGCCGAGCGGGCGTTCTTCTGCAACTCCGGCGCCGAAGCCAACGAGGCCGCGTTCAAGCTGGCGCGTCGCGTCGCGTTCGATCGTTTCGGTAGCGAAAAGTACGAAATCATTGCCGCGCTCAACAGCTTCCACGGCCGTACGCTGTTCACCGTGAACGTGGGCGGGCAATCGAAGTACTCCGACGGTTTCGGGCCTAAAATCACCGGTATTACCCACGTTCCCTACAACGACTTGGCGGCTTTGAAAGCGGCCATTTCGGACAAGACCTGCGCCGTGGTGCTGGAGCCGATCCAGGGCGAGGGCGGCGTATTGCCGGCCGAGCTGGGTTACCTGCAAGGAGCCCGTGATTTGTGCGATGCCCACGACGCACTGCTGGTATTCGACGAAGTGCAGACTGGCATGGGCCGTAGCGGCCACCTGTTCGCCTACATGCATTACGGCGTGGTCCCGGACATCCTCACCAGCGCCAAGAGCCTGGGCGGTGGTTTCCCGATCGCGGCAATGCTCACCACCGAAGCGTTGGCCAAGCATCTGGTGGTCGGCACCCACGGCACCACTTACGGCGGCAACCCGCTGGCGTGCGCGGTAGCCGAAGCGGTGATCGATACGGTCAACACGCCTGAAGTGCTCGAAGGCGTCAAAGCCAAGCACCGCAAGTTCAAGGCCCGCCTGGAGCAGATCGGCGAGAAATACGGCCTGTTCACCCAGGTGCGTGGTTTGGGGTTGCTGATCGGCTGTGTGCTGAACGACGCCTGGAAAGGCAAGGCCAAGGACATTTTCAACGCCGCCGAACAGGAAGGCCTGATGATCCTCCAGGCCGGTCCGGACGTGATTCGTTTCGCCCCGAGCCTGGTGGTCGAAGATGCCGACATCGATGCCGGCCTGGACCGCTTCGAGCGGGCTGCGGCGAAGCTGACGCAAGCCTGATTGTTTACAGACTGTACCGGCTCCAATGGGAGCCGGGCTTTTGTGGGAGCGAGCCTGCTCGCGATTGCAATCGCCTTGGTCCGCCAGGCAGACCGAAGTGTCTGCATCGCGAGCAGGCTCGCTCCCACAAGAAGTCCACTCTCGCGCTTGGATTGATGCGTAGCCGGTCCGTATTTTTTCTCTGTGTATCGACCTGCTGGTCGAACCATTTATTTCAAGTAAAGGAGTGACACCATGCTGGTGATGCGCCCCGCACAAATGGCGGATCTGGGCGAGGTACAGCGTCTGGCTGCGGACAGTCCGATCGGTGTCACTTCCTTGCCGGATGACGTGGAACGCCTGAGCGACAAGATCGCCGCGAGCGAAGCCTCGTTCGCCGCCGAGGTCAGCTTCAACGGCGAAGAAAGCTATTTCTTCGTCCTTGAAGACACCGCGACCGGCAAGCTGGCGGGCTGTTCGGCCATCGTGGCCTCGGCCGGTTATTCCGAGCCGTTCTACAGTTTTCGCAACGAGACGTTCGTTCACGCTTCCCGTGAGCTGAAGATCCACAACAAGATCCACGTGCTCTCCCAGTGCCACGACCTGACCGGTAACAGCCTGCTGACCAGCTTCTATGTGGTGCCGGAATTGGTCGGCTCGCCGTGGTCGGAACTCAATTCGCGTGGGCGCCTGCTGTTTGTCGCCAGCCATCCGGAGCGCTTTGCCGATTCGGTGGTGACCGAGATCGTCGGCTACAGCGATGAAAATGGCGACTCGCCGTTCTGGGACGCCATCGGTCGCAACTTCTTCGACCTCAACTACGCTGCCGCCGAGCGCCTGTGCGGGCTGAAGAGCCGCACCTTTCTCGCCGAGCTGATGCCTCACTATCCGATCTACGTGCCGCTGTTGCCGGACGCCGCCCAGGAAGCCATGGGGCAGGTCCATCCGCGTGCGCAGATCACCTTCGATATCCTGATGCGCGAAGGTTTCGAGACCGATCATTACATCGACATCTTTGACGGTGGCCCGACACTGCATGCGCGTGTTTCGGGGATCCGCTCGATTGCCCAGAGCCGCGTGGTGCCGGTCAAGCTCGGCGAGCCCGTCAAGGGCGCCGGCCGGCAATACCTGGTGGCCAACGCCCAGTTGCAGGATTACCGCGCCGTTTTGTTGGAACTCGACTACGCGCCCGGCAAACCGGTGACCCTGGATATGGAAGCGGCCGAAGCCTTGGGCGTCGGCGAGGGTGCCAGCGTGCGCCTGGTGGCGGTTTAACGCTTTACAGCTGAGTTTCGCGGGTGGCGCAAGCGGCCCGTATGAGGAGATAGCATGATCGTTCGTCCCGTACGCAGCAGCGATTTACCCGCTCTGATTGCCCTGGCCCGCAGCACCGGCACCGGCCTGACCACCTTGCCGGCCAACGAGGAGCGCCTGGCTCATCGGGTCGGCTGGGCCGAGAAGACTTTTCGCGGCGAAGCCGGACGTGGCGATGCGGACTACCTGTTCGTGCTCGAAGACGACGACGGTCGCGTGGTGGGCATTTCCGCCATCGCCGGGGCCGTTGGGCTGCGCGAGCCCTGGTACAACTTCCGGGTCGGCCTGACGGTCAGCGCCTCCCAGGAACTGAACATCTATCGGGAAATTCCGACGCTGTTTTTGGCCAACGACCTGACCGGCAATTCCGAGCTGTGTTCGCTGTTCCTGCACGCTGACTACCGCAGTGGCCTCAATGGCCGCATGTTGGCCAAGGCGCGGCTGCTGTTCATCGCCGAGTTCCCGAATCTGTTTGGCAACAAGATCATCGCCGAGATGCGTGGCATGTCCGATGACAGAGGTCGCTCGCCGTTCTGGGAAAGCCTGGGGCGACACTTTTTCAAGATGGAATTCAGTCAGGCCGATTACCTGACCGGCGTGGGCAACAAGGCGTTCATCGCTGAGCTGATGCCCAAGTTCCCGCTGTACACCTGTTTCCTGTCGGAGGATGCCCGGGCGGTGATCGGCCAGGTTCATCCCGACACGGAGCCTGCGCTGTCGATGCTCAAGAGCGAAGGGTTCAGTTACCAGGGTTACGTCGACATCTTCGACGCCGGTCCGGCCGTTGAATGCGAAACCGGCAAGATCCGCGCGATTCGCGACAGCCAGGCACTGGTATTGGCCATCGGCACGCCGGGCGACGACGCCACGCCGTTCATCATGCATAACCGCAAACGCGAAGACTGCCGCATCACTGCTGCGCCGGCCCGCTTGGCCGCGGGCACCCTGGTGGTGGATCCGCTGACGGCCAAACGTCTTCAACTCAACGCCGGCGATCAGGTGCGTGCCGTTGCGTTGTCCGCTGCTCGGGAGTCGAAATAATGAAGTCGCTGTACATCGCTGGAAGCTGGCTGGAAGGTCAGGGTGACCTCTTTGAGTCGTTGAACCCGGTGACTCAGCAAGTGCTGTGGTCGGGTAATGGCACCACGGCCGCGCAGGTGGAGTCGGCGGTGCAGGCCGCACGTCAGGCCTTTCCGGACTGGGCCCGCCGTTCGCTGGATGAGCGTATCCAGGTGCTGGAAGCGTTTGCCGCTGCCTTGAAGAGCCACGCGGATGAACTGGCTCACTGCATCGGTGAAGAAACCGGCAAGCCGTTGTGGGAAGCGACCACCGAAGTCACCAGCATGGTCAACAAGGTCGCCATTTCCGTGCAGAGCTACCGCGAGCGCACCGGCGAGAAGAGCGGCCCCCTGGGCGACGCCACCGCCGTGCTGCGCCACAAACCCCATGGTGTGGTGGCGGTGTTCGGCCCTTACAACTTCCCCGGCCATTTGCCCAATGGGCACATCGTCCCGGCCTTGTTGGCCGGCAACACGGTGTTGTTCAAGCCCAGCGAGCTGACCCCGAAAGTTGCTGAGCTGACGGTCAAGTGCTGGGTCGAGGCCGGTCTGCCGGCGGGCGTGCTGAACCTGCTGCAAGGCGCGCGGGAAACCGGCATCGCCCTGGCGGCGAATCCGGGCATCGACGGGTTGTTTTTCACCGGTTCCAGCCGCACCGGCAACCTCTTGCATCAACAATTCTCCGGGCGCCCGGACAAGATCCTGGCGCTGGAAATGGGCGGTAATAATCCGCTGGTGGTGGATGAAGTGGCGGACGTCGATGCGGCGGTCTACACCATCATTCAGTCGGCCTTCATTTCTGCCGGCCAGCGCTGCACCTGCGCACGGCGCTTGTTGGTGCCGCAAGGGGCGTGGGGCGATGCCTTGCTGGCGCGCCTGGTGGCGGTCAGCTCGACGCTGGAAGTCGGCGCCTTTGATCAGCAACCGGCACCGTTCATGGGCTCGGTGATTTCCCTGGGCGCAGCGAAGGCGCTGATGGATGCGCAAAACCATTTGCTGGGCCTGGGCGCCGTGCCACTGTTGGCCATGACCCAACCGCAAGCCCAGGCTGCGTTGCTGACACCGGGCATCCTGGATGTGACGGCGGTGGCCGAGCGTCCTGATGAAGAACTGTTCGGGCCGTTGTTGCAGGTGATTCGCTACGCGGATTTCGCCGCGGCAATCACCGAAGCCAACAACACCCAATATGGCTTGGCTGCGGGGCTGCTGTCGGATTCCCAGGAGCGCTACCAGCAGTTTTGGCTGCAGAGCCGTGCCGGCATCGTCAACTGGAACAAACAACTGACCGGCGCCGCCAGCAGCGCGCCGTTCGGCGGTGTCGGGGCCTCGGGCAACCACCGCGCCAGTGCCTATTATGCGGCTGATTATTGCGCGTACCCGGTGGCGTCACTGGAAACCCCAAGCCTTGTCATGCCGGCTGCCCTGACCCCCGGTGTGAGAATGGTGTAGCCCCAATCGCGAGCAGGCTCGCTCCCACAGATATGATGCAAAACCTGTGGGAGCAAGGCTTGCCCGCGATAGCCGCGCCGCGGTGTTCGATGAACCGTTACTTGATGCCTATAAAAAACAGATTCTCGTGGAGCCTCGCTGATGAAATCCTATGAAGTCAACTTTGACGGTCTAGTGGGGCCGACCCACAACTACGGCGGGCTCTCGTACGGCAACGTCGCGTCCCAGAGCAATAGCCAGCAGTCCTCCAACCCCAAGGAAGCGGCGTTGCAGGGCCTGGCGAAAATGAAAGCGTTGATGGACATGGGCTTCCAGCAAGGCGTGTTGGCGCCCCAGGAGCGTCCTGATGTGGCGGCCCTGCGTCGGTTGGGTTTTGCTGGCAGCGATGCCCAGGTCATACAGCAGGCTGCCAAAGAAGCGATGCCGCTGCTGGTCGCCAGTTGCTCGGCCTCCAGCATGTGGGTGGCCAATGCCGCTACGGTCAGCCCGAGCGCCGACACGGCTGATGGCCGCGTGCATTTCACCGCTGCCAACCTGAACTGCAAATACCACCGCAGCATTGAACACCCGACCACCAGTCGGGTGCTGGGGGCGATGTTTGCCGATCAGCAGCACTTTGCCCACCACGCCGCGCTGCCGGCGGTGGCACAGTTCGGTGACGAAGGCGCGGCCAACCACACGCGTTTCTGTCGGGCTTACGGCGAGGCGGGTGTTGAATTTTTCGTGTTCGGCCGCAGCGCCTTCGACACTCGTTATCCCGCACCGCAGAAATACCCGGCACGCCAGACCCTGGAAGCTTCTCAGGCGGTCGCTCGTCTGCATGGTCTGAGGGAGGAGGGCGTTGTGTACGCCCAACAGAACCCATCGGTGATCGACCAGGGTGTGTTCCACAATGATGTGATCGCGGTGGGCAACGGCGAAGTGTTGTTCTATCACGAGGATGCGTTTCTCGAGACCGACCGGATGCTGGCCGAACTGAGCAGCAAACTCGCCAAGGTCGGGGGGAAATTTCAGTCGGTGTGCGTGCCGCGTTCGGCGGTTACCGTCGATGACGCGGTACGTTCCTACCTGTTCAATAGCCAGTTGCTGTCGCGTCCCGACGGCTCGATGCTGTTGATCGTGCCGGAAGAGTGTCGCGGCAACGAGCGCGTCTGGCAGTACCTGCAAGGCCTGACGGGCTCTGGCGGGGTGATTGGCGAAGTGAAAGTCTTCGACCTCAAGCAAAGCATGCAGAACGGCGGTGGTCCGGCTTGCCTGAGGCTGCGCGTGGCCCTCAATGAAACCGAACTGGCCGCCGTCAACCCAGGGGTTATCATGACCGCGCCGTTGTACGATTCGCTGACCCAATGGGTCGAGCGTCACTACCGCGATCGCATGACCGAAAACGACCTGGCGGACCCGCAGCTACTGCTCGAATGCCGGGCGGCACTGGATGAGCTGACACAAATCCTTAAACTTGGCGCGGTTTATCCTTTCCAGATCAATTGAAAGCGCGCGCGACCTGACTACAGTCAAAGCAGGGCGCGTTGCCTTTTCCCCCGACGAGAACGTAAAAACATGAGCGATACCTTGCAACTGATCCTTGAAGACACCGACGGCACCCAACTGGAAACCTCCTGCACCCGCGTTGCGGTCATGTGGCAGGGCAAAGAGGTGTGGATCCAGCAGGATGGCCGCGGTCAGTTGCTGATCGGCGTCGACGTCGAGGAAGGGGATGAGGAATACGCGAACCTGTTGCTGCGCCCCTTGGCGACCAACCTGGTGAGCCTGCAACTGGAAATGGAACCGGCCGACATGGGCGACGATGATCATGTCCATGGCCCGGATTGCGGCCACGACCATTAAGGAGCCGCGCTATGCTCGCCCTCGGCAAATTGCTTGAACTGACCCTCGCCGGCCGTGAACCGGCGGAGAAGACTCAACTGACCGTCGAGGGCGTACGGATGCGCTGGCTGAGCGAGGGCGCGCTGGAGGTCAAGCCGCCCCAGGCCCGGGACAATGGCCAGGACCTGTTGCTGTCAGCCGGTATCCACGGCAACGAAACCGCACCGATCGAATTGCTTGATCGGTTGCTGCACGACATCGCCCGTGGGGATCTCAAGCCACGGGCACGCATTCTGTTTCTGTTTGGCAATCCCGAGGCCATCCGCCGCGGAGAGCGTTTTGTCGAGCAGGACGTCAACCGGTTGTTCAACGGTCGTCATGAGCTGAGCGGCGGCGCCGAGGCGTTGCGGGCTTGTGAATTGGAGCGGTTGGCCGCCAGTTTCTTCAGCGTGCCGGACCGCAGTCGCTTGCATTACGACCTGCACACCGCCATCCGGGGTTCGAAGATCGAGCAATTCGCCCTGTATCCGTGGAAGGAAGGTCGCCAGCATTCACGCCGTGAACTGGCGCGGCTGCGCGCCGCCGGCATGGAAGCGGTGCTGCTGCAGAACAAACCGTCCATTGTGTTCAGCGCCTACACCTATGACCAGTTGGGTGCCGAGTCTTTCACCCTGGAACTGGGTAAGGCCCGGCCGTTCGGGGAAAACGATGGCGTCAACGTCAGTCTGCTGGAAACCCGTCTGCAACAGATCATCGAAGGCACCGAACCCGAATCGGACGAAAGTCTGGACGGCCTGCAACTGTTCAGCGTCGCGCGGGAAATCATCAAGCACAGCGACAGTTTCCGTCTGAACCTGCCGGCGGACATCGAGAACTTCTCGGAGTTGGGCAAAGGCTATGTCCTGGCTGAAGACATCGCCCAGACCCGTTGGGTCATCGAAGAGGAAGGTGCGCGGATCATCTTCCCGAACCCCAAGGTCAAGAATGGCTTGCGGGCGGGGATCCTGATCGTGCCGGCCACGGATGAAAACCTGGCTTGACCCGAATGTAGACTCAATACATGCCCCCTGTGGGAGCGAGCCTGCTCGCGATAGCGGTATATCGGCCGACATTGTTGGCGACTGACACTCTGTCATCGCGAGCAGGCTCGCTCCCACAAGGGAATCTGTGTCTAGCCTTAGACCGCTACCGCCCGCTGCTCACTACGACGCAGCACCCGGGTCTTGTGCAGGGTGTCGGCGCAGGTCTTCGCCGCTTCCTGGCCCTTGTGCACAAAATGCTCAAAGAAGAATTTCTGATGCTCTTCCCCAGCATGGAAGTGATGCGGCGTGAGTACGACCGAGAACACCGGCACCTCGGTTTCCAGCTGCACCTGCATCAGGCCGCTGATCACCGATTGGGCGACGAACTCGTGACGATAGATACCGCCGTCCACCACCAGCCCGGCGGCGACGATGCCGGCGTAGCGGCCAGACTTGGCCAGCAGTTTGGCATGCAGCGGGATCTCGAAGGCGCCGCCGACTTCGAAGAAGTCGATATCGCTTTCCTGGTAACCCTGGCTGATCATTTCGGCGACGAAGCCTTTACGACTCTGGTCGACGATTTCCTTGTGCCAGCAGGCCTGGATGAACGCGACGCGCTCGCCGGGATGACTTTTGGTTTTGCTGTCGATTGCGGTGGGTTGCATGTTCTGGTTCCTGTTTGTGTAAAAAACAGGGCGTCATGAATCGAAGGGGATTCGAGGGTGCGTCGCGCGCAGACAGTCGCAGACGGCCCTTGGGTGCCGATCCCGTTCTCTCTTCATCCGGACTATGACCGTCGGCCCCGGAATCACACCGGGTCTGCTGACCTTGGCACTACACCGCAGAAGCCGTGTATCGCCAAGCGCTCGCGGGCTATGCACCTTGCGTGCAATTACCGCCGGTGGGGAATTGCACCCCGCCCTGAGAACGTTTTTGCCGCCATGGTTTATGGCAGCGGAGGATTTTTAACACATATTTCAGCACAGCGCATGACCTGGATGGCCCGAGCACAATGTGGCGAGGGAGCTTGCTCCCGCTCGGGTGCGAAGCAGCCGCCAGAGATTGGGCCTGCTTCGCAGTCCAGCGGGAGCAAGCTCCCTCGCCACGGAAATTCCTTCAATCAGACTTGATTATTCACCGCCAAGCCCGCAGTAATTGCCCTTCGAAAAGGATTCCCCTTCACCTGAACCCGAGGCCAGATTCATGAGTGTTATCGATCTTCGCAGCGACACGGTCACCCAGCCCTCCGCCGCCATGCTGGAGGCTATGGCCAGCGCGCCTACCGGCGACGATGTGTATGGCGAAGACCCGACCGTCAATCGCCTCGAAGCCGAACTGGCCGGGCGCCTGGGGTTCGCTGCGGCGCTGTTCGTACCCACCGGCACGATGAGCAACTTGTTGGGGTTGATGGCCCATTGTGAGCGTGGTGACGAATACATCGTTGGCCAGCAGGCCCACACCTATAAATACGAGGGCGGCGGCGCGGCGGTGCTCGGTTCAATCCAGCCGCAACCCCTTGAGCTGCAAGCGGACGGCTCTCTGGACCTGGAGCAAGTGGCGGCCGCCATCAAACCCGATGACTTCCACTTTGCCCGTACTCGCCTGCTGGCGCTGGAAAACACCATGCAGGGCAAGGTCCTGCCGCTGGAGTACCTGGCCCGGGCCCGGCGCTTTACCCAGGCGCATGGCTTGGCCCTGCACCTGGACGGCGCGCGGCTGTACAACGCCGCAGTCAAGTTGAATGTCGATGCCCGGGAGATCACCCAGCATTTCGATTCGGTGTCGGTGTGCCTGTCCAAAGGCCTTGGCGCACCGATTGGCTCGGTCCTTTGCGGCAGCGCCGAACTGATCGGCAAGGCACGCCGGCTGCGCAAGATGGTGGGCGGCGGCATGCGCCAGGCTGGGATCCTGGCAGCGGCGGGGCTGTATGCCCTGGATCATCAGGTCCAGCGTCTGGCCGATGACCATGCCAATGCCCAGCGGCTTGCCGAGGGCTTGCTCGGGGCGGGTTACGAGGTCGAGCCGGTGCAGACCAACATGGTCTACGTGCAAATGGGCGAGCGGGCCGACGCCATCAAGGCGTTTGCCGCTGAGCGTGGCATCACGCTCAGTGCCGCGCCAAGGCTGCGAATGGTGACTCACATGGATGTCAGCGGCGCGCAAATCGACGAAGTGATCTGCGCTTTCGTCGACTTTTCCCGTAACTGACCCGTCAAGCGGTCCAATTGACCGTTTCTATCGCATAAACACGCTGTACCCCAGGCGAAGGGCCGATATAATGCGGCCCTTTGCCGTTGCTTCGTCTGTTGACGTTTTGCACAGGCCTTTGGCCGCAGCCTCCGTGGAAGAACCTAATGAAAAGCGCAGAAATCCGTGAAGCCTTCCTTCGCTTCTTCGAAGAGCAAGGCCACACCCGAGTAGCCTCCAGCTCTTTGATTCCGGGCAACGACCCGACCCTGCTGTTCACCAACGCGGGGATGAACCAGTTCAAGGACTGCTTCCTGGGCCAGGAAAAACGTGCCTACACCCGTGCCGTCAGCAGCCAGAAATGCGTGCGCGCCGGCGGCAAGCACAACGATCTGGAGAACGTCGGCTATACCGCTCGTCATCACACTTTCTTCGAAATGCTGGGTAACTTCAGTTTCGGTGATTATTTCAAGCGCGACGCCATCACCTTCGCCTGGACCTTCCTGACCTCCGACAAGTGGCTGAATCTGCCCAAGGAGAAGCTCTGGGTAACGGTCTACGCCACCGATGACGAGGCTTATGACATCTGGACCAAAGAGGTCGGTGTTCCGGCCGAACGCATGGTGCGTATCGGCGACAACAAAGGCGCGCCTTACGCCTCCGATAACTTCTGGACCATGGGCGACACCGGTCCATGCGGCCCTTGCACCGAGATTTTCTACGATCACGGCGCCGACATCTGGGGCGGCCCACCCGGCTCGCCGGAAGAAGATGGCGACCGCTACATCGAGATCTGGAACAACGTCTTCATGCAGTTCAACCGCACCGCCGATGGTGTGTTGCATCCGTTGCCCGCGCCGTCGGTCGACACCGGCATGGGCCTGGAGCGGATCAGTGCGGTGCTGCAGCACGTTCACTCCAACTACGAAATCGACCTGTTCCAGAGCCTGCTAAGCGCTTCGGCCAAGGCCATCGGTTGCAGCAACGACAATCAGGCGTCGCTCAAAGTGGTCGCCGACCATATCCGGTCCTGCGGCTTCCTGATTGCCGATGGCGTGTTGCCGTCCAACGAGGGCCGCGGCTATGTGCTGCGCCGGATCATTCGTCGCGCCTGCCGTCACGGCAACAAGCTGGGCGCCAAGGGCAGTTTCTTCTATCAGATCGTTGCGGCCCTGGTGGCCGAAATGGGTGAGGCCTTCCCGGAACTCAAATCCCAGCAGGCGCACATCGAGCGTGTGCTCAAGGGTGAAGAAGAGCAGTTCGCCAAGACCCTGGAGCAGGGTTTGAAGATCCTCGAGCAGGATCTGGCCGAGCTCAAGGGCAACGTGGTACCGGGCGATGTCGTGTTCAAGCTGTACGACACCTACGGTTTCCCGATGGACCTGACGGGCGACATCGCCCGCGAACGCAACCTGACCCTCGACGAGGAAGGGTTCGAGCGCGAGATGGAAGCCCAGCGAGTGCGTGCGCGTTCCGCCAGCTCCTTCGGCATGGATTACAACAGCCTGGTCAAGGTAGACGTGGCCACCGAATTCACCGGCTACGCCGCCACTACCGGCTCTGCCAAGATCGTGGCTATCTATAAGGACGGGCAGTCGGTCGACATCCTGAGCGAAGGTCAGGAAGGGGTGATCGTACTGGACCAGACGCCGTTCTACGCCGAATCCGGCGGGCAGATCGGGGACAGCGGTTACCTGCAGGCCGGCAACTCGCGTTTCGATGTGCGTGACACCACCAAGACCGGTGGCGCATTCCTGCACCACGGCGTATTGGCGTCGGGCAGCCTGATGATTGCCGCTCCGGTCGCCGCTCATGTCGATGCTGAGGTTCGTCACGCCACCTCGCTGAACCACTCGGCTACGCACTTGCTGCACGCCGCGTTGCGTCAGGTACTGGGTGAGCATGTTCAGCAGAAGGGCTCTTTGGTCGACAGTCAGCGCTTGCGCTTTGACTTCAGCCATTTCGAAGCCATCAAGCCTGAGCAGCTCAAGGCGCTGGAAGACATCGTTAACGCCGAGATCCGCAAGAACTCGCCGGTTGAAACCGAAGAAACCGACATCGAGACCGCCAAGCGCAAGGGTGCCATGGCGCTGTTCGGCGAGAAGTACGGCGACAGTGTGCGCGTGCTGAGCATGGGCGGCGATTTCTCCGTGGAACTGTGTGGTGGTATCCACGCCAACCGGACCGGCGATATCGGCCTGCTGAAAATCATCAGCGAAGGTGGTGTGGCTGCCGGCGTGCGCCGCATCGAAGCGGTCACCGGCGCGGCGGCCCTGGCGTACCTCAACGCCGCCGAAGAACAACTCAAGGAAGCGGCGAGCCTGATCAAGGGCAGCCGTGACAACCTGATCGACAAGCTCTCGGCTGTGCTGGAGCGCAACCGTCTGCTGGAAAAGCAACTCGAGCAGTTGCAGGCCAAGGCTGCCAGCGCCGCGGGCGACGATCTGTCGGCCCAGGCCGTGGACGTCAAAGGCGTGAAAGTGCTGGCCGTGCGTCTTGACGGTCAGGATGGCAAAGCACTGCTGGCGCTGGTCGATCAACTGAAAAACAAACTCGGCCGCGCAGTGATCCTGCTCGGCAGTGTCCATGAGGAAAAGGTCGTTCTCGTCGCAGGCGTGACCAAAGACCTGACTGGCCAACTCAAAGCCGGTGATTTGATGAAGCAGGCCGCTGCGGCAGTGGGCGGCAAGGGCGGTGGTCGTCCGGACATGGCGCAAGGCGGCGGCACCGACGCCAGCGCCCTGGATGCGGCACTGGCCCAGACCGTTGCATTTGTAGAGCAGGGTATTTAAGGCAGCGTTCCGGGCGCGTGGTCTAGTCGCGAGCCCGGCCGCTGTTGAGTGATTATTGGGCGCCCTTCATGGGCAGAGGCGGCTTTGAAATGGCTTTGATCGTACAGAAATTTGGAGGCACCTCGGTCGGCACTGTCGAGAGAATCGAACAAGTCGCCGACAAGGTTAAGAAATTCCGTGAAGCGGGCGATGACCTGGTGGTTGTGTTGTCGGCAATGAGCGGCGAGACCAACCGTCTGATCGATCTGGCCAAGCAAATCAGCGGCGAGCAGCAACCGGTTCCGCGTGAACTGGACGTGATCGTTTCCACCGGCGAGCAGGTGACCATTGCCTTGCTGGCGATGGCGCTGATCAAACGGGGTGTGCCGGCAGTGTCCTATACCGGCAATCAGGTTCGTATCCTGACGGACAGTGCGCACAATAAAGCGCGTATTCTGCAGATCGACGATCAGAAAATTCGCGGTGACCTGAAGGCCGGTCGCGTGGTGGTGGTCGCCGGTTTCCAGGGTGTGGACGAGCACGGCAATATCACCACCCTTGGCCGTGGCGGCTCCGATACCACGGGCGTGGCGCTGGCGGCGGCACTCAAGGCTGACGAATGCCAGATCTACACCGATGTGGATGGTGTCTACACCACCGACCCACGGGTGGTGCCTGTGGCTCAGCGCCTGGACAAGATCACCTTCGAAGAGATGCTGGAAATGGCCAGCCTCGGTTCCAAGGTGCTGCAGATCCGGGCCGTCGAATTCGCCGGCAAGTACAACGTTCCGCTGCGCGTTCTGCACAGCTTCAAAGAGGGTCCGGGCACCCTCATTACTATTGATGAAGAGGAATCCATGGAACAGCCGATCATTTCCGGCATCGCTTTCAACCGCGATGAAGCCAAGCTGACCATCCGTGGCGTGCCAGACACCCCCGGCGTGGCGTTCAAGATTCTCGGCCCGATCAGTGCCGCGAACATCGAAGTCGACATGATCGTGCAGAACGTCGCGCACGATAACACCACCGACTTCACCTTCACCGTGCACCGCAACGACTACCAGGCCGCGGAAGCTGTGCTGAAAAAGACTGCTGACGAGATTGGTGCCCGAGAAGTGGTGGGTGATACCAAGATCGCCAAGGTCTCGATCGTCGGTGTCGGCATGCGTTCTCACGCAGGCGTGGCCAGCCGTATGTTCGAATCCCTGGCCAAGGAAAGCATCAACATCCAGATGATCTCTACTTCGGAAATCAAGGTTTCCGTGGTCATCGAAGAGAAGTATCTGGAGCTGGCCGTGCGCGCCCTGCACACGGCTTTCGAACTCGACGCTGCTGCCCGACAGGGCGAGTAAGGCGTTGTCTTGGGGGCGCGGTTTACCGCGCCCTTTGTTTTTCTGAAAGGCGCGCTCCAAAACTGTTCTTTTGCTCGCGCTGGTCAATACTAGGCTTGTAGGCTGCGACCGTTTCGGTTGTAGGGCCTACGCCTTTTTTTTGCAGACTGTTGTCCCTGAACTGAATTGCGTGAGGAGAAAGGTATGCTGATTCTGACTCGTCGGTGCGCAGAGAGCCTGATTATTGGCGATGGCGAAATCACCGTGACCGTGCTCGGCGTCAAAGGAAATCAAGTGCGTATTGGCGTCAACGCCCCGAAAGAGGTCGCGGTGCACCGAGAGGAAATTTACCTGCGTATCAAGAAAGAGAAGGACGACGAACCAAGCCATTAATTTTTATCGTTTTTTATGTTTGCAAACGGGGATGAAGGTGGTTAATATACGCCCCGTGTTGCGGAGAGCTGGCCGAGTGGCCGAAGGCGCTCCCCTGCTAAGGGAGTACACCTCAAAAGGGTGTCGGGGGTTCGAATCCCCCGTTCTCCGCCATTATTTATTTAGTGCGACGTAATCTGGCTTTATCGGTAAGTTGTTGTAATTACTGAAAAAAGCGCTTTACAAAAAGATTCGGCGACCTATAATGCGCGGCAACAAATGCACTCGTAGCTCAGCTGGATAGAGTACTCGGCTACGAACCGAGCGGTCACAGGTTCGAATCCTGTCGAGTGCACCATTTAAGAGTTGTTTGCAGTGATGCAAATAACTTGGCTTCAACCAGTTGTGATCTGGTATAAAACCACAATCTGCACTCGTAGCTCAGCTGGATAGAGTACTCGGCTACGAACCGAGCGGTCACAGGTTCGAATCCTGTCGAGTGCACCAAACACCAAAAAGCCCGCGTTTAACGCGGGCTTTTTGCTGTCTACGATTTGCCTTTTACACACCCCTTCTCATCGAACACGATCTCTGCGCTGCGACCTTTTTTCGCTTTGTAGGTATATCGGGTGCTGGAGTTCCTGATTTTGACTGAGTCGGGTCTGCCCAGAGCGCTTTCCACGTCCTGCTGGCTCATGCCGCTCACAATTCGTCTGTTTATGATCGCTTCGCGGCGTTGCCTAGGGTTGAGCATATTCGCGCAGTTGTCTTCAAGCTGGCCGACAACAGTCGGTTCCTTGCGGTTGGTTTTGTTGCCAGATGTTTGCCGAACCTCCGCTTCGGGCAGCAGGTTTTCTGTCAGCGGCTGGATCGTCCCTGGGCTGGTCGGATGGACCTGCTGAAGTGACAAGGTTTCTCCTGGTCGGCAACTCAGGGTGGTGAAGGTTACGTGCCCAGCGGTACTTTCGCAGCGATGCACGCTTTGCCCGGCAGCTCCCAAGGGCAGGCAGGGCAGGGCAGCGAGTAAAAACAGGTAACGACTGACGGGCATCCTGACGTCCTCCTTGACGGTGAAGAACAGAAGGGTAGTCGCTACATTTTTAGTGGGGCGTGTGTTTTCTTTTCAGGATAAGTCGTCGTAGGCATAGAGGTTCAATCTGCGTTCAGGTATGTCTCGCAAGCGCTTGTTCTTGCCATGATTTTTTAACGTTTTAAAGCGTCAAGCGGTGTATGATTGCGCCCGTCAGCCCCGCCGGGGCTTGTGGAATATCCCATGGACTTACCCAGTAGTTACTCAATATCCCGTTTCACCAATCATGAACTGACTGATTGATCCTTCCGGCGTGCTCCACTGCTGGGAGTGGAGTTCGCCTATGACCGAAATAGAAGTAAAGAAAACGCAGGAAAGCCTTCAGGATCGCCTTGCTCAAGTCGTTGAGCTGCTGCATCGCCAGCGGGTGGTCGAAGACCTGACACATCGCCAGGAAGGCCCGCATCACGACCTGGTCGAGAACCTGGTCCACCGGCAGAATCTCGTCGAGCTGCAACGCAAGCTCGATGACCTGCACTCCGCCGACGTCGCCTACATCCTTGAAGCCTTGCCGCTGGAAGAGCGTCTGACGGTCTGGCAGTTGGTCCAGGCGGATCGTGACGGTGACATCCTGCTTGAAGTGTCCGACTCGGTTCGTGAAACCCTGATCGCTGACATGGATGATCACGAACTGCTGGCGGCGGCCAAGGAAATGGACGCCGACGAACTCGCTGACCTTGCGCCCGAATTGCCACGGGACGTTATCCACGAACTGATGGAAACCCTCGACGGCCAACAGCGCGAGCGCGTGCGTTCGGCGTTGTCCTATGACGAGGAGCAGGTCGGTGCGCTGATGGACTTCGAGATGGTGACCATCCGTGAGGATGTCAGTCTTGAAGTGGTATTGCGTTACCTGCGCCGCCTCAAGGAGCTGCCGGGACATACCGACAAGCTCTTTGTAGTCGATTACGACGGCGTGCTCAAAGGCGTGCTGCCTATCAAGCGATTGCTCGTCAATGATCCGGAAAAGCAGGTGGCCGAGGTCATGGCCAGCGATCCGGTGAGTTTTCATCCGGACGAGGATGCCTACGATGCGGCCCAGGCGTTCGAACGTTACGATTTGATTTCTGCACCCGTCGTCGACAAGAACGGCAAGTTGATCGGCCGTCTGACCATCGACGAAATGGTCGACCTGATTCGTGAGGAGAGCGAAAGCGAAGTCCTCAACATGGCCGGTCTACGCGAAGAGGAAGACATCTTCGCCTCGGTCTGGAAGTCCCTGCGTAACCGTTGGGCCTGGTTGGCGGTCAATTTGATCACGGCTTTTATCGCCTCCCGGGTCATCGGTCTGTTCGAAGGCTCTATCGAAAAACTGGTAGCCCTTGCGGCGCTGATGCCTATCGTTGCGGGGATTGGCGGCAACTCCGGCAACCAGACCATTACCATGATCGTCCGCGCCATGGCGCTGGACCAGGTCAGTACCGGCAATACGTCGCGACTGATGCGCAAGGAACTGGCCGTGGGCTTGATCAACGGTCTGGTTTGGGGTGGGGTGATCGGCGTGGTGGCGTATCTGCTGTATGGCAGTTGGTCGCTGGGTGTGGTGATGACCGCCGCGATGACGCTCAACTTGTTGTTGGCGGCCTTGATGGGGGTATTGATTCCCATGACCCTGGCTCGATTGGGGCGTGACCCCGCCATGGGGGCCAGCGTGATGATTACCGCCATGACCGACAGTGGCGGGTTCTTCATTTTCCTGGGGTTGGCAACGATTTTCCTGCTCTGATTCGCACCTCAATAAAGCCCGCCAATTTGGCGGGCTTTTTCGTGGGCGTCAGAAATCTCAGTCACCAAATTCCAGGCAAAAAAAAGCCAGCACAAGGCTGGCTTTAACATTTTGGGTGCGATCAGGACGCGTCTGCGGCCATTTCTGCGTCATGGGCAATCAGCGAAACGAGGGCGTTTTGCTGGCGATGAGAGAGTTGTCGGAAGCGTTGAAGCAGCTCGCGTTCGTGCAGTGACAGCTCTGGGCTGTCCAGCCGCATGCTCAGCTCTTCACCCAACGCACCTTCCTGAATAAGGCTTTGCTCAAGGCGCGCGATGATTTCGGAGTTCATGCTGCGGTGATGATTGCGAGCCACCTCGGCAATGCGTTCCCGCATTCCGTCTGGCAGACGTACGACGAACTTGTCAGCCGTACGGCTGGAATAAATTGCCTGTTTCATTGGGCGCATATTTATTTAACCGGTTAGTTCAGGGGAGCGGTTCTCGGGATTGGCCGCAGGATGTCGATAGGACAAGCCCCTTAGCCAAATGTTCAACCTGAATTGTTAAGAGGCCCGCATCATGCCTCAAAATTGCCAGATCATTGGCGCCAATTCTGTGACAAATATTGATCCGCGTAAAGGCGTTATGCCAGTACCCTTCGTCAAAAATGCGGACTGGTTTGAAAAATTCCCAGGTTCGCATCTTGTGACCACTGCATCGTGTCTATGTGCCATACCGTCTGGCGGATAAGCGCAGAAGGGGGCAGAGGCGTGTGCTGTCCTTGTATTGTACAGGATAGTGGCAATTTGCCGATTTACTAGAATGAGCAGGGTGGGCCAGATAAGCGGCAGTCCGGTCCGGGATTTTCGATGGAATGCGTGGCGAGCGGTACATCTGCCTACACTTAAAAAGCCATGGACGACATGACAAACGCCAGGCTGACCGTTAACATGCACGCCGTCCAACGCACCGCGTTTCTCGTGGTCGACTTGTGTCTCAGTAGCTCAATTGGATAGAGCATCCCCCTCCTAAGGGGAAGGTTGGCAGTTCGAACCTGCCCTGGGACACCATCATTTCTCCAACCCTCCAATAGTTTGCCCCCTTTCGCCAAATCCCCATGGTGGGTGCGGACGTCGGTTCGTTCACCGCGAAAAAATCCATCTCGTACAGGTCCGAGCAGACGATTTCTGTCGGTGGTTTTTAATGCGTCCTGTGAGACACGTCTATTTTTTGAGCAGAAAGTTTCTCCTCCCTTGAACCGAAGGCGATATGCAGAGTCTGGTGTGCGCGTAGTTTTGCGCATCAGCAGCGTGAGTATTTTTGGTGTCAGCCTGGATTTTCCGGTGTTTCCCGAAATGAAAAGACCGATACCCGGTGCTTTGTCTGCTCGCCAGTTTGCTGCTATTTCCGTATCGAGGGATCGAACATGTTTTCACCCGCCCATTGGGCGAGGTTATGCCTGGCTTTGCTGTGCTTTTCTTCGCTGACGCCCGCTTACGCTGCACCCACCCCCGGCGACACGGACCTGATTCGTGAACGCCAGGATCGCTTGCTCGAAGAGCAGCGTCGGCGGCTTGAAGAACTCAAGGATCTGCCAGGCAAGTCCGCAGCGCCCCAGGCCCCGGCCGCGCCGAGCGACAGCCGTTGCTTCCCGATCAAGACCATCGAGCTCAAGGGTGCCGATGCGTTGTCCGAGAGAGAGCGCCAAGACCTGCTCAGGCCCTATATCAACCAATGCCTGGGCGTGCCACAGCTTAATGAGCTGCTCAAGGTCATCACCGATTACTACCTGGAAAAAGGCCTGGTCACCAGTCGTGCCTATTTGCCGCAACAGGACCTGTCCAGCGGTCACCTGCAAGTGCTGGTGGTTGAGGGCCGACTGGAAGGGCTGAAGGGTGCCGAGGGCAGTGGTCTGTCCGAGCGGGAACTGGCCATGAGCTTTCCCGGCAAGGCGGGCGATTTGCTCAATCTGCGGGACATCGAGCAAATGGTCGACCAACTGAACCGTTTGCCGTCCAATCGCGTGCAGATGGAGTTGGCGCCAGGACAGGATCTCGGTGGCAGTGATGTGCGGGTCAAAAACACCCCGCAAAAGCCTTGGCGCGTTGGCGTGGCGCGACATAACGATGGCCAGAAGAGCACCGGCGAACAGCAATGGGGCACCTCATTCGACTGGGACAGCCCGCTGGGCCTGGCCGATCAACTGGCCTTGCGCGGCGGCCACGATGCCGTCAGCGATCACCAGAAAACCTCGCGCAATGCCATGCTCTATTACAACCTGCCGTTTGGCTGGTGGAACCTGAGCTACAGCTACAGTCAGAGCGAGTACCGTGCGCTGGGCCAGGCCAACGGCTTCAATTTCAAACAGAGCGGCGATAGCCAGAGCCATCAGGTGCGCCTGGAACGGGTGGTCCATCGCGACGCGGTGAGTAAGACTTCGCTCAACACCGGCTTGGCGTACCTGCGCACTAACAACTTCGTCAACGACAGCAAGCTTGGTACCAGCAGCAATCGCATCAGCGAGGCGCAGTTCGGCATCAATCATGGACGACGAGTCGGCAATGCATTCGTCAACCTGGACCTGGGTGTGCAGCAAGGCATCGGCGCCTTCGATGCGCAGGGCGACGAAGACCCGGGTCCCGGTCAAGCCGACGCCCGCTACCGCAAATACACCGCCACCCTCAGCTATTTGCAGCCCTTCATGCTGGGCGGCGAATCCTTCAGTTTCAGCAGCCTGATGACTGGCCAGCGCAGTGAAGATGCACTGTTCAACCCGCAGCGCATGAGCCTGGGCGGCCTGGCGTCGATCCGGGGCTATAAGGACCAGACGCTGTCCGGCGACAGCGGTGGTTACTGGCGCAACGACCTGCGCTGGAGTCGTCCGGTGACACTGCCATGGCTGCGCCCGGTGTTCGCCGAATACGGCACCAGCCTCGGTTATGACGTGGGGGTGATTCGCGGCAATCGCTACAACGGCGACCAGCACGGGCGCATGTCGAGCCACTCGCTGGAGTTGTTCGCCCGCGGTGAACACCTGAGCGCCAGCGTCACCTTCGCCCATTCTCTGGAACGACCGGATGCCCTGACCGAGCGCGAAGCGCCGATCTATTTCCGTGTGGATGTATCTATCTAATTTCTGCTGCAACGAGACCCGATCATGGACGACCGCCTACACGCTTTTCTGGCCCGCCAGCCTTCTGCTGCCGTGCAAACCCGCGAGCACTTCTGGGGCATGCCCAAGCGCGGCCTGGCATTGCTGTTGGCCAACGTCATGTTCTGGCAGCCGCTGTGGGCCCAGGCCGACGGCATCGTCGTCAGCGCACCGGGCACGACCCTCGGTCAGGCCGGCAATGGCGTACCCATCGTCAACATCGCCAAACCCAACGGCAGCGGCCTGTCCCACAACCAGTTCAAGGACTACAACGTCGGCAGCAACGGCGTGATCCTCAACAACGCCACCAACCCCGCCCAATCCACGCAACTGGGCGGGATCATCCTCGGCAACCCGAACCTCAACGGCGCGGCGGCCAAGACCATCCTCAACGAAGTCAATGGCGGCAACCCCAGTCAGTTACGCGGTTACACCGAAGTAGCGGGGCAGTCGGCGCATGTGATCGTCGCCAACCCTTATGGCATTTCGTGTAACGGCTGTGGGTTTATCAATACCCCCAAAGCGACCTTGACCACCGGCAAACCGATTATCGAAAACGGTCAGTTGAGTCGCTATCAGGTCGACCATGGCAGCGTTGCGATCGAAGGCGCAGGCCTCAACGCCAACAACGTCGACCGTTTCGAGATCATCACCCGCAGCGCGAAGATCAATGCCGAGATCCAGGCAAAGAATCTGACGATTATTGCCGGGCGTAACGACGTCAACGCTAACTCCCTCAACGCTACCGCCCGCACCGACGACGGCAGCGCCAAACCGCAATTGGCCATCGACTCCTCGGCCTTGGGTGGCATGTACGCCGGGGCGATCAAACTGGTGGGTACGGAGGCCGGGGTTGGCGTGAAGCTGGACGGCAAGATGGTTGCCAGCGGCGGTGATATCCAGCTCGATGCCAATGGTCATTTGAGCATGGCCGAGACGGCTGCCGCCGGCGCCGTCGACATCCAGGCCAAAAGTGTGGAAGCCCGCGGCCAGGTGTACGCCGGTAGCCGACTGGACGTGACGACACCGGGTGACCTGACCAGCCAGAACAATCTGGTGGCGCGCGACAGCATTCGCCTGGACAGCGGCGGCACGCTGAGCAACAACGGGATTATCGAAGCCGGGGTCAACGCCGATAACAGCCGCAATACCGTAGGTGATGTCACCCTCACTGCCAAGCAACTGAACAACGGCGGCAAAACTGTCATCGCCAGTCGTGACTTGAATGTCACGACCACGGCGGCGCTGAACAACCAGGGCGGTACGCTCAGTGGGCAGCGCAAGACCACCATCACCGGCAACATGGTGGATAACCGCAACAAAGGCCGCCTCCTCGGCGGCACCGAACTGCACCTGAACGCCGATCAAGTCCTCAACAGCCAGGGCGGCCTGATCAACAGCCAGGGTCTGCTGACAGCCAACCTGGGCCATCTGGAAAACAATGCAGGTGAACTGTCGAGCCTGAACAGCGCGACGCTGGTCCTCGGCAGCCTGGACAACCTAACCGGCCTGGTCATGGCCGGCAAAAACCTCGACATCACTAACACCGGCGCGATTAATAACCGGGGCGGCGAGCTATCCAGCCAAGGCATCGTGACCGTGCGCACCGCCAGCCTGGACAACAGCAACAAAGGCACTGTTGCCGCCAATGGCAAGCTGGTGGTCACGGCGACCGGCAAGGTCAACAACGCTGACAGAGGCCTGATCGCCAGCCGCAGTGCCGGTGTCGAGCTCGAGGCCTCCAACTTGGATAACGCCAAGGGCACTTTGCAGGGCAAGGGCTTGGTCACCGTGGATGTATCCGGCGATATCGATAACCAGGGCGGTACGATCATCGCTCAAGACGCCAACCTGAACATCGAAGCGGCCAACCTGGACAACCGTGGTGGCGTGCTCTCCAGCGTCAAGGCCGCCCTGGAGGCGCGTACCACTGGCGTGCTGAGAAATGGCTATGACCTCGATGGCCAGGGCGGCACGATCCAGGCCCAAGGACTGAACATCCAAGCCTTGGCGGGGCTGTTCAACGACGGCGGGCGCATGGCCGCAAAGGCGGGCGATATCGTGATCACCAACGTGGCTGCGGATATCGACAATCGCAGCGGTGGGATGTACGCCACGGGCAAGGTCAAGGTCATTGGCCGGGACATGGACAACAGCGGCGGCGGGCAGGTCAGTGCCAATCGCATCGACTTTGACCTTTCGGGCGCGCTTAACAACAGCGCCGGCATCATCGAAAGCCAGGACAGCCTGGATATTCTCGCCGCCAGCCTGAGCAACCAGAAAGGCCAACTGCGCACCCTGGGCCAGAACAGCACCACGGTATTCAACATCGGTGGCCTGTTCGATAACAACGACGGCACCCTGGAAACCGCCAGCCAAAATGTCGGGCTGGACACCAACAGCCTCCAGAACGTGGGTGGCAAGCTGTTGCACACCGGCCTGGGAGTGTTCGGCATCAGCCAGGCCAACCTGGGGCAGGCCGGCGGTCAGCTGGTGACCTACGGCAACCTGACGGTGACGGCTGACCGCTGGACCAACAGCACGGCGATCCAGGCCGGGCACTTGGTCGTGGATGTCGACCAGATGACCCAGACCGCCACCGGCCAGTTGCTCAGTACCGACAGCCTGGTGGGCCGTGGCAGCAACTGGCACGTTGACGGCCTGATCGGCAGTGATGGGACCATCGATCTGCAACTGACCGGCGCCTATACAGGCAACGGCCGCTTGAGCAGTCTCGGCACCTTGGGCCTCAAGGCCGCGCTGATCAATCTGGAGCAAAACGGCAGCATCGCGGGCGGTGGCAACACAACCGTCGTGGTCGATGGCGTCCTCAACAGCTACGGTCGCCTGACCTCGGCGGCGGACCTGAGCGTCAGGGCCGCCACGCTCAACAACTATGGCACGCTGGGCAGTACCGGCGCGCTCGGTGTGTCGACCGGTGACCTGCTCAACGAACACGGATTGATCTTCAGCGGCGGCAATACCAGCCTGCGCGTCAATAGCCTGACCAACCGCTATGCCGATATCTACAGCCTGGGTGATCTGAGCATCGATCGCGACGGCCTCGGCACGCGTGCCAGCCGCATCCTCAACAGCTCCGGCTCGCTGCAGAGCAACGGCAACATGCGCCTGGCGGCCAGCACCATCGACAACGTCCGCGAGGTCTTGACCACCAACGATGCAGGCATCTACACCGCCTCGATCAGGGAAGTGGCCTGCATCCCAGGTGATTGCGACGGCCCCAAGCAAAACCACGTCTGGCAGATCATCCAGCGCGACAAGTTCGAAGTCACCGCGGCCAGCGCTGCCTCCAGCATAACCACCGGTGGCAACCTGGACATCCAGGGCGACACCCTGACCAACCGGAGCAGCAGCATCGGCGTCGGCGGTGGATTGACCGCCGACCTCGTCAGCCTGAACAACATCGGCATCGAGACTGGCGAGATCGAAACCTCGCGCACCTTCAGGTCCCAACGCACGCGCCACCCGAGAGGCTGGCGCGCCGCCGCGAATGACTTCACCAACAAATATTGGCTGCAGAGCCCGGGCTACAACGCCAACGACCTGGGTGGCCTTGAAGCAGCGATGAGCCGCTTCATCGGCATGACCGAGATCGAGCTGCTGCAGTTTCGCACCCAAACCAGTACTACCGATAACCAGACCTATGCCGCGATTATCCAGGCCGGTGGCGCCATCGACATTCCCACCCAGGGCGACGTCAACAGCGGCGTCGTGCGTGGCGGCTACAACTACGTCGGCGCTGGCCCACGCACCGACACCCAGGCCGACAACGCCTTCTCGACCCGTATCAGCGTCAATCGGCAGCTACCCCCGAACCTGACCCAGCAACAAGTCGATCCGCTGTCCTTGCCGGGTTTTGACTTGCCCACCGGGCAAAACGGCCTGTTCCGCATGAGCGGCGACGGCTCTACCACGCCAACCCAAAGCACGGGACTGACCCAAGTGCGCGGCCTGCCGGACCGCTCGTTCCAGGCCAACCCGCAAAAATACCTGATCGAGACCAACCCGGCGCTGACCGACATGCGCCGCTTCATGAGCTCGGACTACCTGCTGACGAACCTGGGCTACGACCCCGACGTCGCCGCCAAGCGTTTGGGCGACGGCTTCTACGAACAACGCTTGATCCAACAGGCGGTGATCGCCCGTACGGGCCAACGCTTCCTCGACGGCCAGACCTCCGACGACGGCATGTTCAAGTACCTGATGAACAATGCCATCGCCAGCAAGGACGCGCTCAACCTGTCCCTGGGCGTGAGCCTCACCGCCGAACAGGTTGCGGCCCTGACCCATGACATCGTCTGGATGGAAAACCGGACGGTGAATAACGAGCAGGTGCTGGTGCCGGTGCTTTATCTGGCCCAGGCCAATAATCGTCTGGCGGCTAATGGGGCGTTGATTCAGGGTTCAGACGTCAGCCTGATTGCTGGTAAGAACCTGAACAACGCCGGCACCTTGCGGGCGACCAGCAACCTGAGGGCGACGGCTGGCGACAGTCTGGTTAACAGCGGGTTGTTGGAGGCTGGTAACCGGCTTGAGGCGTTGGCGGGGAATGACCTTGCTAACAGGGCGGGCGGGGTGATCGCTGGGCGGGATGTCAGCGTCGTCGCCGTGGCCGGTGATGTGACCAACGAACGCACCATCACCCGCCACGCCAGCAGCACTGGCTACAAGACCGAGCAACGTGGTTTTGCCGACAGCGCGGCGCGGATCGAGGCGAGCAATGATCTGGCGTTGGGGGCCGGACGGGATATCGCCAATAAGGGGGGCGTGCTCAAGAGCGGCAATGACATGAGTTTGCGGGCGATGCGTGATGTAAATATCGCCTCCGCCGAGCAGGTGGACAGCAACACGATGGGCAGCAGACACCGGGACCAAACCATCACTCAAAGTGGTTCCAGCGCTACTGCGGGCCGGGAGCTGAAGGTGACGGCCGGGCAGGATCTGCGGGTCGTTGCCAGCAACGTCATCGCCCAGAGCGCCCTGGCGCTGACGGCCGGGCGTGATATCGCTATCACGTCTGCCGCCAACGAAAGCCATCGCTCGTCCCAGAGCAAAAAAGTCAAAAGCAGCAGCGACCTGGTGCGCCAGCAGTCTTCGGTTATCCAGTCGGGTGGGGACCTCAGCGCCAAGGCGGGGCAAGACCTGAGTCTCGTCGCCAGTCAGCTGAAAGGGGCCAAGGACGTTGCGCTCGACGCCACGCGGGACATCAGCCTGTTGTCCGCAACGGATGAAGCCGCAGAGTTTTACTCGAAGAAAAGCAAAGGCTCCTTTGGTCGCAGCAAAAGCGAGCAACGGGAAAGCTATGACAGCACCAACGTCGCGTCGGTGGTGGAGGCGGGGCAAGACCTGACGGTCAATACCAGCCAGGCCGCCAGTGGCGGTGTCACGCTGGACGGCGGTCGCAACGTCACGGTGATCGGTAGCCAGTTGAACGCCGGCAATGATTTGGTGGTGGGGGCCACCGGTGATGTGGCGGTGCTCTCGGGCATCGAAGAACACGGTGCCTACAGCAAGAAAACCAAATCGGGTTTCCTCGGCTTGTCCAAGAGCGGCAAAAGCGAGTTGAAAACCACGGCTTCCCAAGTGGCCAGCGAGCTGGAAGCAGGCAACGATGTGGTGCTGGTCGCGGGCAACGACTTGCGTTTGCGCGCCAGCGAAACCACCGCTGGTAATGACGTGGAACTGCGTGCGGGCCTGGTCAAGGACGGCGGCGACATCAACCTCGTCGCGGCCAATGACACCGCTTACAGCCATAGCGAGCAATACAAGAAGAAAACCGGGCTCTCGGTCTCGGGTGGCTTCCTGTCGTTCTCCTCGGCCAAAGAGTCGGGCCGGATCGCGCAAAGCAGTACCAGCGTCGGCAGTCAGGTGACGGCGGAACGCGACGCGACCTTGCAGGCTAGGCGTGACATCAACCTGGTGGGTAGTGGTATCGATGCTGGGCGTAATGTCAGTTTGAATGCCGGGCGTGATGTGAATGTTCTGGCGGCGCAGAACAGTCGTTCCGAGCGGGATTGGGAAAAGAACAAGCAGGCTGGGATTGGTGTGTCCAGCAATGCCAATGGAATCAATTTCTTTGCAGGTGCCGATAGCCTCAAGGAAAGGAACCGTCTGGAACAGCAAACAGCTGCCGCCAGCCAGATCAGTGCAGGGCAAGACGTTTCTATCAGCGCTCAGCGCGACATCAACCAGACCGGTTCGGATCTACGTGCCACCCGTGACATTGGCCTCACGGCCGGCCGGAATATCAACGTCGATGCGGCGCGTGAAACCCAACTGATCGAACAGCAGCGCGAAGCCAGTCGTAACGGTCTTGGCATTTCCTTCAACCATAATTATGGCAGCACCCGGGATGCGGTCAGCGGTGCGGGGAAAGGGGAAAATGGTGTCAGCAAAGCGTCCAGCACCCTCAAAGGCGTTGATGCAGTCACCCAATTTGTCAACGGACCGACCGTCGACGTCAAATTCGGAAACAGCACGCAAACCAGTAGCCAGCAAGTCATTGAGCAGACCAACCGGGCGTCGACACTCGATGCGGGCAACGACCTTAGTCTCCACGCCTATAACGACGTCACGGTAAAAGGCACCCAGCTACATGCCGGTCGGGATATCAACATCAAAGGTCGCGACGTCACGCTGGATGTGGCGAAAGGAAGTGTCAACCAGGAAAGCAGTGAGCGCGAAAGCTGGGGTGGGATTCATGGCGGCACCAGCGGCGGCTTTAAGCTGGGAGTCGGTGGCAGCTATGGTGTTGCCACCGAGGATGGCGTTCACGGTAGCTCGACCGCCACCCAAGTCGTTGCTGGAAGGGATTTCAATCTGGACGCCAGCCATGACATCAACTTGATAGGCACCCAGGTCAAGGCTGGGCGGGGCATCGCGCTTGATGCGGGTAATGAGCTGAACATCAGGTCAGCGCAGAACGCTAGCGACAGTGAGAGCAACCGACACAACGGGGGCGGTGAGGTTGGTCTGGTGTTCGGCTCCGAAGGCGTGGGTGTCTACGCCAGCGTGAACATCGGTAAAGGTAATCTTGAGCGTGAAGGCAATCGCCAACAAGAAGCTTACCTCTATGCCGGTGATCGCTTGGGCTTCACCAGTGGCAAGGACACCAACATTATTGGCGCTACCCTGCGCGGTGATGAGGTCGTTGGTCGTGTCGGCGGGGACTTGAACGTCTCCTCAATGCCTGACACAGGCGAAGTCAAAGGCAAGGAATTCGATCTTAGCGTCACCGTAACCGTCGGTCCGGGGGCGGGTGTCAGCGGGTCGGTGGGGTATGGACAGACGACCGGTGAGACACGTTGGGTCGAACAGCAAACCAGCATCACCGGCGAAAAAAAGGTCGATATCCGCACCGAGGACCATACCCAGCTAGATGGTGCCTTGATTGCTGCCGACAACGGCAACCTCAAACTGGACACCGCAACTTTAGGCTTCAGTGACATCGCCGGTAAGGACAAGGAGCACGGTTATTACCTGAATGTCGGCGGCAGCTACTCCAAGGGTGGCGCCGGTGCCCAGGACAGCAGTCAGGTTGGCAAAGGCGAGAAAGATAAAAACGGCTGGAGCGCGAGCGGTTGGGAGTATGAGAAGGATCGTGCCCAGATCGTCCGGGCCACCGTTGGGACCGGCGACGTCGTGGTGCGCAATGATGCTCAAATCGGGACTGACTCGACGGTTGGGCTCAACCGGGATGTGAGCAAAGCCTATGAGATCACCAGAGATAAGGAGTCTCGGACCGATCTGTACGTCACCAAATCCTCGTTGGAAGCCGTGGCTGATCCTTCCGGGACGGTGGAGAACTGGAAAAACAGCATCAAAAAATACCCGGAAAACAGCCGAAAAGCATATGAGGCGGCACTCCAGTTGATCGCAGGGCCCGTCCAAGCCGCTGGACAGGTTTGGACCAATATCCAGGCCCAGCGAGTTTCAATTGAAGAGGTTCCTGCTTCCGCGAGAGCTGCGTTGGGGGATGAGGTTGCGCTGAATGTTGCGAAGAATCTTGTTCGCAATGGTAAGGATGCTGGGAAGATCAAAGACCTGACGCCCGCAGATGTGATCGTCATTAAAGGCGCGGCGGTAGCATTCGCAGAGTTCGCCAAGTTGCAAGAAACCTGCGAGGCCACGGGTGGCTGTCCAGAGAATAACGAAGGCCCGAAGAAGGCTGAACGTTTCAAGTATTCGGATAGGATCGATCACGTCGCGTTTTTCTCTCCTTTGAAAGAGAGCACGCCTGGCAGTCAACTGCTGGAAAAAACGGCGGCGCTTCAAACTTACTTAGATGGGCTGCCAGTAGAGCAGGTGCAGCTTCTGGGTTTGGGAATCCAGGCCGTCATGGGCCCTGGCAAAATGGCTGTCGGTCTGGCCGGTAACGTTATAGTCGAAAAGCTGTTTGGCGACAAAATCGCAGCAGCCAAAGATTCAATCTCCAAATCGATTGCGAGCGGACTCACGGGTAAGACCAAGGAGCATTTACAAGAAGAAGACGACCTCCGTAAAAGTCTGGAGAAACCGGGCGACGTATACGTTCGTGGCGCAACGACGCTGCTGAATATCGCCTTGGGGACGGTTACAAACGCTGCAGGTGCTGCGACGGGTAAGGTCGTCGGGATTGTAGGTAAGGGGCCTTCGGATGGTATAACGAAGGGGACCGACGGACTGGTGATTGATCCGAAACATCCGGATTGGGCTAAGGAGTTTGGGGAGACGCCGTCGAAGGAATGGGTGGATGCGGCCCCGACTGGCAAGCAGCCAACGACGTCTGTGTCCGACCATGGCCTCAAACCTAACGTTGGGGGGCATGCCGATATTCCTGTGGTAAAGGTCAATACCGGCAACGCCGTCAAAGGCTCTCCTGAGTACGAGATTCTCAATAGTCCGAGTGCAAGGAGCCCCAATACCCGATACGAGCTTGATAATGGCGATTCCTTTACGACAAACAGCAAGGGTTTCGTAGAAGAGCTTACGTTTAATCCGAACCAGACGAAGGTCCCTCGAGATTCGAGGCAAACAGCGGCAGGCAAGGAAGGGCGGGACACAGACGTTGGCGGTCATGCCCAGGCGTGTAGCCAGGGTGGGACCTGTGATGGTTATAATCTGTTTCCACAGGACAAGAATTTCAATAACTCGGCCTATAAGGTTTTCTATGAAAATAGAATAAAGGAAGCTTTAAATGATCCTTCTAAAACTGTTGGTCCGACTACTATAAAGTTTAATCGCACGGATCCTGGTTCGGCGAGGCCCGACACGATGGAATTGACGTATACAATAGATGGCAAGAGTAAGACTTTGCGATTTGAAAATGAGGCTAAAAAAATTCCGGAGGTTATAGAGTGATTATTGAAGATATAGAGTTGGCAAAAGAAATTTTTGCACTGATAGAGGCTGGCATTGTGCATGGTTATGACTCTTTTCGTTACGAAGTTGAGGTGGGTGACGGCTATTCGGAGGAAGAACTCGTGGTTGAAAATAATGGGGTGGAGGTGACAAATGCCGAAACTGATTTCAATGGCGCGGTTCTATATAGTCTGGTAAAGCGATTAAAAGAAAACTCTAGAAAGCGTGGTGAAAACTGGACTTCATTTGTCATGTCCTATAGGCGTGGTGGCGAAGTAAAAACAAATTTCAAGTACTAATGTTCTGGAGCTATAGAGAGTAGGTCACGAACAAATATGGAAAAGGACAGAACATCGTCCGGTTTCTCCAGACTTTTACGGAGGTCGTCTTCTTCCTGTAAATGCCGCGCGATGCACCAACCCGACTCATCATCTGCACCGATGCGGGTCGGCGTCGGGCTGGGCCTTGCCGTTGCCGTCTACACAACCGGAAAAGGCCCCTTCTTCCTGGAGAATTTTGCATACTCCTGGTTACCGCAAGCGGCGGTGCTTTGCATAGCGTTGCTGTGCAAAGCGTCACGAGAATCGCTGGGGGGAATGGCTACTGCCATGGGGCTGTACTTGTTCCTTTTCGACCTCTGGGTCACAGACTCCATGGGGTGGCTTTGCTACTTATTCAGCTTTCCAGGCATCCTCATAGGGGCATTGCTTAACGTTGTTTTCAGCCCCTCGCGGAAGGTATTCAAGGCGCTGGTAGCGTTTGCGTAGGTGGTTCTCGGTATAGTGGGAAATTTGGCGGTTCTCGCTATTTCGGTCACATAAGACTCCTAGCAGCGATTGGCAATATGATATGTACTAACAGGCGGCTTGCAGCCTTGAGCAACTGATAGCAAACCGAATGTAAGCGTCCGAACTACACCGCCTTGCAGCTCAAACCTTAACCCGTTTAAACCACTGATTCACACGCTCGCACTCAAATGCAGCCGGATCAAAAACATCTCCATGCCATTCAACCATCGCCTCATGCTCTGGATGATCGGGGTTGGCCATCGCCTCTAGAAATTCCTCATAATCAGACCCGCCACCCACGTCTTCCGGTGGGGAAGCATTGGCACCGTCGATGCAATACGGCACCTGAGGACAGGCAATGGAAAAGGGGACCAATTGAAAAGGGGACAGATTTATTTAGTTGCGCTGTGTCTTAAATAAATCTGTCCCCTTTTCTGGTTACCCGGACTTTTCTCCGGTTACACTTCATGAGGTTAGGCTTCCTGGTCTGATATCTACAAATCGAGATGCTAACTTTCGTGCTGCCAACCAGATGCTGGCTAATAAGCTTGGTTTGAAAGAGTCAGATGTGGCTCGGTTTATGAGGGAGGAAAAATTTACCTGGCATGAGGTTGAGGATATGCGAAGAATGCAGTTGGTGCCTTCGTTTATCCATACTGGCAAGGTAAATTCGATGGATTTTGGTGTGAAATATGGCCACCTAGGCGGCGTTGCCGAGAAAGCTTTGTTGGAGGTGGTTAAAAAATGAGTGTTGTCTCAGATAGAGATTTTGGTGAGTTGCATTTTGATGGGGTTTGGGCTGGGCATATGTTATGCAGCGATTTTTGGAAATAACTATGAGGTGCAGCTTGTTGTTCAGACTTTTGATGGTGAACCGATCTCTGAAACTCAGCGGCTTGCGTTTCGGGAGTTTGATTCAAACAAAGTCGCTATTTCTTTGTTGGTAGAAGAAGCTGTTTTTAACTATTACCTTGGTAGGCTTGAGGAATACCGAGCATGTTTTGATGCTGATGAGGTTGACACCAAGGCGCCCAGAGTCCTTACAGTTGATGATATGCGGGGTTTGGTTTCTTTGAAGTGTGTGAAAGTTATGTCCGCTTTTAATGCGGGAGCACGTGAGATTGGTTTTATTTTTGATGCTACCTTTGACCCCCAGCTTGGTTTGGGGGTTCTGGTTACTAACGGTTCTGTGGAAGCTGTTGATACGCAGGATATTTTGCTGGGTTAATTGGTGCAAAAATAGTTGTGAGTCAAACGAGCGAAAAGGGGACAGATTTATTTTGTAAACACAGAGGGAGCGGGCTCGTTGGTTTCTCGGTCTATAAATAAATCTGTCCCCTTTTCTCGTTCGGATATGAGAATGGATACTGGCGTTGGCAAAACTCCGGCAAACAACCAATGAACCCCGCGACAGGAAAACCTGGGAAGGGTCAGGGCGACACACATGTTCCTCTTCCCCCCGACACTTTACCGCCGGTTCGGCGTTGAACTTGAGGTTTGACATAGGTGACGTATGTACGCATTGCCCGATGATTTTGATTTTTTGCTACTGTCCGAGTGTTACTTGGAAATGGTTAGTTTTGGGGTGGCAATCACCAAATTGGAATTTGCACGTCCGCAAGTGGCCCCAGGTGTGCCTCCATATAAAGTCTCTTTCTGTATAGAAGGAGGCTTGACGTATGAGGTCGGCGGCACTTTAGGGCGGCGAGAGTTTTCTGATTCGTATACGAGTGCGCCTTTACTGGACTTTTTATTACAAGATGTCGCGTCGGTTAAAGAGTTTGAAGGCGCAGGGTTGAAGATAACATTCCATTCTGGCGACACGATCGTCGTTGAGGCTGATAGTGGTAGTGGGTATGAGGCCTATTCAATTTATTTGGATTCCGGTGATGTTGTAGTGGTTTAGTTTGCAAATAGATCTCCATTCTCCTGTTTTCATCGAAGTAGGATGGAGTATGAATAGAGTTACAACAGTCCGTAGCTTTGATCTGAGCCTAGGAGCCATTGATGCGACACGATATTGTCCTACGCTTTATTGTAATGATTTTGTTCTGCTTCACGCTGACAGGATGTATCCATTACGAGCATAAAAGCGCAGAAGGAAAACCTTGGGGCGAGATCGCGACGATTCGGCAGTATGACAAAAGTCTGTCGATATATAAGATCGATGACGATACGTCGCTCTATTGGCTAGCCCGCCAAACCGAGTATCGACTCGGGGCAGGAAGGCATAAACTTTCGGTTCAGTACGCCATTGGAACCGAATACTCACGTCCCATTGAAATGACCGTGGATCTGGTCGGTGGCCGTACCTATGGGCTTTATGGCGTCTCTTCGATGAAATGGTGGTATTACGAAGTTCGTGATGTCGAGACAGGGCGTTCCGCGAAAGTTATAGAGCCGGCTGTTACAACTCCGCCTTCTGGATCAGTCGAGCAGGTAGTCCCATGATCCGAGCGGAACACGACCTTATCCAGCACTGATTGGAATACGCAACCGATGCTTTAGAAGAATGAAATATCTTGTATGGGACGTTTCCCATTGACTTGAAGGACATTTCCTAGAAAATCCCAACCCCTTGCGCCTGCCGATTCCGGTGCCTAGTCTTTGTCCACCGCTGCCAATCCAGCGGTCGGGTTTAGCAGCTCGGAGTCACGTTAGGCGCATGGCAACTGCCATTCAGTGCGAGCGATTTTTATCGCTCGAATTCTTATGGCGGCTGTGTGCAGGGCATCCTTGGGTGCGCCGGTTTCCTAACGTACCGGTCTGCTAACCTGCGCACGTCTGCCACCCTCTCGTTTAGCAGCGAACGTGGCGGCTCTTACTTACGTTAGGAGCATTCCATGGACAAACTCATCCCCGACCCACCCGTACCGCCGATGCATCTAGACATCGCCGCCGACGCCAACGCCGAACGTGTCATCGATTCCTATCTGAATCCCAAACCCGCCCAGCCTGACAAGAAGTCATCTCCCGACCTGCTTTTCACGGAAAAGGGGACAGATTTATTTAGTTGCGCTGTGTCTTAAATAAATCTGTCCCCTTTTCTGTACAACTATCACCGTAGACCAAGGCCAGCCTTTTTTCATTTTTTCGTAGTCGTATCAGCTAGTTAGCTGTTAAGTAAGTGTCATTAAAATCTGTCCCCTTTTTACTGTTTACTATAATCCCAAGGGGCAGAAGGTTATGTTTAATTCCTCGAAGAGTCTATGGGAGCCCAAATGAGTGATTTTATTATTTTGTGGACAGCTCCAGTTATGCCGTCCCGTTCACTTGCAGGGATTCCCCTAGGGGTTTCTGTTAGTGACTTTGAAGAGGTACTGAATAAATACGCTCTGAATGACATGGGCGGTATATATGGGTTTGTCAATTCTCCAACTCTAAGGATGGAGAGGAGTATTGATTCCAAAGGAGATGGTGGATATGGGTTTCATGTTGTTGATTTGGAATTGACTAATTGGCGTTTATATTACGATAGCCCAGATCATGCAGGTGTTGAGACAAGGGCCCTTCATGTGCTTACTCGCGACTGGAAGGTTTATGCTGTTAAGGTATGGATGTATGAATGCCTTGCTGATGGTGCCAAGCCAGTCAATTCATATCAAGGTACGCTGCCAGAAGGGATAGGGCTTGGGAGCTTTGTGCGAGAGCTATTACCGTATACAGATCTTGAGTTTGATAGCGCAGAGGAGTGGTTTTACACCAGCGAGGAGTATGGGGGGCTGGAAGTGACCGGTTATTGCAGTGACTTGAATGATAAGTCGGATCAAATTATTACTGCGTTGACAGTTGTTAACTGGCAGTGAAAAGCGACTGCGAAAATAGGTGGAGTTGAATGGGTCTAACTTAGCATGCTTTGGGTAACCATATTCTCTGACAACCGCCCTTGCTGATTGACGTGATTTAGTCCACAAGGATCTAGGGGCTTGAGCAAAAAAGGGTATATTTATTTGTTGTTTGCCATTCAGCTGTCGCCGAAGTATTTCGGTGGTCTGCGATCATTCAAATTTTGCAGGGAAGTAATCATGAAAAAAACCACCTTTTTAGTTCTAGCCATGGCCCTGGCAGGCTGTCACTCAAATGTCAGGGACTCCTCGCCAAGCCTGCTCAAGGACGGCGTCCAGTTGCAGCAAACCAAGGTCGTCGCTGATGCGGAACACGCCAAGATCATCATGAAGGCGACAGGGTTCACTCACCCGGTGCAGTTCTCCATACGACGCAGTTCCGATGCGGATCAGCGTGCCGAGGTCTTGGGAACCGTGGTCGACTCCGGTCGTGGCAAGGTATTCGGCTGGATCGCCAAAGTGAACGAGGTTGCCAACAGCGCCACCGTAAAACGTTTCCCCCAGTTGGAGGTGCAGGCTGACCCCGGGCAAGCGATTGAAGTGATCGGTGAATCACGGGTCTACGACTCGAACTACTACCGCTATGCTGAAAAAATTGTTTATGCATGCGGCCCTATGAGTTCCACTTTCAAGCCCGAGAAGCAAAAAGTTTACCTGGTGGAGTTCGTGATCATTGGGGCAGGTTGCGAGCAGCATGTTTACGATGTCACCCAGCCCCAGGAGCGTATTCCTGTTGCGAGCGCCCAAGGGCACTGAGTTCGACCTAAGAATTAGAAGGACCGGCCTTCCGGACGAGGTGGCAATCGCAGATTTCAGGGGCTGCTGCGCAGCCCAGCGGGGATAAATCCCCTCGCCACAGGTTCTGTGCCCGGCAGGTAGCCGATCTGTCCGGTATGAACCCCCTCACACAATCCCCTTAACGGAACGCCATTTCCTGCCGATACCCTGACGAGCCCGGTTTTCTATCGCGTTTCGGCGCGCGAAAACGGCTAGCAATGCGCGCCACACCGGGCGGTGACACGGCGTTTCGTTGTTTTGCCATTGGGTGCATCTTTTTACTTGCCTGGACATCCTCGATGCTGGCGTACCACCAAAAAAGTTTTCTGATCGTCGATGATTTCTCGGATTTCCGCAGTTCCGTCCGGTCCATGTTGCGTGAATTGGGCGTCAAGGACGTGGACACCGCCGACACCGGTGAAGTGGCGCTGCGCATGTGCTCGCAGAAGCGCTATGACTTCATTTTGCAGGACTATCACCTGGGCGACGGCCGCAAGAACGGTCAGCAGGTGCTGGAAGACCTGATGGTCGAGAAGCTGATCAGCCATGAAAGTGTGTTTCTCATGGTGACGGCTGAAAGCAGTCAGGCGATGGTGCTCAGTGCCCTGGAGCATGAGCCCGATGCGTACCTGACCAAACCGTTCAATCGCTCGGGGCTGGCTCAGCGGCTGGAACGGCTGGAGCAGCGCAAGACCCTGCTCAAACCGATCCTGCAAGCCCTGGATCGTGGCAAGCCGATGGAGGTGCTTAACGCCTGTATCGCCCTGTGCAAGCAGGATCCGCGCTATGGCCCGCTGTGCCTGCGTTATCGGGCCGATGCGCTGCGCGACCTGAATCAGAATGAAGCGCTGGAGCGTCTGTACAACACCATTTTGGCTGACCGTCCTTTGCCGTGGGCCTATGCGGGGCTGGGGAAGTTGTTGTTCAAGCGTGGCCAGGTCAGGCAGGCCAAGGATGTTTATGAAAAAGCCCTGAAAGTATTCCCGATGATGCCGGCGTTGTATGACGGCATGGCTGAAGTGCTGGTGGCCGAAGGCGATACGAAGCAGGCGCAGCAGGTGCTGGAAGAGGCGGTTCGCCTGTCGCCGCTGGCGGTGCGCCGGCAGTCGCTGCTGGGCAAGCTGGCGATGACCAACGAAGATTTCGAGACGGCGTCCAAGGCCTATCGGCAGGCGGTCGGGCAGGGCGCGCAGTCGCGCTTCAAGGACCCGGAAAGCAACCTGGGCCTGGCCCATGCGCTGATCAGCAAGGGCAGCGAGAAAGGCCTGGATACCCGCACCCGGCTGGAAATCAACACCACCCTCAGCGCGGTGGCCAAGGAAAATATCAACGACCCTGGATTGCAGGTGCGTGCGCGGTTGATGAAGGCCACCAGCCTGTTGCTCAACGATGCCGAAACTGCCGAAAAGCTCACCGAACAGGCCTTGCAGCGTCTGGACGGCATGGAGCAGTTCATGAGCGCCGAGGCCGCGTTGCTGGTGGCCAAGCAGTTGCAAATGCTCGGCCAGACCAGCGCTGGCGAGTCGATGCTCAAGAACTGCGCGGAGATCTATGGCGATGATCCGACGGTGATGCAAGGCATCGCCAAGCTGACCGACGACCCGAACATCCTCAATCAAGGCAATGCCGCCGCCGAGCTGAACCGCGAAGGTGTGCGCGTGTACAAGACCGGTGCCTTGCCCGAGGCGCGAGAGCTGTTCCGGCGAGCCCTGAAGATGCAACCGAAGAACATCAGTATTGCTTTGAACATGGCGCAGTCACTGTTGCATGGCACCGATACCAGCGTGGAGTCGGAACTGCTGCAGGAATGCCGCGCCTGCCTGAAACTGGTGGGCATGATGCCCGACACCGATGCGCGTTTTGCGCGTTATCAGAAACTGCGAAGCAAGGCATTTGGCGATGAATGACAGCGAACAGGCCCTCGATTTTTCCACGGTGATCGCATCTACCGTGCACGACATGAAAAACTCCCTGACCTTGCTCATGCAGGCTCATACCCAATGGCTTGAGCGTTTGCCCGACCCTGAGCGGCAGACGTCGGAGCAGGGCGTCATGGAGTTCGAGTTCGCTCATCTCAATGGTCTGCTGGTGCAGTTGCTGGGGTTGTACAAGCTGGGGGTCAACCAATTGCCGCTGCACCCGGCCTATCACGAGCTGGATGACTTTATCGAGGCGCAACTGGCCGGCCATCAGGACGTGTTCCGCAGTCGCGGGATCATGGTCACTTACGACGTCGACCCCCTCAGCCCCTTGGGTTTTTTCGATCGTGAGCTGATTGCCTCAGTGCTCGATAACAGCATCAACAATGCCATCCGCCACGCGCGCCAGGCGTTGCTGATCAGTGCGAGCGACGAGGCCGGGCAACTGGTGCTGACCATCAATGACGACGGCGAAGGCTACCCGGCCGAGATGATCGAGCGTCAGGCCGAGTATGTGCAGGGCATCAATCACAGCAGCGGCAGCACCGGGCTGGGCTTGTACTTCGCCGCGCGGATTGCCGGGTTGCATCAGCGTGGCGGCCAGTGCGGACGTACCGAGATTGCCAATGGCGGCACGTTGGGCGGGGGCGTGTTCCGGATTTATCTGCCCTGAACAATAACCCTGCCTAATACAAAGCAACTGTGGGAGCGGGCTTGCTCGCGAAAGCGGTGGGTCAGTTTGCAAATGTCTTACTGACACACCGCTTTCGCGAGCAAGCCCGCTCCCACACTAGATCCCACCTGTCCCCAGCACTGAGTGTTTATTGTCTTGGGCCGCTTGATATTCCGAACACCCGAAGCCTATTTTGTACGGGTTGCCGATCGCGGCTCGCACATTACAAGGATTGCGTCATGACGACCGATGGCCAGTGTTCACTCGCGCAGCGACTGACGGGCATTGATGAGATTGAGTGTGTCACCCCGGATTTGAATGGCGTGCCACGAGGCAAGGTGATGACCGCCGAGGGCTTCCTCGAGGGCCGACGGTTGCAGATGGCGCGGGGTGTGCTGTTGCAATGCATCATGGGCGGTTATCCGCCGTCGCGTTTTTATGGCAGCGACGACGGCGATCTGGCACTGGTGGCCGACCCGAAACAGATCCACCGCCTGCCTTGGAGCGAACAACCGCGAGCCTTGGCGATTTGCGACGCCGATGAGCTGACCGGGGAAAGCTCGCGGCTCTCCACGCGCGGCCAGCTCAAGCGCGTTGTTGCCCGTTATGCAGCCCTTGGCCTGGCGCCCGTGGTGGCGACCGAGCTGGAATTTTTTGTGTTTGCGCCCAACCCGGACCCGACCCAACCGTTCCAGCCGCCCGTGGGCCTGGACGGACGGCGTGAAGACGGTCATTCGGCGTTCAGCATCAGTTCCAATAATGGCCTGCGCCCGTTCTTCAAAGAGGTCTATGCCTGCATGGCGGCGCTGGGCTTGCCCCGCGACACCTTCATGCATGAAATGGGCGTGAGCCAGTTCGAGATCAATCTGCTGCACGGCGACCCTTTGTTACTGGCCGACCAGACGTTCCTGTTCAAGCACCTGCTCAAGGAAGTGGCGCTCAAGCACGGCCTGACCGTGGTTTGCATGGCCAAGCCCCTGGCCCATACGCCGGGCAGTTCGATGCATATTCACCAGAGCGTCGTCGAGCTGGACAGCGGCCGTAATGTGTTCAGCGACGAAGCGGGCGAGCCAACGGCGGCGTTCCGGCATTTCATCGGCGGGCAACAGGCCGGCATGGCGGATTTCACGGCGCTGTTTGCGCCGAACGTGAACTCCTACCAGCGCCTGTGTCACCCGTTTGCGTCACCGAACAATGCCTGTTGGTCCCATGACAATCGTTCGGCCGGGTTGCGCATTCCCGCCAGTTCGCCAGCGGCCCGTCGGGTCGAGAATCGCTTGCCGGGGGCCGATGCCAACCCGTACCTGGCGATTGCCGCCAGTCTGGCTGCGGGGCTTTATGGCATTGAAAACCGCCTGGAGCCAAGCGCCGCGATCCAGGGCGAATTCCAGGTGCCGGATAATCTTTCGCTGCCATGTACCTTGCATGCCGCCCTGGAACGTCTGAAGCGTAGTCATCTGGCGAAGGAACTGTTCGGTACGGAGTTCATCGAAGGCTACATCGCTTCGAAGACTATGGAACTGACCAGCTTCTTTGATGAAATTACTCCCTGGGAGCGGCGTGTTCTAGCGGCCCAGGCATAACCAAACGTCGCATTCGGGCTATCTTCAAAATAGCCCGTACTCATCTCAAGGAGCCGCTCGGAACGCCGATGCGCCAAATCTGGAAACCTTTTCGAGCGCTGTATTTCGCCTCGCTGATGATGTTGATCGGCTCGGGCCTGCTGAGTACCTACCTGGCCTTGCGCCTGGCCGCCGACAATGTCGACAGCCTGTGGGTCGGTGCGCTGATGGCCGCCAACTATTTCGGCCTGGTGCTGGGCGGCAAGATTGGCCACCGGCTGATCGCCCGCGTCGGGCACATCCGGGCTTATTCGGCCTGCGCCGGGATTGTCGGTGCGGCGGTGCTGGGCCACGGTTTGGTGGATTGGCTGCCGGCCTGGATCGTGCTGCGGGTGATCGTCGGCCTGGGCATGATGTGTCAGTACATGGTGATCGAGAGCTGGCTCAACGAGCAGGCCGATGCCAAGCAGCGTGGTGTGGTGTTCAGTGGTTACATGATCGCCTCCTACCTGGGTCTGGTGCTGGGCCAGTTGATTCTGGTCATGCATCCGTCCCTGGGGCTTGAGCTGCTGATGCTGGTGGCGCTGTGCTTCGCCTTGTGTCTGGTGCCAGTGACATTGACCCGGCGAATTCACCCGGCGGCGCTGCATCCGGCGCCGATGGAGCCACGCTTTTTCATCAAGCGTGTGCCGCAGTCGTTGAGTACGGTGCTGGGCTCGGGGCTGATCGTCGGCTCGTTCTATGGCTTGGCGCCGCTGTACGCCTCTCAGCAGGGGCTGTCGACCGAGCAGGTGGGTTTGTTCATGGGTAGCTGCATCTTTGCCGGATTGCTGGTTCAGTGGCCCCTGGGCTGGCTGTCCGATCGCTATGACCGGGCGCTGCTGATCCGTTGTTTTGCGCTGGTCCTGACGGTCTGTGCGCTGCCGCTGGCGATCCTGCCGACGGTGCCGTTGGAGGTGCTGTTCGTCGCGGGGTTCTTCTGTTCGTTGGTGCAGTTCTGCCTGTATCCGCTGGCGGTGGCGTTTTCCAACGACCACGTAGAAGCTGACCGACGGGTATCCCTGACTGCCATGTTGCTGGTGACCTATGGGGTTGGCGCCAGTATCGGACCGCTGGTAGCAGGGGTGCTGATGAAGATGTTCGGCAGCCAGATGCTCTATGCCTTTTTTGCCTTCTTCGCCCTGGTGCTGGTGTGGCGAATCCGGCCGAAGGCGGTGACCAACCTGCATCAGGTCGACGACGCACCGCTGCATCACGTGGCGATGCCGGACAGCATGTCCAGTTCGCCCCTGGTGGCGTGCCTCGATCCCCGGGTGGACGAACAAGTGGTGCAGGAGCAGATGCACGTCGAGCCTGTGCCGGCGGAAGAGCCAGTCGACGAAGAACCCGTCATGGAGGAAGCTGCCGCCGCAGAGGCGAACGACGAGCCGCCGAGCCCCGATTTCACTCAGGCCAGGCCTTGAGCCAGCCATAAAAAAAACGGGCAGTCACCGCAAGGGACTGCCCGTTTTTTTACGTGTCGAAAATCAGAGGTCGTCTTTGTCGAAACGACGGGCTTCGCGCTGCAGTTGATACACAAAACGCTCAACCTGCCGTTGCACCAGGCCGCTGATGTTGTGGAAGCGCACGCCGGCGAAGGTGGTGTTGATCCTTTCTTCGAAATGCAGATAGCGCAGCTCGACCGGTGCGGTCATGTTGCCGAAGGGCAATGCCGCGATAAAGCGCTCGTAGACCTGGCCCAATTGCAGGCGCGCAGTAATGTCACCTTCGAAACGCAACTTGCAGCCTGTGGCGGAAATGTCCAGCAGCTTGCCGTCCACCGGTGACTTGAGTTTGTCGCCGCCCAGCTCGACGTTCACCAGTTGCGCCAGCTTCAGGGCGGCACGGAAGGCGTTGCGGCGTTGGTGGTAAACCACTTCGTCAGGCAAGGCGCCGCGATAGCAGCGACCATCGCTGGACTCATCGATGGTCAAAGGGCCGTTGCCGTCCCACGCGATGCGCACGCCATCATGAAAACCCTCGACACGAAACGGTTCGCCCGCCAGCAGGAAGCGTTCGCCGTCCCGGGGGATCATTTCGTCCAGGGCGATGACGTTACGCTCTCGGTCGACGTCGACCAGATAGCTCTGAAAGCGCTGGCTGCGTTCGTGAAAGGTGATGATCAGCGGGTCGTGGCTCTCTTGCAGCATCCGCAGGTTGCCGGAAATTTCCAGGGGCGTGGTAAGGACCTTGGGCGGCTGCGGAGCATCATCCGCGTTTGAGGCATTGAACACGGTGGGTCAATCTCCAGGCAAAATACGACGAGTAGCCAGCATTTTGCCAGCATGTGTCGCGCGTTGATAGAGCGCCGGCACTGTTCGTTTCATGCCTGGCTGAGCGGGCGGTGCTTGACCATCTTGGCGGTCGAACCGCGAGCGTCATAGAGCGTCGGGATTTCACCGCCGTTAAGGATGCGCAACTGGTTGGCGGTGGCGGCCTGCTGAACCTGGATCGACTGTCCGTTGCGAGTGTTGGCAGCCTGGCATTGAGCGAGCAGGTCGTTGAGCACTTCGCTTTGGGCCAACAGTTGATCGCCAACCGACGAATGGCTGGCCAGTTGCTCAAGGCCGTCACGATTGGCGGGCAGGTTGAGGCTGGCAAGGATCTCGCTGCGCTTGCGGCCATGCTGATCGAGCAGAATGATCAATGCCTGTTTCTGCGCCAGGATATTCTCCAGCGACGGCATGTCGCGACCGTGCAATGCCAGGGACTCGGCCTGCAATAGCTCCAGCAATTGTTGCGCCGGGGCAAAGTCGTCGGTGATCAGTTGCAATAAATTCGTGTCGTGCATGGCTGGCCTTGGTTCTTAAGCGTCCAAAAGCCTGGCGCTGGCGGTGGCCTAGCGCTGGGCTTCGAAGTTGAGCAGTTTGCTGGCTACACGGTTGCTGTCGACTTTATAGCTGCCATCGGCGATTGCTGCTTTCAACTCGGCCACGCGGGCGTTGTCGACGACAGGTTGATCGCGCAGCTTGTCAGTGACCTTCTGCAACTGCTGAGCCTCATTGCTGAGGTGTACCGACTCCCCGTTGCTGACAGTGGCGGCTTTTTCGGCCGGCGCGGATTTGTCGGCTTCGACGGTTTCCTTGCTGGCGTTAGGACGCGTGGTGCCTGTTAGCGGTGAGGAGCTGTTTAAACGATTGAAATCGATGACCATGGTAAAAAACCTCTGGGTATTTGGACGCTTGCCATGTTTTCGGCCATCCCCAAAAAAACTTTAGGCTCATTTATTCAATGAACGTGCGCACGTCTGCGCTTGCCTTTGCGTAAGGCACAGTCTAGGGAACACCGTGGGCAAGCGCCAGCTCTCTACCCATTTCCAGCCGATTGCTACATAGCCACTTCCACATGGCCGGGGGCCATTACCTGCGCCTTGATAACGCGTTGGGAGTTAAGGTTTTTCACCCGAATCTGTTCTCGCATGCCACCGTTGGATAACGCCTCGCCCGGCATCCGCACGGCCAGGGTCCCACTGCGGGCAGTGATGACCACCTGATCGCCCTTGCGGACCACTTCGGCCTGTTCGAGGTGGACCAGGGTAATGACCTGGTCGGCGACCATTGGTCGGACAAGTTTCTGGCCGATGGCCTGATCGACGGAGGTCAGGAACCCCTGGTTGATCTGGCTGACATCCCGTTCCCGCAGCGTCACATCCTGAGGCTCGACGATCCCGGCCCGCTTGAGCGGACGGGTGGTGGTGACGATTTCGCGAAACAGGCGCACTTGAGCGGGCACGAACACCGTCCAGGGCGCGGCGCTGTCGCAACGCAGCTTCACCGTGACCCGACCCAATGGTCTGGCCGGGCTCTCCAGGGAAGCAGTCAATTCCTTGTCACACATGGGCATGCGCAGGCGTGGATCGAGCTGGTTGACTTCGATTTCGTAGCGACCTTCGGTTTGACTGGTTGCCAGGTAGTCTTCTACGGTGAATTCAAGAAAGCCCTGAGTGACGCCGATAAGGAGATCAGGCAAGGTAACCGGAACAGCACCAACGGCAGGGCCGCCCAAAGTGAGCAGGCAGGCAGCCAACAGTGCACCGAGCCAGTGGCGGCAGTGAGTGGTCAGGCGTCGAAAAAATGTCGTTTGTGCGTTCATGCCGGTTCAATAGCAAGCCCCGTGCCGTTTAGTGATGAATGCGCGTCGGACACATTAGCGTTAGGTAGGAGTCAGGGCATGGCGGGAGTAATGGATTCGGTAAACCAGCGCACTCAACTGGTCGGTCAGAATCGCCTGGAGCTGTTGTTGTTCCGTCTCGACGGGCAACAGATGTACGGGATCAACGTGTTCAAGGTTCGCGAGGTGCTTCAATGCCCGAAGCTGACCCTGATGCCCAAGTCCAGCCCCGTCGTGTGCGGTGTGGCCAATATTCGCGGAGCAACCATCCCGATTCTTGATCTGGCGATGGCCACCGGTTCGGGGCGGCTGCTGGATCAGAGCAATCCGTTCGTGATCATCACCGAGTACAACACCAAGACCCAGGGTTTCCTGGTGCGCTCGGTGGAGCGCATCGTCAACATGAACTGGGAGGAGATCCATCCGCCGCCCAAGGGCACCGGTCGCGATCACTACCTCACGGCGGTGACCCGGGTCGATAACCAGTTGGTGGAAATCATCGACGTGGAGAAAATCCTCGCCGAAGTGGCACCGACCCCGGAAACGATTTCCGTGGGGGTGGTCGACGCCGAAACCCAGCACAAGGCGATTTCACTGCGTGTCCTGACGGTCGATGATTCTTCGGTGGCACGTAAGCAGGTGACCCGTTGTCTACAAACGGTCGGTGTCGAAGTGGTAGCGTTGAACGACGGACGCCAGGCCCTGGATTACCTGCGCAAGCTGGTGGAAGAGGGCAAGAAGCCGGAAGAGGAGTTTCTGATGATGATCTCCGACATTGAAATGCCGGAGATGGACGGGTACACCCTGACGTCGGAAATCCGCAACGACCCGCGCATGCAAAAGCTGCATATTGTCTTGCACACTTCGTTGTCCGGTGTTTTCAACCAGGCGATGGTCAAGAAGGTGGGGGCCGATGATTTCCTGGCCAAGTTCCGGCCCGATGACCTGGCTTCCCGGGTGGTCGAGCGCATCAAGGCAGCAGAATAAAGGTCGGGCGCGTTGTGCGCCCGGCAAATCAACACGATGAAAGAGGCGGTATTTTGTCTACGGGTAATTTGGATTTCGAACAGTTCCGGGTCTTCCTGGAAAAAGCCTGTGGCATTTTGCTTGGTGAAAACAAGCAATACCTGGTGTCGAGCCGTCTCAATAAATTGATGGAACAGCAGGGCCTGAAATCGTTGGGCGAACTGGTCCAGCGCATCCAGACCCAGCCACGCAGTGGGTTGCGCGAGATGGTGGTGGATGCCATGACCACCAACGAAACCCTGTGGTTTCGCGACACCTATCCGTTCGAGGTGTTGAAGAACAGGGTGCTGCCGGCGGCCATCAAGGCCAGTCCGGGGCAACGCTTGCGGATCTGGTCGGCGGCCTGTTCGTCGGGACAGGAACCCTATTCGCTGTCGATGTCCATCGATGAGTTCGAGCGGACCAATATCGGCCAGCTGAAAATGGGCGTGCAGATCGTCGCCACCGATTTGTCCGGGACGATGCTCAATAACTGCAAGACCGGTGAGTACGACAGCCTGGCCATCGGTCGTGGCCTGTCGCCTGATCGCCTGCAACGCTACTTCGACCCCAAAGGGCCGGGCCGCTGGGTGGTCAAGGCGCCGATCAAGAACCGCGTGGAGTTCCGTTCGTTCAACCTGCTGGACAGCTACGCCAGCCTGGGCAAGTTCGACATCGTGTTCTGCCGCAACGTGCTGATCTACTTCTCTGCCGAAGTGAAAAAAGACATCCTGCTGCGCATCCACAGCACGCTCAAACCGGGCGGCTACCTGTTCCTCGGCGCCTCCGAGGCCCTGAACGGTTTGCCGGACCATTACCAGATGGTGCAGTGCAGCCCAGGGATCATCTATCAGGCGAAGTGATTCGCTCGGGTTGTCAAAAAACGGGAGTCCTCAGGGGCTCCCTTTTTTATACCTGCCAATTTCCTCCCCACCACCACTATCCCTGTGGGAGCGGGCTTGCTCGCGAATGCAATTGCACATTCAGCATTGTTGCAAGCTGACCCGCCGCCTTCGCGAGCAAGCCCGCTCCCACAAGTTGAGTGTCATTGCGCTTGAGAAGCGGCAGAAAAGCGGCAGCCAGCGGAAACCGATTGCCGCTTTTCTGGCATTGCCGCCTTGCCGATGCCCGCAAAGCCCCGGTTTATGGGGTTTTTGAAAGTGGCACGACGCTTGCTATGTCCATCGTACGTAAATTCTGGTCACCCGAAGGTTTCCAACATGAGCATCAGTTTCGATAAAGCGCTCGGCATCCACGAAAAGGCTTTGAGCTTCCGCGCCCAGCGTGCCGAAGTCCTGGCCAACAACATCGCCAACGCCGACACCCCGAACTTCAAGGCTCGGGATCTGGACTTCTCCAAAGTGCTCGCCGAGCAGAACGAGAAGACCAAGAACGGCCACTTCGCCCTGAACATGACCAACAGCCGTCATATCGAAGCGGAAGGCCTGGGCAATGGCGATGAATCGCTGATGTACCGCACGCCGATGCAGCCTTCGATCGACCAGAACACTGTGGATGCTCAACTGGAACAGTCCAACTACACGGAAAACTCCGTGAACTTCCAGGCCAGCTTCACCCTGCTCAATAGCAAATTCAAAGGGCTGGTATCGGCCCTGCGCGGAGAGTAAGTCATGTCGATTGCGAGCGTATTCAACATTGCCGGCAGCGCCATGAGTGCCCAGACCACGCGTCTGAACACCGTCGCCAGTAACATCGCCAACGCCGAGACCGTTTCGTCGAGCATCGACCAGACCTACCGCGCCCGTCACCCGGTATTCGCCACCATGTTCCAGGGCGGCCAATCCGGCGGCAGCGACTCGCTGTTCCAGGAGCAGGACGCCGCAGGGCAGGGTGTGCAGGTGCTCGGTGTGGTCGAAGACCAGAGCAACCTCGACGCACGCTACGAGCCGAACCATCCGGCCGCCGACGCCAAGGGCTACGTCTATTACCCGAACGTCAACGTCGTCGAAGAAATGGCCGACATGATTTCCGCCAGTCGTTCGTTCCAGACCAACGTCGAAATGATGAACACCGCCAAAACCATGATGCAGAAGGTCCTGACCCTCGGTCAGTGATAAGGGGCGAGTCACATGAGCGTCACCAACACTACCAGTGGTTTGAGCCTAAACGAGATTCTGGCCAACTCCTCGGTCAAGACCAACACCACCACCGATGGGCTGGGGGCGGCAACGAACGCAGCTACCGGCTCCAAGGAGCTGGGCAAGGATGCGTTCCTGCAACTGCTGGTCACCCAGCTGAAAAACCAGAACCCGCTGGAGCCGCAGGATAACGGCGAGTTCGTTGCCCAGCTGGCGCAGTTCAGCAGCCTGGAAGGCATCACCACGCTCAACGAAACCGTCAGTGGTATTGCCGGTAACTACAACTCGTCCCAGGCCCTGCAAGCCTCGTCCCTGGTGGGCCGTTCGGTCATCGCCCCGGGTGACAAGGCGGTGGTCGATACCTCCAAGAGCCTTAACGGCACGGTGGTGGTACCGGCCTCGGTGTCCTCGCTCGCGATCAAGATCGCGGACAAGGACGGCAAGACCGTCCGTACGATCGAGCTGGGCAGCCAGAATGCCGGTAACTCGGCCTTCATTTGGGATGGCAAGAACGATGCGGGCACCACCCTTGAGTCGGGCACTTACACCTTCACCGCTTCGACCACTATCGACGACAAGCCTGTGTCGCTGATCACCCACCTGCCGGCCACTGTCAGCAGCGTGACGATCAGCCAGACGGGCGGTGAGCTGATGCTCAACCTCGCCGGGCTGGGCAGCATTGCCCTGTCCAAAGTACAAACTATTGGTATGTAGAGCCGACTAAACCGGCAAAAGGAGTGCAACATGTCTTTCAACATCGGCCTTAGCGGTCTCTATGCAGCCAACAAGCACCTGGACGTAACCGGCAACAACATCGCCAACGTGGCGACCACCGGTTTCAAATCGTCCCGTGCGGAATTCGAAGACGTCTACTCGGCTACCAGACTGGGCAGCGGCACCAAGACCGTCGGCAACGGCGTGCGCTTGGCCAACGTCTCCCAGCAGTTCAGCCAGGGTGACGTCAACAACACCGGCAACGTATTGGACATGGGTATCCAGGGCTCCGGCTTCTTTGTCCTGAGCAACGACGGTTCCCTGAGCTACACCCGTGCCGGTACGTTCAAGACCGACAAGGAAGGCTACATCACCAACAGCGATGGCACTGCGCGTTTGCAGGGCTATGGCGTGGATGCCAATGGCAACATCCTCAACGGTATTCTGACCGACCTGCGCATCGACACCTCCAACCTGCCGCCACAAGCGACCAGCCTGGTTTCGTCGACGATCAACCTGAATTCGACAGCAACGCCGATTTCACAGGCGGCGCCCTACGTATTCGATCCAACCGATACCGCCACGTTCACCAAGCAATTCACCACCCCTGTCTACGATACCCAGGGCAACCAGCACTCCATGGACCAGTACATGGTCAAGACTGGCGCCAACACGTGGGATGTCTACACCCTGATCGATGGTCGTAACCTGGATGGCAGCGCGCCGGTCGCTCCAAACGCTCCCGTTCCTTCGACGATGACCTTTGATTCGAGTGGTAAGTTGGTCCAGGTCAGCACCCCGCCTGCGACCATCAACAACGATCTGGTACTCACTGGCTGGGTGCCTGGCACCGTGACCAACGGTGTGTGGACCGCCAACGGCGCCGGCTCGTCGACTATCACCGTCTCCATGGCCAACACCACCCAGTTCAACGCCGACACCGCGCGTTCGATTCCTGCCCAGAACGGCTACGCCACTGGCCAGATCACCAACCTGACCATCGACGGTAGCGGTGTACTGTTGGCCAACTTCAGCAACAACCAGACCAAGCCGATCGGTCAGCTCGCCCTCGCCAGCTTCACCAACGAGCAAGGCCTGCAGCCGGTAGGCGGCAGCGGCTGGAAAGAAACCTTTGCGTCGGGCATCCCTGGCTACGATGCCCCGGAAACCGGCACCCTGGGGTCGATCGTCTCCAACTCCCTGGAAGAGTCCAACGTCAACCTGACCAACGAACTGGTCGAGCTGATCAAGGCCCAGAGCAACTACCAGGCGAACGCCAAGACCATCTCTACCCAAAGCACCATCATGCAGACCATCATTCAGATGGCGTGATATCGATGGATGCTTGAAAGCAGCACAAGGAGCCCCTCGCACGAGGGGCTTTTTCTTGAGCGCCGGTTTTTTTGGTGCCTGTTCCGGCCTCTTCGCGAGCAAGCTGTTCTGGTCAAGTTTTTCCGGACACCGATTACGGTGATCAAGCTGCCTGCTGCTCCATGGCTATTGGCGGCAGGTAGTTGTTATAGCTGTGGAGCCTGATTCGGTTGTATCGCATGAAGAAGCTGGTCATATCCTGCTTGGCTTCTTCAACTGTCGTGTAGCCCTTGATGGGCACCCACTCTGATTTGAGCGTCCCGAAAAAACGCTCTGTTGGCGCGTTGTCCCAGCATTGTCCTCGACGACTCATGCTTTGCGTTATCCCATGCTCAAGCAGCTCAGATTGAAAGCGCTGGCTGGTGTATTGGCAGCCTTGATCCGAATGAAACATCAAG
>NZ_FODL01000030.1:0-10640 GCF_900110355.1 Pseudomonas sp. NFACC39-1 | reverse complement strand
TGCACATCCACTTTCCTATCCACACACTGAACTCTGTGGGAGCGAGCCTGCTCGCGATGAGGCCATCACAACCACCGACAATCTGCCATACAGACACAAGCTCGCTCGTTCGCCCCAGATGCGTTAATTCCGGACACACAATTCCAGCCCCGCCAGCATCGCGCCACGATTGTCCCCTATCCAATCGACCGCTACCCTCCAAACGTCGCTGCCAATTCAGCGACCGGGCCTGAGAACCCGAGTAAGATGCAGGCGCTACAGCGCCCTAACCACGTTTTGCGGCGTTTTTTTATGCCCGTATTTCGTGCAATGGCGGCTGTGCGTGGGAGACCTTCGGGTCTGCCGGGTTCCTGTATCTCCGGTTTCTCAGCCCGCGCACAGCTGCCACCCATTCGCCTGAGAACGAACGTGGCAGCTCTCACTTGATATGGGAGTTTTATCGATGCATGCCATGGATTCGCCGTTTTTCTGCCGTTGCGCTTCGCCAGCCGTTACCTGCCGCCGACTGACAATCGGAGGCGCACAATGACTCATCCCAGAGACCTCAAAACCCCAGGCCTGACCCCCTTCTCCTTCCACTCCGATCGTCCACTGTTCCGCGTCACCAGCGGTGTCCCCATCGGCGAAGCCCTGTCCCACGCTTCCGACCTGCTCCACGTTGCCAAGCTTTTGGCCGAGGACGCGGCGATGATTCGCAGCACGGATCGGTATGCTTGGGCGTCGTGTTATTTGCAGGATATGAGCAAGGCAGTGATTGATGACGTGGTGAAGGTGCTGGAAGCACCGGGGAGTGATTCCGCTTAAGTTGTTGGATGGCGAAATGCTGCTCGCTAAGGCGGCCTTCCGCGCGGGCCCATCCAGACAAGGCTGCAAAGCTGCCCTGTCTGGATGGACCGCCCTACAAATTCTCAAAGCCCAAGCCACTTTCTGCGAAAAACCACAAATTCCACCAGTGGATAATTTCATCCACAGGCGTAGTAAAGATCGGGCAAAGCGCTATCGTCGACAGCAACCCAGGTAGCCAGAACCTTTAAGGCTACGCCACACGGTGGTGGTTCTCCCAAAGTGCGAATTAGCGTCCGGCGGCTCGCACGGCACAGCGATGTGATGGATGCCTACTTTTATCAGTGTGCCCACTGCGGCAACTCATCCCCTTTCATACTGCCCTGCAGCAACCTATCCGCTTGGCCATTTCCGTGCGCCAACCTGCGCCCGCCTCTTTCTCCCGGAAAGAGACGGGCGCTCCTACCACTGCTGCAGCCCAACTCGTACAAGGGTTTGCGGCATTCCCCCTCGTGACAATCGGCGTGACAAACACCGAAGTCACCAGCAACAGCGATGTAGATGATGGTGCCGCAGCCCACGGAATGGACTGCACCTGACTGACAGTCAGGCATGCCCCGGTCATCTCGTCACTGCCTTTACCCGACTCAGGATCTCGCGGCGCTGCTCTCGTCAGCCAGCGCTGCCTCCACCCGCCCGCTTCCTCGGAAGTGCTCAGGAGGCCAGATCATGAGATGCCCTAGCTCTCGGTCGTAAGGAGCCGCCAGTCCCGCGTTAGTGGACAACCCTCACAGGTCGCAGGGGCCCTGATAACACTCAACATCCTTGGCGGGATGACGTGGGGAAAATTTTAAAAGTTTTGGCTTCGAGAGGAGTTCGATCATGGCATTGGTCGATAGACGGGATGGGCGCAATTTTGGCTGTGGCCGGCAATTGAGCTATGCGGGGCCGCAAGCGCTGAAAGATCTGTTTGGCGGTGGGCATTACGGGACGGTCAAAGCGCACAGTGATCGCTGGCAGGCGTTTGTACGCTGGTGTCGGTCGGAGGAAGAGCCGGGGTTTAACGATGCGCGACAGATTAATCGGCAGACCTTGCTGGACTACGCCGGACACCTGCGCCAACAAGTTGAACAAGGTGAGCTGGCCATCGCCACAGCGCAAAACCGGTTGTCCAGCGTCAACCGGACCATGGCCGCGCTTCGCGGTGATCAGTATGTGAAAGTGCCGAGCCCGAGTAAGGTGCTGGGAATGCGGCGCACCAGTGTTCGTCGTTCAGCGCCGCAAGGCCAAGATCGCGAACAGGTGAAGCGGATCGTCGACGTGCTTTGCGAAAACCAGCAGCCGCGCGCCGCGGCCATCGCTCAGTTAGCGCGAGCCACCGGTATGCGCTTGCGCGAGGCGATTTTGGCCGACCTTCCCCGTCTAAAACGTGAAGCCAAGCAATTCGGCAAGATCAACATCCAGGACGGCACCAAAGGTGGCCGTTCAGGCGCGTCAGCACCTCGTTGGATTACGGTAGATGATCATATTCGTGACGCACTGAGGTTTGCCGAACAAGTCTCGCCCGACGGTAGCCGCAACCTGCTTGCACCGAACGAACGCTACCTCGATTTCTTGCAGGGAATCGTCGGTCCCGCACGGGACATCCTCCATAAGCACAACCTCAAAGGCTTCCATGAATTGCGTGCAGCCTACGCGTGCGAACGCTATGAGCAAATCACTCGACATCTTGCGCCCATCTACGGCGGCAACTGCTACCAGTTCGACCGACGCCTTGATCAGGAGGCCCGAGCGCAAGTCAGTTATGAGCTGGGGCACGGCCGTATCGACGTGGTGTCGGCTTACATTGGTGGTAGAGCATGAGCATGGCATTCGATATGGAGCTGTTCCTGTCAGGCGTCCTGACCGGGTCGCATACCACACGCCAACGCCACCTTCGTCAGGCAAAGGCTATCCAATCAGCAATCGCTGAGCGCTGGCAACGCGACAATCCATGGACTTGGCAGAGAAAACACCTTGCGTGGTTTTTGAATCACCACCTAAACCAGCACACTGAATCGACGTGCTATTACTATTTGCTGACCATGCAATTACTCACTCATCGCTTAGGAAAACCCTGGCAGTTCAACCGCTAAACGAAGGTCAGAAAACGGCCAAAAGCAGCCGCTGGCGATAGAGTGTAGTTAGCCAAGAGTCGACACAGGACGTGTCTACGAAACCCGGAGTGATTCAGCCCACGGTACTACCCGTTTGGTTTCTAACGTTTTAACTCACCGGACGTTGCGCGGCCTTATCGCTCAGGGTCCGGTGGAATTATGGGTTATGCTCCCCTCAATCCTCGGTTGAGTAACCGCAGATGACAAGCTTCTTGCCATCAGGACTCAAAGCAAGGCTAGTACAGGCAAAATGTTTTGGATCAGCACCATCAGGCCGGTCAAAATATTCGAACAGCAAAGTGCCAATTTCAACGGGCAACGTGTTTTCTCCAAAACTATCGAATGTATCCCCGTTAGCTTTGAAAGCTGCGAGAAATACTTTCTGCTTAGCCGATCCGCCCACATAAATGGTTCCATCTACGCTGACTGCAAGGCTACTAACATTCAAATCCTTAATGGACTCGTAAGTAACGAGACGCTTTCCATCACCGCTAAATGTAGTGTCTCGGATTCCGGTAAAAGTATATTTTGCGAGTGCTAATGTGTCTTCATGCCCACCTGCGTAACCTGCAATGCAGATACCACTGTGCGACACGTGCAGTGCGTGAATCTCAATGTTGGCTGTGCCAAATTTGCTCACCACAATCCCGCCGGTGCCAAATGCAGGGTCGGGGTGGCCTGTGCTGTTTAAGCGTGCTATGAAGTAACTTGTGGATTTTTCGCCATCTTGGCGCGCACGGCCAGCCACATATACGCTGTCCTCAAAGCTAAAAATTCTACGGGGGGTCAAAATAGTTTGGATACCAAAGTCTGCAATTGAATGGTAAGTGTCTTCGTTTGGTGGGTCGTAATGAATAAAATCCAGTTTGTTGGTGGATGAGTTTCGCAAGAAACCCGCGATAAGCCCACCAGAGGGCATGCGGACAAAGCCGTAAAAGGTAGAGTGAGCAGATGTTGTTTGATCTTCCAGAACAACGCCGCTAATTCCGAAGGTGTGATCAAAGGCTCCTTTCGCTGTAAGGCGCACAAAAGCAGCTGGGTTCTCAATTTCATCACTTGGTGACTCGACCCCGCCACAGAGCGTGACCTTGCCATCTTCGGTCATTGCCATGCCAACCGGGGTTGTAACCCAAGTGGCGTCAATACCCATAAGCGGATCTGGCAAGGGCCTCACACAAAGACCTATCCCACCAAAGGGTGTGTACATTGACCCGTCACTTTGGTTGAGCTTAAGTGCAAAGTAATTTTTTTTGCTCACAATGTCGGTCCATGGTGGCAAAGGCGGCTCTTCACGTTGCAAACCAGATATGCAAATGTGCTCGGAAGATTGCTCAATGCACAGGCCCATAGTCGACCCTAATCCTGTGCCCAAGGTAATACCTTTTCCTCTGTTGAAATCGCGGTCAAAATTACCCAGCAGGTCAAAACGAGCAATAATCGCGCGGACAATTTTTTTGGAGGTCATCATCTCTCTCACTTGAGCCTAGGGATTAGTTTCAGAGCTTGATAAGCTCGCTGATTGGACATGCCTACATACTCTGGAATTGGATGGCTCGGCTTACCTCAACGAACCTCTGTAATGCCTTCGACCATGTTCTTGGTCCGAACCAGTCTTAGTGGCTGATAGCAATCGGCCAGAAGCTGCCGGTCGACCACTTAGCCCCCCAAACGACTCTAACGGTTAAGCTAACGGGCGTCCAAAAGCGTAGCTTTTTGACGTGCAGCGAACGAAGTGAGCGATAGTTGAGCGCGTTGTTAGGAGCTCGCTATTTCTTGAACAGCCTCTTCAAGTCAACACTGAATCCGTAAATTCCAGGTTTCGCCTCAATTGAGCTTAGCAGCCGTTTAAAGATCGTTTCTGGGGGCTGGGGAGTCTGATTTTTATGCTGGTACTCAACGCATTGCTGCATTAGGCGATGTACGGATGTAATAACATCAAAGGCAGAGTCTAGCTCGCATTTCTTTAGAGAAAAGAAATGATGCTGGCCATCTTTAACTAGTAGTTTTGAAAGTTTTGTGGTCGAGACAAGAATTCCGGGGAGCTGGCCTTGAAGCTCCCACCAGAACTCACCAAGAGCATCGCGTACTTCTGCTTCTATACGAGGGGTGTTGTGCCTGTTCGGCATCAAAATTGTTGCATGTGGGCCGAATTGATCTCCAACGTGAGCGAGCTTGCCTTCAATCTGGCGAGTAAAACTCTCTTGTTCTCCGTTGTAGTCCTCGAAAAGATAATAGGCGTAAACCTTGGGGTCTTCGTCTGGATTTCCTAGGTAGCTTTGAGTTACCCACATAGTTGCCAATTACTCCTAACTATAAGTAGACGACACAAACGGGAAACACTTTCCGCCAATTGTGTCTGATAAAGTCCCTGGTCGCCAGCTAAGTCCTTCAGCAGCAGCTTGCAAGGGTCGGTGGAAAAGCGGTATGAGGTGCGGACAAGCGACATAGCCCCAAGGAGATTACGAAGTCGTTAGCCGCGCGCCCGTGGCCTGTTTGGTGTCGGCTAATGATACTCGTGACGAGGTATTAACCATCTTCCCGAGATGGCCGCTTTTGGCCGAATCCTGCCCGTCGCGATAGGCAGAAACCGGCCAAGAGCAGACGCTCGCCGCTCCCCTCAAGCCCCTACATGCACGTGCACGGAGGTTACTTGTACCACTCTGCCTTGATTGTCGCGAAGTCCATGGCTCTCCACTCTTCCTTCCAGAGTTGCCAGTAGGGGATGTCGTTTGAGGATGGTGCGTCAGCACACGGTTCGATCTGGACAATTGACGGAAGTATGATGGATTCACCTACCAGTAAAGCTTCCCCTTGCCGGAACGATGTCATTTTGTCGATCAACGAGCCAAGCGAGTCCGGAAGTAGCTTCTTCACGTACCCTTGGTCTGCAGGATTAGTAAGGCGCATCGCAATGAAGTTGCTGCACTGAGAAAAGATCGTTTCAGATATTTCGGAAGGACGCTGACTCGCTAACAACAAGGTGACACCATACTTCCGCCCCTCCTTCGCAATACGCTCAATGGAGACTTTAGATGAACGATACTTGGAAAGTTCGCTATTAGGCACATACTTGTGCGCCTCCTCGTACACAAGCAGGATTGGCACGTCGTTGTTAACCTTTTCGTTGGGATTCTTGGCGCAACGGATGCGTTTGTAAATGTATCCATGTTCGAAAATAAGGCGCGAGATGAGTGAGACTGTTATGCTCAGCACCTCGAATGGAACTCCACTAAGATCAATAACGGTAACGTTCGACTCGCTTTGCGAAGTGTACCCTAGGAGCTTTTTTAGTGTTTCTTCGAACGTGATAATTTTTGATTTTTCACCTAGAAAAAAATCAAGCCTACTGTCGTTAACTTTATTCTCTAGTCTATTAACGAAGTTGGTTAACTTCCCATAGAGACTACCCTGCGTGTATTTAGCCTGCCCGCCCTTTTCCTTGTTGCTAGACGCGTAGACCTCTCCAGTATCGACCATTTCTTCGTTTTTTGCGACGGCATACGCAAGCACCTCTTTAATGTCGAAAACGATCGGCGTATCGAGGTGGATTTTTTGCTTTTCGGCTTCGGACCCACTGAATTTTGCGCGTCGATCCCTAACAATCGCTTCCTTGAAAATGTTCCTCTGATTATGATCGTTAGCTTCCGTGTCGAGAAAGAACTCTTCAAGCTCTTCACTGTTTAGCATCCAATATGGCAAGACGAGATTCGAGATGTCGATATGGTTTGCGGAAGGAAATGCCGACTTATACTCAGAGTGGATGTCGAAAATTATTACGTGCGAGTTATTTAGTGAAAAATCGCCGTCTTTTCCTTTTACAGCTCTCTGAATAATTGTAGCCAGAGTATGCGATTTTCCCGAGCCGGTGGAGCCGACCACTGCAATGTGCTTATTGAAGAACTTATTCCCGTTCACGGGCACGGGCACGTTCCCGTTCGAAGCCAGAGTCGAAAATAGAAACCTTGTTTCTTTCGGAACCGAGTCGTCGTAAATCTTCTTAATGTCGGCGATGGTCGCCGGCTGCACTTCCTTCGGAGGAATCGCGAGCGAATCGCCGCCGCGTTCGAATTTGCCGTCTCTCAAGATACCGAGGGGAAAAGCTTCGATAATATAATCCCGCTTACCGTGCGCGCTGACGGCGATCTGGAAGTTTTCGATAATAGCGATAAGGATTGCGTTCTCGTTGTCCGCTATCTTGACGTAAGAACCGACCTTTAAGGATTCTTCTGCTACCTTAAAGTCTTCGAGGTCATCTACGACAATGCGCACCTTGTCGGGGAAGACCGCGATCACTTGGGCGTTGATTTGCTCTTCTTCCTTTGCGTATACCATGTCCACGTACCTGTGTTAGATGATGGATTTGACGTCTGATAGCCGTTCTACCTGTATTTTGACGTGTTTAACCGCTGGCTTATCGTAATCGTAATAGCAGTCGCCCAAGTAGAACTGATAGATACGCCGTGTTTTCGTAATGGCTTCCACGGTTTGTTCGACGTTGGGAAGTGAGTTTAGAACCTTAATTTTTATCCCATTACCATGCGTCGCCTTCTGCATGATTGAGAGACAACTGAAATCCGAGCCCTGGAAATCGTGACCGTCTATTAACTTGAATCCTTCCGTACAGAGCTCTCGCTTTAGTAAAACGAGCTCGTTATCTGTGATTCCATGGACATAGATATATGGGCAGAAAGGAGAAGGTTCCCGCGCGGACAACTTGGCCCACTTCTTGGAAATCTCGAAGAATAAATCCTTGAGGTCACCTCGATCATACGACCCCATATCAACTTCTACCAAGAAGAAGCGTTCGAACGGGGATACGTTGAATTCCGTGAAGTACTCTTTGCGAAGCGCGGCTAAGTGGGCCCTCTTACCCTTCTTCTCGACGAACCATTCGTTGAATAGGACAGTCGAGGTATTGATTCTTGTTAAAAACGTCTTTCTCGTAATTGACCGGTCCGCCGGCGCAGCTCTGATTGAGAGCTCCCGGATAACTGCTAGTGCATTGTTGTAGTAAAAGTACTCAGCAGAGAAAGGGGTTCCTCCGAAAATAGCTTGGAGAGTCTTTATCACTTCGCGAAATTGTTCGTCAAACTCTTTCGCCCTCACGTCGATACTGAGACGCGTTAGAAACTCCTCAAGATCGGCATCGGAGAGACCTAAGTCTACGTGATGATAGTAGGTAACTTTTTTCTTCGTGTAGGTTAGGAAGTGCTTTTTAAGGAAGTCGACGTCTATCTTATTATCTAATTTTTCCTGCCCGGTGAGGTAATGTCCCTTAATGGAATACAAAACTTTCGGTTTCGTTCCCGCCAAACTTTCACCGAAATGGGACACCATGTGTTTCACCGCGTCTTTGATGACGGAGTGGTTATATTCGGTCTTTGCGTAATATTTGCACTGCGTAGCCGTGACGTCGGTCGCAGTTCGGATATCGATGTCCTCGGTGCACTCGATCTCGATGCAATCGTCCGGCGCCGCCAGTTGTAAGACGCTGAGAATGGACAGGTCGAACTGGTAAAAATACCCTCGAATAGTATCAACAGCGCTTCTGTCGGTCATGGCATGTCCAGTTACTATCAGTTTCCTTCGCCGCCAGATTCGTCTAGGAAAGCATGGGCGACTCAGCTGTTATTCAGCACCTTAAACATAAGGTTCAGAGTCAAATTCTGAATATTCATTTTTACCTTTGGAAAACCCAAACAACTTTGAACTCTGATCAACAAAATAATCATGCACAAAGGATATAACTACGAGTCTATCTTCATAAATTATATGTAATTGATTACTGTAATGTTCAGATCTTGGGAAAATTCGCCAATGTACGGGCTCTTCTAGAAACTCCTCCTCCGATCCATCACTACGCAGTACTAGTATTCTGTCGCAGAATTCAAGCACAGTTCCGAAAGAGGCAGTACCAGACGCAATCACCACAGGCGATGGATTTTTAAAGTCCAACAAACCAATCGCGTTGAATTTCTTGCTATATTTCTTTTTAGATTTTTTTTCATTTGCCCGATAGTGCTGAATCTCTATGTGCCCGTCTGTCAGTTTATAGAGTTTTTCACGGGCACCCCAAGTAAAGCTGTCTTTATCAGATGAACTCTGAAATATTTCGCTTTGGTCAATAACTCTGTCGACTACTCTGATAGTTTTCTTTGAATTCGGTTCTTTCTCTTCTCTAAACGAAGCCATAAAAGCCGAGTTTGCACTCCACCCAAGCACGCTCTGAAAAGCCCAGTCGCACGCGTTGCATGGTCTTTCCGCTATTTTTCGTGCTTTGCTCAGCGTTTCTCCAGAGCCTTTCAATAAAGAAAAATCGAATAGCCCATCGCCGCCTGAAGCGGTAGCAATAGCAGTGTAACTATCGGAAGCTTTTACTTGGAGCACTGTCGCATCATGGTGACGCTTGGGCTTAAAAGTTGAAGTGAATCGACCGCTGGGACGCCCTTGGCGGGGTGCGGAGTATAGGCCTTCATTTCCACCTGCAAAGATATTGTTATAGTAGATTTCGGTGTCGGTTGGTAAAAAGTTGAAAGGCGTGCTTTCTGTTGTCCAGATTTTCTCCCATGACTCTTTACTTTCGTGAAGTTCAAGACTCGATAGTTTGGAAAGCTGTGCTTTAATAGGCGCTTCTAAATCCGGGTCGCGCAATATTTTTACAACCTTCGGATTATAAAAAAGATCGCTATCTGAAAAAGCGACACGCACGGCAGTCTGGATATCGTCATTTTTAAAGGCGATTTGGTCTACAAAGCTTGACCAGTCAATACGATGTAAACCTCCATCGTTGTCGAACAGTAATAGCTCTCCCGAGTATATTTGCGAATCCCAGTAGCTTCCCGCAATAGTGAGCTTTACAGAGCGCATTGTTTGCCCCTATGAATTTTGGCCATTTTTGGCTTACTAATCAGGCCTAATTCAAACCAAGAAGAAAGAATCGTTTCACTTGGCTTGTCATAAGGGGAGAGCCAATGAGCAACAGGATAACCATGCCAGTTGCCAATCGCATCGCCTACAAATTTTGCGATATGTAGTTGGCAAGATGACGGCGGAGGAGCCACTCCTAAAGGGCCAAGACCGGCAGCCCCTATGTGCAATCCCCAAAAGCTGTTTCTGAATGCCCATTCGGCCTGAACCGCGAGATCGAAGCACGCGACTTCCTCAGGCTGCGAGATAGACCATTGCGACTTTACTGCCGCATAGCCGCCATTACGGTGTTGGGGATTTGGCGTATATGGCACAGCTCGCTCCTTGAGTTGTAGCGGTGGAGGCATCAAGCCAGCATTAAGTAACAAAAGGTAGACGGGATACCGGTTCCCACGCAAGTCAACTTGATAAAAAAATGAGGACTGCAGTCGTACGTGCGAATTCAGGAGGTTTACCATTCGTATGCGGCTCTGAATTACTTACAGAGCGACAATGTCGCTGACATCTAAAAAATCCCGAATTCGATTCCACCGAACGCCATAACTAGCTGATTTATTTATAGTTACTAGTTGGGGTACGCCGAGTTTTCCACCCAACTCCAGACGCCCGAAAAACCTAGCCCCGCCGAAACATACCGTTCGTCTGGTGCCGGCACCATACAAAACGAAGCCCTCGCAGGAATGCGAGGGCTTTGTTGTTTCTGCACATCCACTTTCCTATCCACACACTGAACTCTGTGGGAGCGAGCCTGCTCGCGATGAGGCCATCACAACC
>NZ_FODL01000018.1:0-80631 GCF_900110355.1 Pseudomonas sp. NFACC39-1 | reverse complement strand
GCCATCCAGGTGCTGGACCGTGACCTGCCCGTCCTCGCCCCAGGTGTAGCGGCTGTCCATCTGTGCAAACGAGGCCCAGTGCCGCACGCAGCGGGCCGCGCGCCCGGCCCCTTGCCATTCCCAGAAAAAACTCGCGCCGCCGGCCAGTTGCCGCTGGAGGATGACGTGCTGGTCGTCGTAGTCGTAGCGTTCGCTTTCGCCTGCGGCGTTGGTCGCCTCGATCAGTCGGAAACGTCCGTCGTAACGGTAGGAGACCAGCGTCTGTTCGGTGCGCCAGGCTTCGTCGAGGGTCAGGGCCGGGTGAAAGCTCTGGTAGTCGATGGCGACCAGGTGGCGCTGTTCGTAACGCAAGCGCAGGGAGCGCCCGGCACCGTTGTCCAGGCGGCTGATGTCGCCATGGATGTTGCGCTGCAGCGTCAGGCGGTTGGCGTAGCGGTCGCTGAGGGCGGTCAGATGGCCGTCGCGAAAGTGTAGGAAAGGTGCACCTTCGCCGGGTTGGGCGATGATCAGTTCGTCCGGCTCGGCCCCCCGGTAAATCGCTGCGCGGGCCAGGCTGTTGTGGATCGCTGGGCGCTGGTCGGTGGGCAGCGGAAACGGCGTACGGCGGTTTTCCTGGTCGATCCAGATGACCTGCTCGCCCTCGAGCAACAAGCGGTGCGCCAGGGCATGGCTCCAGCCGCGGCCCAGGCCGACGTCCAGGTCCACCGCGCTGGTGCGGTACAAGCGGGTGAAGACAAACGGCAAGCAGCCATCGAGGGTGCCGTCGTCCAGGGTCAGCAGTTCCTCGCCGGTGACCATCGACACCGGGCAGCCGCTGGTTTGGGTCAGGGCTGCGGTGTCGGCGCTGTCGCCGTTGGGGTTTTTCGATTGGGCCGGGACGTCGTCGTGGGGTTCGTCCTTTTTCAATGTGGTATTGCGCTGCGCGTCCCAGCGCAGTTGCATCCGGCCTTTCTTTATTCCCGCCGCCACACCCCGCGCCGCCACGGTTTTGTAGCGATCTACGTAGGCCATGAAACCGTTGACCACCGCAAAGATAGCGCTGACGAACCGCTGGGCAGCACTCAGCAAACCCGCGCCAAGCTTGCCCAGACGCAGCGACAAGTAAGCAATACCAGCTCCCGCCCCGGCGAAGGTCAGCACTACACCGATCAACAAATCGATCAGCAGCGTCACCACCGCCGTCGACAGAGCTTCGGCGGTTTCACCCGCCATCTCACTGGGTGGCAGCATCTCCAGCCAGAGACTGGCGGTGCGCACTAGCAAGCACAAGGCGGCTTCGTCACTGGCCAGCAGTTGCAGCTTGGCCATGAGCAATGGCGCTTCTTCCGCCAGTTTTTTTAGCTGATCCGCGCTCTCGCCCAACCGATCAGCAAACTCGCCGGGATCCTTGAGAATGTCCGACAGCAGACTGATGCTGTCCCACACTCCCTCGATCGCCTTCCAACTGCCAGCGAGCAAACCGTTGCCCACCGCAGCCGCCGAGGTCGCCAAGGATTGTTGCGTCCATTGCGGCTTGAACCCCTGCCACTCGCCGCGCAACCACTGTGTCAGATCGTTGCTCAGCCCATCGTAGGAAGAAAACAGCTTCGCGATGTGTTTCGGCGACACCTTGTCCTGGACATGCACTCGATAGGACTTGCCCGCCTCGCCCTTGAAGGTCCCCAGGCCCTGGGCATTCAGGGTGACGGGCGTGACTTCGCCGCTGTCCACTGCGACCACATCCACCACGATGTCGCCCAGGGGAATGTCATACACCGACTCGAACTTGCTCTCGATCGTCATCACCCCACCCAGAGGGCACTGGACGACAGTGGAGAGGAAGTCATCGTCGCCCGTGCTGACGACGGTGGGGCTATCAGCGAAACGAATCACTCGCTCCATGCCCATCAGCGAGGGCAGGTCTGCCGCCTGGCTGGCCCGGTCCGCAGCCAGGCTGTACCAGTGCTCGAGTTGCCCGCGGTAAAGCGAAAGGGTGTCTTTGAAACTATCGAGTTCCTGCTCGATACGGCTCACCTGATCCATCAGGGCATGGCTCGATCAAGGGCCGGCAGGAAAAAACGGTCGAACATGGGCAGACGTCTCGCAGCACTCAGGAAGCGCGAGACTGTGCCGGTGATGGCTGGGGAAATAAGTCAGGGAAGGAGGCGATGGATGTAGGGCGATTCGTTAAATTCGCCCAGCACGAAAAACAATCAACTGACAAGGGAGGAAAGGCAGTTCTTCACAGGATCTGTGGATAACGTTACGGCTGATGGTCCTCAAGCGTTTTGAGCTTGATCTCGGCCAACGGATGCCCGGCCTTCGCCGCCAAGGTCCACCAACGTGCGGCTTCAACCGGATCCGGTACTTTGCTGGCAGTTCCGGCGAGGCTGATCACCCCCACCTGGTAGGCCGCTTTGCCGTCACCGGCCAGTGCCGCCAGTCGCAGCAGGCGACCCCCTTCCTCCCGGGCACCCAGGCCCTGGCCGCGGAACGTCAGAATATGCCCGTAGAAACTTTGCGCACCGACATCGCCCAGATTTGCCATGCGCGAGAACTGCCCCTCGAGCCAAGACCAGCCACGGGGCTGGCGAACGAACCAGGACCAATGAAACAACCGCCGCGCCAGCCAGTAGCCGGCCCGCGCCTTGATACGCCAGAGCATTCAGGCCTCCGCTGATTCGGGGTACTCGTATTCGAATACCCGAACCACTTCCGAGGCGTGCCAGGAAGCGGCGGCCACGCCATCGGAAGGCCCGGAAAAGCGCCCGAGACGTTCAACGCACTCGAAGAAGCCGGTACGCGGCAACCGGCTGGCCCCCTGGCTGATGACCAGCGAACTTCGCAGCGGCTGTTCAGCCCGGGCATCCAGCGCCGCCAAGTGTTCAAGGGCCGCAGTCAAGGTCTGCATGGCCGGACTGGGAAGCTGCAAGCGCTCCAGCAAGGCCCGATACGTCAACAAATGGCGCTGGCGGCGCGCCTGATCCAACTCACCCAACAACCCATCCCAATGCTGCCGACTGATACGAACGCTCACAATTGATCCCTCCACCCCGGCACCGTCAACTCCCAGGCCAGACTGCGCCGAATCGCGGCATCGGGCTGACGCTCGCCACTTTCGATCATGGCCAGATAAGACGGGCTTATACCTACTGTGCGGGCCAACGCCTCAATGGCGATGCCCTTCCCTTCGCGCAAACTGCGGAGTTGATCCAGACCAGGAAGAACCTGACCGGGTGCCGCCGCATCACGGACTGTGGCGTCCTGCGGCGGTGCTTGATTGATGCCGGCTGCCTTCAATAGCGACTGGTACTGCTCCCACGGTAAAACCGCGTATTCGGGCTCTCCGTCGCGTGTGATTATTTGAATATCCATGTCTACCCCGTAGGACAACAACACTTAGCGAGTCAGCTTTTTCCTTGGAAGTGTAATCCTAATAGCGGCTAAGGTCGCGGGGCGATCAATCTCAGAAGGCAAACAGAACCGGATCAGTGCTTTTTCTGGCCTTGGAGCTGGAGCTGCTCCGGGGTGTCGGGAAGCCGCTCGACTTGAGCGAGCTTTTCGGGGGATTGCCGATAGCGCCAGGCGCGGAAGGCTTCGAGTTCACCGTCGAGGGTCTTCATGATCCAAGCCAGCACGGCGATATCGTCAAACATGCCGAACATGGGCAGAAAATCCGGAATCGCGTCCAGGGGGCTGAGGAAGTACATCAGTCCGGCGACGATAGAAAGCAGCGATTTGGCGCTGACGGCCCGATACTCGCCACGCCAGTAGGCCAGGCACAGGGCCTGCAGCAAACGCAGATCCTCCTTTAGCTTGCCTAACCGACCGCCTTCCCGCGCGCCTTTGCTGGCGACGGCAAACAACAACGTTGGCAATCGACCGCGGGCCAGCAGTCGTCCTGCCAAGGGCAGAAAACGTGCAAAATTCCACGGAGCCTTCATGTTTTCTCCCACTGAAATGTTATCCACACAAATTGTGGATAACCTTGTGAACAGAGCTGCATTTGCGCGCTGAAGCCCCCGTTAAATAAGGCTCCCAGTCAAATCGGGCGTTTTTTACTCACATAAAAAAACCCAATATTTCATTGACTTGACGGCCCGACTGGGTCTAGCACAGCGTCTGTATTGCCTATGACTATAACCCGCGCCGAGCGTTCGGTTTTTTGCTGTTTACCAAAGCCCGGATGCGACAACGCCCCGCATAAGCGAGGCGTTGTCGTTACAACAGCCGCAGTTACTTGGCTGCTTCTTCTTTTGCCGGATCCTTGATCGCCAGCAGTTCCAGGTCAAATACCAGAACCGAGTTGGCGGGGATGGCCGGGCTCGGGCTTTGGGCGCCGTAGGCCAGGTCGCTCGGGATGTACAGCTTGTACTTCTCGCCGACATGCATCAGTTGCAGGCCTTCGACCCAACCCGGGATCACACCGCTGACCGGCAGATCGATCGGGCTGCCACGCTCGACAGAGCTGTCGAACACCTTACCGTCGGTCAACTTACCGGTGTAGTGAACAGTCACGACATCAGTCGGCTTAGGCTGAGGGCCGTCGGCTTTCTTGACCACTTCGTACTGCAGGCCGGAAGCGGTGGTGGTAACACCTTCCTTCTTGCCGTTTTCCTCGAGGAATTTCTTGCCGGCGGCTGCCGACTCTTCACTCATTTTGGCCATGCGCTCTTCGGCGCGTTTTTGCAGTGCGGCAAAGGCTTCGACCAGTTCTTCGTCTTTCAGCTTCTGTTCTTTCTTGCCGACGGCATCTTCGATGCCCTGGGCGACTGCTTTGGAGTCCAGGTCATCCATACCTTCCTGAGCCAGGCTTTTGCCCATGTTCAGGCCAATACCGTAGGAAGCTTTCTGCGCCGGGGTTTTCAGCTCTACGCTGGTCTGCGAGTCGCAACCCGCGAGTACCAGGCCAACCAGGGCCACCGCCGCCGCCAACCGATGCTGTTTCATGCTATTTCCTTGTTCATGCGCCATAAGGGCAATCGAGTAAAGCCGCGAGCTTATCAGGCGGCCACGACCAATGGCTACCGGCATGTGAGCAGCAAAGCACTGATAAGTTCACGACCACAAACGCTTTTTAATCCAGGGCTGATGAAGCATCTGTCATCTATTACCTACAGGGACAAATGGCCACTCCCCGTAGCGCCGCCGGTAATGGCCACTTGCCGGCCACGCGGCACTGAGGCATAAGGGCATATCAAAAAAACAAGGACGTTACCGTGCGCCTGCTATCTCGCCTTCTCTTGTTGCTCCTCGCGCTGCTCGTCGTCGCCGTGGCCGTGGTGCTTTATTACGTGGCCAACCCTCGCCTGCCGGCCTATACCCCGGTCGAACAGGTGCATTATCTGGATCAATGGAGCGCCGCCGAACGCCAGACGTACTATTTCACGCCCCAGGGTACTCAAGTCAAAGGCCTGCGCTACGACTGGTTCACCGCCCTCGAATTGCCGTTCTCGCAGCAGCGCTTCGCTTCGCCTGAATACCTGGCCCGATTCGGCTTTCTGGTGGACCCGGCGCAGAAACCCTCGGCGGACAATCCTGGCAATCTGCCCGTAGGTTTCACCCGCCACCAGAATCCGGGCAGCGCCGACCAGTTCCTGGATATCACCTGCGCCGCCTGTCATACCGGTGAGTTGCACTTCAAGGGCCAGGCGATACGGATCGATGGTGGCTCGGCCCAGCACGTCCTGCCTTCCAGCGTTCCCACATTACGCGGTGGCAGTTTCGGACAGGCCTTGGTCGCCAGTCTGGCCTCGACCTACTACAACCCCTGGAAATTCGAACGCTTTGCCCGCCAAGTCCTGGGGCAGGACTACGACGCCCGCCATGAACAGCTGCGCCAATCATTCAAAGCCTCCCTGGACACCTTCTTGCGCGTGGCCTGGAACGACACTCACCGCGGCCTCTACCCCACTGAAGAAGGGCCTGGCCGTACAGATGCCTTTGGGCGTATTGCCAATGCCAGCTTCGGCGATGCTATCTCGGCCGAGAATTACCGCGTCGCCAACGCACCTGTGGATTACCCGCAGTTGTGGGACATTTGGACATTCGACTGGGTGCAGTGGAACGGTTCGGCCCAGCAGCCGATGGCCCGCAACGTCGGCGAAGCGTTGGGAGTCGGCGCCACCTTGAATTTCTTCGACGCCCAGGGCAAACCATTGCAAGGTGATGCGCGATACCCCTCCAGCGTACGCGTTCGCGATCTGCACAAGATTGAAGAAACCCTGCAGTTGCTCAAGGCCCCGCAGTGGCCTCAGGAGCTGCTTGGGCCTATCGATAGGCCGTTGGCCGCACAGGGCCGGGCGCTGTTCGCCGAAAACTGTGCCGGCTGCCACGTGCCTAAAGTGGTTCAAGGTCCTGACAGGCCCGTCCAGCAGCTGAAGATGTTGCCGGTGAAGGTGATCGGCACCGACCCAGGCACCGCCAACAACATTGCCGACCACCGCTTCGACCTGACCAGCCTGCAATGGGATCCGGCCGAACTGGCAAAGCTGGACGTGCAACTGCATCCGACGCCGACGACGCCGCTGGATTTGAGCCAGGTTTCAGTCGCTAAAGGCCTGGCCTACGTGACCGCGTTCGTGGAAGAACGGGCTTACCGTGACGCAGGCGTCACACCGCTGGAGCGCCCGGCGCTGGATGGTTTTGGCCTGCCCATCGGCGTACGCGAACTGCGCGCCTACAAAGCCCGGCCCCTGGCTGGCGTCTGGGCCACGCCGCCCTTCCTGCATAACGGCTCGGTGCCGACGATCTATCAGTTGCTGTCTCCTCAGGACGAACGGGCGATCACCTTCTACAAAGGCAGCTTCGAATACGACCCACGGCACCTGGGCTATCGCACAGAAGCCTTCACCAATGGCTTTTTGTTCGACACCCGGATCACCGGCAACCACAACAGTGGCCATGAGTTTCGCGCCGGTGAGCGGGGCAATGGCGTGATTGGTCGGCTGCTGCAGCCACAGGAACGCTGGGCGTTGCTGGAGTACCTCAAGGTACTGGGCGGGCCACTGGAGTCGCAACTGTGATGATGAACCCCTCAGGCAAAAGGATTGACCCATGCTGATTACGCTCTGGCTGCGCCTCGGCGCCTTTTTGGGCAAGACGCTCCTGTGGTTGCTGGGCATCGGTCTACTCGGTTGGGCGCTGGCCACGGCCTGGTTCGCCTGGCAACACAGCGGACCGGTCTCGGATAAAGAGCAGATTCCACCCGGCGAAGCGGCCATGACCCAGGACATCATCCAGACCGCCATCCGTATCGTCGATCAGCACCGCGAAGGCACGCGCTACCTGCGCGATGCCCATGCCAAGGCCCACGGCTGCGTCATGGCGCAAGTGCAGGTGCCGGACGATCTGCCAGCACCGTTGCGCCAGGGTGTATTTGCCGAGCCGGGGAAGGTCTGGCAAGCGACGATGCGCTTGTCCAACGGCAACGCCTACCCGCAGTTCGACAGCCTGCGCGATGCGCGAGGAATGGCGATCAAACTGCTGGACGTGCCGGGCAAACAACTGCTGGGGGACCGCCAGTCACAAGGTGAACAGGATTTTGTGATGTTCAATCATCCGAACTTCTTCGTCAGCGATGTCGCCGAATATCGTCAGAATGTGGCCGCCCAGGCCGATGGAAAAAAAGCGATGGCGTTCTTCCCAAGCCTGGATCCGCGCAGCTGGCAAATCCGTCACCTGTTCATCGCTCTGGAGACACTTTCACCAGCCCCTGACAGCCCCACCCAGACCACGTATTTTTCGGTATCTCCCTATAAGTTTGGCGAGGCCAACGCGAAATTTCGCGTAGCGCCCGACCCGGATAGCTGCCCGAGCTACACCTTGCCCGCACAAAACCAGGCACTGCCGAATTTCTTGCGAAGCGCACTGACGCAACAGTTATCCACAGACCGTATACCGGCGTGTTTTGTCCTGCAGATCCAGCGCCAGGACCCGAGCAAATACATGCCGATCGAAGACACCAGTATTGAATGGCGAGAAAGTGACGCACCGTTCGAGACGGTGGCGCGCATCACCGTGCCGGCCCAGGATTTCGATACGCCCAAGCTGAACCTGGCCTGCGACAACCAGTCCTTCAACCCCTGGTTCGGCATTGAGGCCCATCGCCCCATCGGCGGCATCAACCGTTTGCGCAAAGCCGTGTACGAGGCGGTCAGCGATTACCGTCATCGGCGTAATGCCGAACAGTAGCTAACCGGTAAACACCAGACAGCAAAAAGCCCGCTCAATGAGCGGGCTTTTTAATGGCAACCTGGCGTTCAGTGTTCCAAGTTGCCGAAGATGGCGCAGCGGACGGGACTCGAACCCGCGACCCCCGGCGTGACAGGCCGGTATTCTAACCGACTGAACTACCGCTGCGCGTAGCGTTGAAAGCTTGGTGGGTGATGACGGGATCGAACCGCCGACATTCTGCTTGTAAGGCAGACGCTCTCCCAGCTGAGCTAATCACCCTTCACTTTCGATGCGGGGCGCATTCTCTCACACATTTTTGTAACGTGCTGATTTAATTAACTATTCAGCGAAAAAAAATGTGATTGACACGCACCGCAGGAACTGCAAACAGCAAAAAGCCCGCGTTAGCGGGCTTTCTGTGGTGATCTGGCGTTCAGTGTTCCAGATTACCGAATATGGCGCAGCGGACGGGACTCGAACCCGCGACCCCCGGCGTGACAGGCCGGTATTCTAACCGACTGAACTACCGCTGCGCGTAACACTTGGAGCGAATGGTGGGTGATGACGGGATCGAACCGCCGACATTCTGCTTGTAAGGCAGACGCTCTCCCAGCTGAGCTAATCACCCTTCGCTTTCGGTGTGGCGCGCATTCTACGGAGCGTCCTCAAAGCTGGCAAGCACTTTTTACTTTAATTTTTTCAGGCCTTCCAAAGGCTTAGCGAAGGGTTGGCCTATGGCCCCGCGAAGAGAATAATGCCCCCCTTTGTATAAAGGAGAGACTCACCCCATGTGGTTCAAAAACCTGCTTATCTATCGCCTGACCCAAGATCTGCCTTTTGATGCCGAGGCGTTGGAAACTGCACTGGCCAGTAAACTGGCGCGTCCATGTGCAAGCCAGGAGTTGACCACTTACGGTTTCGTCGCGCCGTTCGGCAAAGGCGAAGACGCGCCTCTGGTGCACATCAGCCAGGATTTCCTGCTGATCGCCGCGCGCAAGGAAGAACGCATCCTGCCAGGCAGCGTCGTACGCGATGCCCTGAAAGAAAAGGTCGAAGAGATCGAAGCCGAGCAAATGCGCAAGGTCTATAAAAAGGAACGGGACCAGCTCAAGGATGAAATCATCCAGGCGTTTCTGCCTCGTGCGTTCATTCGTCGCTCGTCCACCTTCGCTGCCATCGCACCGAAACAGGGTCTGATCCTGGTCAACTCCGCCAGCCCGAAACGCGCCGAAGACCTGCTCTCTACCCTGCGTGAAGTCCTCGGCTCGCTGCCGGTGCGGCCACTGACAGTGAAGACGGCCCCCACCGCCATCATGACCGACTGGGTCAAGACTCAGAAAGCCGCCGACGATTTCTTCGTGCTGGATGAATGCGAGCTGCGCGACACCCACGAAGATGGCGGCATCGTGCGCTGCAAGCGCCAGGACCTGACCAGCGACGAAATCCAGCTGCACTTGAACACTGGCAAGGTGGTGACCCAACTGTCGCTGGCCTGGCAAGACAAGTTGTCTTTCGTGCTCGACGACAAAATGGTGGTCAAGCGCCTGAAGTTCGAAGACTTGTTGCAGGACCAGGCGGAACAGGACGGCGGCGACGAGGCCCTCGGCCAACTGGACGCCAGCTTCACGCTGATGATGTTGACGTTTGGTGAGTTCCTGCCGGCGCTGGTCGAGGCCCTGGGCGGTGAAGAGATGCCTCAGGGGATCTAACAAACCTTCCCCACTGTGGGAGCGGGCTTGCTCGCGAAAGCGGTGTATCAGATAGCCTATTTGTTAGCTGACACATCGCCTTCGCGAGCAAGCCCGCTCCCACAGGGGTTCTGTATGTTGCACTTAATAATAAGGATCAGGTCATGCGCGCACTGGCTGCATTGAGTCGTTTTGTCGGCAATACCTTCGCTTACTGGGTGCTGTTTTTTGCCGTGCTGGCATTCTTGCTGCCGCAGTGGTTCGTCGATCTGAAAGTCGCCATCGTCCCCTTGCTCGGGCTGGTGATGTTCGGCATGGGCCTGGCGCTCAAGCTGGAAGATTTTGCCGAAGTGGGCCGGCATCCAGGACGCGTGGTTCTGGGCGTGATCGCACAATTTGTAATCATGCCCGGTGTGGCGTGGTTACTTTGCCAAGTATTCAGCCTGCCACCGGAGATTGCCGTCGGGGTGATTCTGGTGGGTTGCTGCCCGAGCGGCACCTCCTCCAACGTCATGACCTGGTTGGCCCGCGGAGACCTGGCTTTGGCCGTGTCGCTTTCAGCCATCACCACCCTGCTCGCGCCTTTGCTGACGCCTGCGCTGATCTGGCTGCTGGCCTCGGCCTGGTTGCCGGTGTCGTTCTCGGCGCTTTTCTGGTCGATCCTGCAGATCGTACTGCTGCCTATCGTGCTGGGCATCGTTGCTCAGCGCCTGTTGGGTGATCGGGTTCGTCACGCGGTGGAAGTGCTGCCGCTGATCTCGGTAGTGAGCATCGTGATCATTGTTGCGGCGGTCGTGGCGGCCAGTCAGGCGAAGATCGCCGAGTCCGGCCTGCTGATCATGGCCATCGTGATGCTGCATAACAGCTTCGGTTACCTGCTGGGTTACTTCACCGGTCGCCTGTTCGGTTTGCCCCTGGCCCAGCGCAAGACTTTGTCGCTGGAGGTGGGCATGCAAAATTCCGGTCTGGGCGCGGCCCTGGCCAGTGCACATTTCTCGCCGCTGGCGGCGGTGCCCAGCGCGCTGTTCAGCGTCTGGCACAATATTTCCGGGGCACTGCTCTCGACGTATTTCCGCCGTATGAGCGAAAAGCAGGACCGTGAACTGCTCGCCCGCCAAGCGGCGGACTGAAAGGCAGACTTGATCGAGTGGTCAATAATGGGCAATCTATACGCCCATCGCGGGGACGACCCCGCCACTCGATCAATCTTAATCCGGGGACGACCCCATCCATTGATGGAGGTGTGTGATGTCCTGGATCATTCTGTTTTTTGCCGGCCTGTTCGAAGTCGGTTGGGCTGTCGGCCTGAAGTACACCGACGGCTTCAGCCGCCCGCTCCCTACCGCATTGACCGTTGCGGCCATGGCCATCAGCCTTGGCCTGCTAGGCCTTGCGATGAAGGAACTGCCCCTGGGCACGGCCTATGCCATCTGGACCGGTGTCGGGGCCGTGGGCACGGTGATTGCCGGGATCATTCTGTTTGGTGAATCCATGGCGCTGATTCGGCTGGCCAGTGTGGCATTGATCGTTGCCGGGTTGATCGGACTTAAGGTCAGCACCTGAGTTCACCAGCAGGACTGGAAGACCTGTGGGAGCTTTGCTCCCACAGGTGCTGCTCCCCACAAGGTTTTTGAGCCTACCTGACAGCCCCGCGCAAATCCCCCACCAACGCCTGCAACTTCGCCGGCTCCGCCACCTCAACGGCGACCGCCGGCCCCGCCACCAACGTCACCCGCGACCACAACCGGCGAAACAGTCCCTTGTTCGGGTCACGACTGAAGAAACTGCCCCACAATCCCTGCAACGCCAGGGGAATCACCGGCACGGGTGTTTCCTGAAGAATGCGCGTCAGTCCGCCCTTGAACTCATTGAGCTCACCATCGGCCGTCAACTTTCCTTCGGGGAAGATGCACACCAACTCGCCGTTCTGCAGGTATTGAGCGATGCGTGTAAAGGCGCTTTCGTAGATATGGATATCTTCCTGGCGCCCGGCAATCGGAATCGTCCCGGCGGTGCGAAAGATAAAGTTGAGCACCGGCAGGTTGTAGATCTTGTAATACATCACGAAGCGAATCGGTCGACGCACCGCGCCGCCGATCAGCAACGCGTCGACGAAGGACACGTGGTTGCAGACCAGCAGCGCGGCGCCTTCATCGGGAATCGCATCCAGGTTGCGATGTTCCACGCGGTACATGGAATGGCTCAGCAGCCAGATCATGAAACGCATGCTGAATTCAGGGACGATTTTGAAGATGTAGGTGTTCACGCCAATGTTCAGCAGCGACACCACCAGGAACAGCTGGGGAATCGACAGTTCCAGCAGGCCCAGCAGGACAATGGAGACAATCGCCGAAACCACCATGAATAACGCGTTGAGGATGTTGTTGGCGGCGATCACCCGCGCCCGCTCATTCTCGGCGGTGCGCGACTGGATCAGTGCGTACAGCGGCACGATGTAGAAACCACCAAAGACACCGAGCCCGAGGATGTCGATCAGCACCAGCCAGGCGTGGCCGAAACCGAGCACTTCGAGCCAGCCGTAGCCCTCGGCGCTGCCGGGAATTCCACCGGAATGCCACCACAACAGCAGCCCGAACACGGTCAGGCCGAACGAGCCGAAGGGCACAAGGCCGATTTCGACTTTACGCCCGGATAACTTCTCGCACAGCATCGAACCCAGGGCGATCCCCACCGAGAACACCGTCAGGATCAAGGTCACCACGGTTTCGTCACCGTGCATCCAGTCCTTGGCGTAGGCCGGGATCTGTGTCAGATAAATCGCCCCGACAAACCAGAACCACGAGTTGCCGACAATGGAGCGGGACACCGCGGGGGTTTGTCCCAGGCCCAATTTAAGCGTGGCCCAGGACTGGCTGAAAATGTTCCAGTTCAGGCGCATCTGCGGCGAGGCCGCCGCCGCCCGCGGAATACCGCGACTCGCCAGGTAACCAAGCACGGCGATAACGACAATCGAAGTCGCCACCACCGGCGCGTAATGCGCCGAGGACATCATGATCCCGGCGCCGATGGTGCCGATGAGGATCGCCAGGAAGGTGCCCATCTCCACCAGGCCATTGCCGCCGACCAATTCGTCTTCGCGCAGGGCTTGCGGCAGGATCGAATATTTCACCGGCCCGAACAACGCCGACTGGGTGCCCATGGCGAACAGCGCCGCCAGCATCAACCACAAGTGATCGAACAGAAAACCCACCGCGCCGATCGCCATGATGACGATTTCGCCAAGTTTGATCAGACGTATCAACGCATCCTTGGCGAACTTTTCCCCAAACTGCCCCGCCAGTGCCGAGAACAGGAAGAACGGCAAGATAAACAGCAGCGCACACAGATTGACCCAGATCGAACGGTCGCCCTCGATGGTCAGCCGATAGAGAATCGCCAGGATCAGCGATTGCTTGAACACGTTGTCGTTGAACGCGCCCAGGGACTGCGTGATGAAAAACGGCAAGAAACGCCGCGTGCGGAGCAAGGTGAACTGCGAGGGGTGACTCATCTTCCATGTTCCTGAGTGGCGTGGTCGCTTATTGGAATGAGGTTTTCCGATCCAGGCCACACATTACCTGTCTTTAACGATTATTTCGCCAGCCCCGCAATGCACGGAGACACGAACAGCTCACCGTGCCAGGCGCCGAGCACCGTGCGCCGGGCGACGATCAGCCACATCACCGCCAGCATCGCCACCAGTACACAACCGAAGACGGTAAAAAACCCCAGGTTCAGCAAGCTCGCCAGCTTCAGCGTCGCCAGCGCATACACGCCCAAGGGGAAGGTAAAACCCCACCATCCGAGGTTGAACGGGATGCCCGTGCGCAAATACCGTGCGGTGATCAACAGCGCCATCAACATCCACCAGAACCCGAACCCCCACAGGGTGATACCGGCCACCAACCCCAAGCCAGCGGCGACTTCGCCCAGGCCAGGCAAGCCATTGGCGGCAAAAATCAGCGGCGCATCGCCTCCCAGCAACAACATGCCCAGGGCACCGGTCCCGATCGGACCAAGGGCCAGCCAGCTCGAGGCGGCCATGTTTTCGTGGGGCAGTTTGTGCAAGGCCATGCGCAGCAGCAGAATCGTCAGGATGCTGAACGCAACAGGTAGGGAAAATGCCCAGAGAATGTAGCTGGTGACCAGCATGACCAGTTGCGAATGGGCGTCTGCCAAGTGCGGTGCCAACAAGCCGCCACTGGCGGCAGCGACTTCGGCCGCCACCACCGGCAATAGCCACACGGCGGTCATCTGGTCGATCCGGTGTTCCTGACGGGTGAACATCAAAAACGGAATCAGCACGCCACAGGCCAGGGACATCGCCACGTCGATCCACCACAACGTTTCCGCCAACGGCACCACGCCCTCGCCCCAACGCGGCAAGCCGAATACCAACAAACCATTGATGAGGGTCGCCAGCCCCATGGGAATGGTGCCGAAAAACATCGAAACCGTTGAATGAGCAAAAATCCGCCGCGCCTCGTCGAAGAACAACACCCAACGCGCGGTGTACAGCCCCGTGAACAACACGAACAATAGGACATCGAACCACCACACCCCTTCGGCCAGGACGCGCAGGCCCGGGACATCCCCCGGCCATTGCGCCAAGGCCAGGGCCAATACGCCGGTGCCCATGACGACAGCAAACCAGTTAGGCGTGAACTGGCGAACAGCTTCCAATGGTCTGGGCAAATGACTGAGTGGACGCAAACGGTTTGTGGCAGCACAGCATGGCATGGCGAACTCCTACTCTCGGACGAGATAGAGCCATGCTAGAGCCAGATCGAATATCTATATAACGGGTAATATCTCTATATATTATCGATTTTACAAATATTTTTCAGACGCTGCCCTCGGCCTCAATCACCAGAATTCTCGCTTCTCCCAATGGCTTGGCCACATGTTCGGTGCCCACCGAGGCATAGAAAATATCCCCCGCACTCAGCAGGGTATCTTTCTCGATACCCTCTTGCCGATAGCACATCTGCACTTGCCCATCGAGCACCACGAACACTTCCTGTCCATCGTTGATGTGCCATTTATAGGGCTGATCAGTCCAGTGCAGGCGCGTGGTGATGCCATTCATGTTGGCGATATCCAGCGCTGCCCAGGCGCGGTCGCCGGTAAAGGATTTGCTGCGGATGATGTTCAACAGAGATCGCCCCAAAGAAACACAGAGGTGCCAAGACTAACCCAAACCAGGCGATGGCCGCGCCTGACGCGACAGCCCGAGCAAGGCAACGGTCGCCAGCACAATCAACACCGCGCCAAAGCCATCGGTGGTCGGGATCAACCCGAACACCCGGGTCAGGCTCCCCGCCAGCAGCGACGGCAGGCTGAAAGCCAGGTAACTGAGGACATAAAACGCTGACATCAACCCAGCCCGCTCATGGGGCAAGGCCAACGGCATAATGCTGCGCAATGCCCCCAGAAAGCCTGCGCCAAAACCGCTGCCGGTGACCAGCGTGCCGACGAAGAACAACGGCAAACTAGCAGCGTGCACTGCGATCAATACCAGCGCCAGACCGACCAGCAACAGGCTGGCGGCCAGGCGCAGCATTTTGTCCGCCACCTGGTTGCGCAGCGTGTAGATGCTCAACGCTCCGGTGAGCGTCAACACCGCCACCAGCGCGCCGCCAATCAAGTTGGACGTGGTTCCGGTTGCGGCCCGCACCAATGACGGCGCCAGTGACAAGTAGAAGCCGCCCACCGCCCAGGCCACCAGGTTCAAGGGCAGTATCAGCCACAAGGCGCGCCGTGCCTGGATCGGCACATGCAAGGTGGGGCGCAAGGATTGCCAGGCACCCGGCTGCGGACTGACGCTCTCCGCCAAAAACCAGAGGTAAATGGCCTGGATCAGGAACAATCCCAGCAAAATCCAGTACGTCAGTTGCAGGGGCAACGGCGCGAACTCGGCCAACATGCCACAGCCAAATGCACCGCAAGCCATGCCCAGCAAGGGCGCTACGCTAGTGATCAGCGGACCTTGCCGACGATCGAAGTCCAGCAAGGCCGCGCCAAGCACACTGGTGGCCATGCCGGTGGCGAAGCCCTGAATCAACCGTGCACCGATCAACCAGGCAATACTGTTGGCGTTGATAAACAGCAGCATCGCCAGCATGTTGAGCACCAGCGCGACGAAAATCACCGGTTTGCGCCCCAGATAATCCGACAGCGAACCCACGGTCAACAACGCCGCTAACAGACTGAACGCGTACACGCCGAAAATCAGCGTCAGGACCCCAGGGGAAAATTGCAGTTGTTCCTGATAGAGGTGATACAGCGGGGTTGGCGCGCTGGACGCAGCGAGGAAACCGAGCAGGGTGATCGCCAAGAATATCAGACTGGCACGGGTCGAAGCTGGACGGGACATGGGCACACTCCACAAGGCGATTCACAAAAGCTAATTTTTTGCTTTTGCAGAGTGTGCTATCGACGTGCGCTTAAAGCAAATTCTTTGTGTTAAGGTCCGATCCATGGCTATTAAAGAAGGTTTACGCCCCGGCGGCAGAAGCGCCCGGGTACAAGAGTCGATTCATTCGGCGGTTCGCAGCCTGCTCCAGGAGCAGGACCGCGCCAGCCTGACCGTGCCGCAAATCGCGGCCCGCGCAGGCGTCACCCCGTCCACCATTTACCGGCGTTGGGGCGACCTGCCGGCATTGCTGGGCGACGTCGCGATTGCCCGCATGCGCCCGGACAGCGCACCGCTGGACACCGGCAGCCTGCGTGGGGATCTTCGCGCCTGGGCCGAACAGTACCTGGACGAAATGAGCTCCGAACCCGGTCGCGACATGATGCGCGACATCCAGGCCTGCGCTACGCCAGGCTATTGCGTGGCAATCCTCAGCGGCCAGTTGCAGACCATCCTGGATCGCTATCCCGACGAGCCAAACCCAGGGGTCGAGCGACTGATCAATGTGGTGGTCGCACCGACGGTGTTTCGTATCCTCTTTGCCACCGAGCCGTTGGCGGTTGAGGAGTTGTATCGGTTGGTGGATATCGCGTTGACCCAGTAATACCGCCATCGCGAGCAGGCTCGCTCCCACATTGGGTCTGTGGTGAACCAACATTTGTGTTCAGCGAGGATCCAGTGTGGGAGCGAGCCTGCTCGCGATGGCGGCCAGCCAGAACACCCCATGACCCAACGCTGGGCGCAAACCGCAACACCTCGGCATGCCTCGACCTTGGTCGACACTGACGAACCCGAGCGGGCATGCGAGACTGTTCTGCCGGGCCCTGCCCCGGGGTCTTTCGTTCAGGAGCTTCCATGTCGTTGTCCAGCGGGCTGATTGCCGTTGTTGCCCTGGCCTATATGGCCATCCTGTTCGCCATCGCCTTCTACGGCGACCGGCGCAGCACACCGTTGCCCCCTCGGGTGCGGGCGTGGGTCTACAGCCTGTCGCTGGCGGTGTACTGCACCAGCTGGACATTTTTTGGCGCGGTAGGCCAGGCTGCCGAACAACTCTGGTCATTCCTGCCGATTTACCTCGGGCCGATCCTGTTGCTGGTGCTGGCACCGTGGGTCCTGCAGAAGATGGTGATGATCAGCAAGCAGGAAAACATCACCTCCATCGCCGACTTCATCGCCGCACGCTACGGCAAATCCCAGTCCCTGGCGGTGGTGGTCGCCCTGATCTGCCTGGTGGGGGTGCTGCCGTACATTGCCTTGCAGCTCAAAGGCATCGTGCTCGGGGTCAACCTGTTGATCGGCGCTGGTGCCGACGCCATGGGCACTCGCGCCCAGGACACTGCGTTGATCGTTTCGCTGATCCTGGCACTGTTCACCATCGTGTTCGGCACGCGCAACCTGGACGCCACCGAACACCACCGGGGCATGGTGCTGGCCATTGCCTTTGAATCGTTGGTCAAGCTGTTCGCCTTCCTTGCCGTAGGCGCCTTTGTCACGTTCGGCCTTTACGACGGATTCGATGATCTGTTCAACCAGGCGATGCTGGCGCCGCGACTGGAACAATACTGGAAAGAAACCATCAACTGGCCGTCCATGGTGGTGCAGACCGGGGTGGCGATGATGGCGATCATCTGCTTGCCGCGGCAGTTCCACGTGACCGTGGTCGAGAACATCGAGCCCCAGGATCTGCGCCTGGCCAAATGGGTGTTCCCCGCCTACCTGGCCCTGGCTGCGTTGTTCGTAGTGCCTATCGCCCTGGCCGGGCAGATGCTGCTGCCCGACTCGGTGTTACCTGATTCGTTCGTCATCAGCCTGCCTTTGGCCCAGGCCCACCCGGCGCTAGCGGTGCTGGCGTTCATTGGAGGCGCCTCGGCGGCCACCGGCATGGTCATCGTGGCGAGTGTCGCGTTGTCCACCATGGTTTCCAACGACATGCTGCTGCCCTGGCTGTTGCGCCGCAACAACGCCGAGCGGCCCTTCGAAGTGTTTCGTCAGTGGATGCTGTCGGTTCGCCGGGTGAGCATCGTGGTGATCCTGTTGCTGGCCTATGTCAGCTACCGCCTGCTGGGGTCGACGGCGAGTCTGGCGACCATCGGCCAGATCGCCTTCGCCGCCGTGACCCAACTGGCGCCTGCCATGCTCGGCGCGCTGTACTGGAAACAGGCCAATCGCCGCGGGGTGTTCGCCGGCCTCGCCATGGGGATTTTCCTGTGGTTCTACACCTTGGTGTTGCCGATCGCGGCCCACAGTCTGGGCTGGTCGCTGAATAGTTTCCCGGGACTTGCGTGGCTGCATGGCAACCCCTTGAACCTGCCGATTTCACCGCTGACCCAAGGGGTCGTGTTATCCCTGGCCGGTAACTTCACCCTGTTTGCCTGGATCTCCGTGCTGTCGCGCACCCGGGTGTCGGAACACTGGCAGGCCGGACGCTTCATCGGCCAGGAAATCAGCGCTCGCCCCAACCCGCGCTCGATGCTGGCGGTGCACATAGATGACCTGTTGCAACTGGCCGCGCGATTCGTTGGCGAAGAACGGGCGCGCCAGAGTTTCATTCGCTTCGCCTACCGCCAGGGCAAAGGCTTCAACCCGAACCAGAATGCCGACAGCGAATGGATCGCCCACACCGAACGACTCCTGGCAGGTGTGCTGGGGGCTTCGTCGACGCGAGCGGTGGTAAAAGCCGCAATTGAAGGTCGGGAGATGCAGCTGGAGGATGTGGTCCGAATCGCGGATGAAGCCTCGGAAGTGCTGCAATTCAACCGCGCACTGCTGCAAGGTGCCATCGAAAACATCACCCAGGGTATCAGCGTGGTCGATCAGTCCCTCAGGCTGGTGGCCTGGAACCGCCGATACCTGGAGCTGTTCAACTACCCGGACGGCTTGATCAGTGTTGGTCGACCCATCGCCGACATTATCCGCTACAACGCCGAGCGCGGCCTTTGTGGCCCAGGCGAAGCAGAGGTCCATGTCGCTCGACGTCTGCACTGGATGCGCCAGGGCCGCGCGCACACCTCTGAACGGCTGTTTCCCAATGGCCGGGTGATCGAGCTGATCGGCAACCCCATGCCCGGCGGCGGTTTTGTCATGAGTTTTACCGACATCACCGCTTTCCGCGAAGCCGAACAGGCCCTGACCGAAGCCAACGAAGGGCTGGAACAACGGGTGGCAGAACGCACCCGGGAACTGTCGCAACTGAACATGGCCCTGACCGAAGCCAAGGGCACCGCCGAGTCGGCCTACCAATCCAAGACCCGGTTCCTGGCAGCAGTCAGTCATGACCTGATGCAGCCGCTCAACGCCGCGCGCCTGTTCTCCGCAGCGCTCTCGCATCAGCACGACGCCTTGCCGAGCGAGGCCCGGCAACTGGTGCACCACCTGGACAGTTCGCTGCGCTCGGCCGAAGACCTGATCACCGACCTGCTGGACATTTCTCGCCTGGAAAACGGCAAGATCAACCCTGACCGCAATCCATTTGCCCTCAACGAACTGTTCGACACCCTGGGCGCCGAGTTCAAGGTACTGGCCCAGGAACAAGGCCTAAAATTCCGGGTGCGGGGCTCACGACTACGAGTCGACAGCGACATCAAGTTGCTACGTCGTGTGCTGCAGAACTTTCTCACCAATGCCTTCCGCTATGCCAAAGGCCCGGTGCTGCTGGGCGTTCGTCGTCGCAATGGCGAATTGTGCCTGGAGGTGTGGGATCGCGGCCCGGGCATCGCCGAAGATAAACTGGAGATCATTTTCGAAGAGTTCAAACGTCTCGACAGCCATCAGACCCGCGCGGAAAAAGGCCTGGGCCTGGGCCTGGCGATCGCCGACGGGCTGTGCCGCGTGCTGGGTCACACTTTGCGGGTGCGTTCCTGGCCTGGGCGCGGCAGTGTATTCAGCGTCAGCGTACCGCTGGCCCACGCGCAGACGGCCTTGCCCAAGCCCGTTGCCGAACCCAATGGTCATTTGCCAAAGGGCGCTCAGGTGCTGTGTATCGATAACGAAGACAGCATTCTGATCGGCATGAACAGCCTGCTCACTCGCTGGGGCTGCCAGGTGTCGACGGCGCGCAACCGCCAGGAGTGCGAACGCTTGCTCACCGAGGGTAGCCGACCGCAACTGGCCCTGGTGGATTTTCATCTGGACGATGGCGAGACCGGAACCGAGCTGATGGCCTGGCTACGCACCCGCATGGGTGAACCGATACCTGGCGTGGTGATCAGCGCCGATGGCCGCCCCGAGACGGTGGCGCAAGTGCATGCGGCGGGTCTGGATTACTTGGCCAAACCGGTGAAGCCGGCTGCGTTGAGGGCATTGTTGAGTCGGCATTTGCCGTTGTGATAAGCACGCGCCCTGCCACCGGTGTTGCATCGAGCCAGGGCGTGCGTCACTCCTGGCTTTTTGCAGTTTCTTCGGGCAACTCTGGCAACCCATCGACATCCGTCATGGCCCGTTCGAGCAGTTCGGCTGGCAGGCTTTTGCTGGCCCGGGCGCCAAGCAATTTGAGTTGTTCGCTGCGGCTGATCAGGTTGCCGCGCCCTTCTGTCAGTTTGTTGCGCGCAGCACTGTAGGCTTTGTCCAGTTGCTGCAAACGGCTGCCAATTTCGTCCAGGTCCTGGATGAACAGTACGAACTTGTCGTACAGCCACCCTGCCCGCTCGGCGATTTCCCGGGCGTTCTGACTTTGACGTTCCTGTTTCCACAAACTGTCGATCACCCGCAACGTCGCCAATAGCGTCGTTGGGCTGACGATCACGATGTTGCGGTCGAAGGCTTCCTGGAACAGCGTCGGTTCGGCTTGCAGCGCGGCAGAAAATGCGGCCTCGATCGGTACGAACAACAACACGAAATCCAGGCTGTGCAAACCATCCAAGCGCTTGTAATCCTTGCCGGCCAGACCTTTGACGTGGGCCCGCAAGGACACCACGTGCTGCTTGAGAGCAAGTTGGCCGATGCTGTCGTCTTCGGCGGCCACGTATTGTTGATAGGCCGTGAGACTGACCTTGGAATCCACCACCACCTGCTTGTCGCCGGGCAGGTAAATCAGCACGTCCGGCTGGAACCGTTCGCCGTCCGGGCCCTTGAGGCTGACCTGGGTCTGATACTCGCGGCCCTTCTCCAGGCCGGCGTGCTCGAGCACCCGCTCCAGAATCAGTTCGCCCCAGTTACCCTGGGTCTTCTGGCCTTTGAGGGCACGGGTCAGGTTGGTCGCTTCATCGCTCAGGCGCAGGTTCAGCTGTTGCAGCCGCTCCAACTCCTTGCCCAGGGAGAAGCGTTCCCGCGCCTCGGCTTGATAGCTTTCCTCGACACGTTTTTCAAAGGATTGGATGCGCTCCTTCAGCGGGTCGAGCAACTGCCCCAGCCGCTGCTGGCTGGTTTCCGCGAAGCGTTGCTCACGTTCATCGAAGATTTTTCCTGCAAGCTCGGCGAACTGTGCCCGCAACTCGTCTCGCGAACCTTGCAGATCGTCCAGACGTTGCTGATGACTTTCCTGTTGCTCACGCAGTTCGGCATGCAACGAAGCCGCCTGGGCATCAAGACGCCGCAGTTCCGCTTCTTTTGCGGCGCGCTCCAGGTTCCAGGCGTGGGCCGCGTCTCGGGCATTATCGCGTTCGATCTGCAGCAACTCGACTTCGCGACAAGCGGCGGCAAGCTCGGCTTGCCGGGCGGCGTTGGCCTGGCCCAGGTCGCTGATTTCATCGCGGCACGCATCGAGCTGAGCGTTCAAGCCGTCGTGGGCCATGTGGGCGGTGGCCAGACGCTCCTCCAGTAACGCGAGTTCGGTTTGCGCGGCGCTGGCCTGGCGTTGCAGGTGCCAGGCCAGGGCGAGCAGCGGCACCGCAGCACCCGCCAGGCCAAACAACAGGCTGGTCAAATCCATAGCCATGACAATTCCCGCCGATGAAATAAAACCCGCAGGTTAACCAAGCGGCCAGGGGATGCCCAGCTCAGTCTTCGATTTCACCCAGCGCCTGGCGCGCACGATGATCCCCGGCCCTGGCAGCCTGACGCAGCAGATCCTGGCCGATACGACGATCGCGCGCGTTCCCGCATTCACGGCACATCAACTGACCGAGGCGACTTTGCGCAGCCACCACGCCTTCCCGGGCGGGTTGCTTGAGTAAACGGCCGGCCAAGTGTTTGACACTGGTGTTTTCCCCAAGGCGCGGACTGTCGAGCAGCCATTCGGCCACGCGCATGGAAATGCGTTTGGGTGGGGTAACACCGGAGGGTGCGGAGGTAACAGGATTTGATACTGAGCGAAACTTCATAAAGCACTGTGGGACAGATCAGGAAGGCGCGCCACTCTACTCCTTTTTTCGCACGGGTAAAGTCGAAAAAATCCGGCACGCCCGTGCTAGAGCAAGCGCTTGGGACAATCCACAGAAGCTGTGGATAACTCAGTGGACAACCCCCCCTGAAGTCGCCGTAAGCCCTGTGGAACGGGGCCTGCGCTCAAACTGACGATTTTTTCACCAGTAAAAAAAAGCGATGTTTTTCATTGACTTAAATTTTGGATACAGGCACCCACCCCAGATTGTTTCCACATGACAATACGGTGACAACCACCGGATCGAGTGTGCACAAGTAACACGCCAACCGGTTATATCGCTGCGCCGTTTTGGCGCATTTGTGCGGTAAAACCTGGGGATAACCTGACGACGTGCGGGTCGTTGTCCATTGGCTGAGCGCAAAACCATTGATCGGTTCCTGTGCTATGGCCGCCCCCCCTATGGGCAGACAAACGATCAGGCAGCGGCCAGGAAGATCTTTTTTGCCCATCGTCCTTCCCTTCGACCACTCGATCCGTTACTATCCGCGGCGTTAGTACCAAGCTGAAAGTCAATTCCGGGTCGAATACATCTCCACGGTCAGCCTTCTTCAAGAGAAGCCTCACCGAGAAAAAGAGACCGACCCCCTCGATGGTTTCCAGGTAATTCTTGCGTCAACACTGCCTTTGATCGATTGCAAAGGGTGTTGCCAGACTCGTTACTCTGACCGAACCAGCCTGCAAAATTGATCAGGATCTTCACCCCGGGCCCAGAACCTTTGCCCTTGATGTGCTGCCTGCCCTCCTAAGTACCTACCTGCCAGCCCAAGCGCGCACTTTATATAGCGCTCAAACTGGCTGCTTTGTTCCAGTCGGGTTCTTCGTTCGACCAATGGTGGTCGACGTTACTGGAACGTTTTAACGTTGCACGGTTCTTAACCGTGTCATTTGTAGGAACACCCATAACATGTCTACTCAAATCCATACACAGGATGCCATCCGCACCCTAACCAACGCTTTTGCCCCAATGAACTGCCTGATCATGGCCGCTCGCAAAGGCTGCTTCAGCTTCACGCTGGTCAACGAACATGGCATCGCCCGTCACAGCGAACGCCTGTACCCCGATCAGTACTCCAGCGCCGAACCGCTGCAGGCCGTGATCGAGCGTACCCGTCAGGCACTGGTTGCCTGATACGCCGCAAAGGCTGAAACCCCAGGACCCCGCCCCAAAAGCGGGGTTTTTTATTGCCCAAAATTTCTCGATAAAGCGCAACGGCTTAAGCACCGGGGGATATAACGGTTATAACCGTTCGGCGAAGATGTTTTAAAAACAGTCCTTTACAGCGGGAATATGACACTACACTTCAAGTCAAGCGGCATGATCCGCTTCCGGCGGAGCCTGAACCCAACCACTGCTGCCAAGCCCACACCTATTCAGGCTCTGCCCATTTCACGTTTCGAGGGTTTTATGGGTATCGCTGCCAGCGAACTGTGTCGATATGTGATCCGCCCGACGCTCCTGTACCTGGAGCGCCACAGTGCAACGGCGGAATCCTTGTTGCTGGGGATTGCCGCCAGCCAGTCCGCCCTGGGATCAGCCCTGCATGACCGTCGCGGGCACGGCTTGTACCGCATTCCCGAACCTCGCCACCGGGCGCTCTGGGACCATTACCTGGCGCTGGACCCGGAACGAGCCAGCCTGGTGCGAGGCCTGGCCAGCCAGCACGCTTTTCTCAGCGGCCCGCACCTGGAATTGACCGTCAATCTGCGTTACGCCACCGCCATTGCCTGGCTTTTGGTGGAGGAACAGAACCTCAAGCTTCCTGAAGCCGATGACCTGGTAGGCATGGCCCGAATCTGGCGCCAGACATTTCATCCTCAAGGGCGCCTGCGGGATTTCACCTGCGCCTGGCAAAGTTGTGTTTCGCCGCTGAATCAGGTCGCCTGCTAAGGTGAGATCTGGAAAGTTCCTGCAACAGTCGCGAATCTGGTCTGATTGTCCTACAAAACCGCTCTAAATCAAGCCATACAGCCTATAGCGCTTACACGAAAATGTTGGTAATTTTCGCCCCGGTGATCACCTGGAGTTCTAACAATGAAAAAAATGATGCTCAAAACCACCCTTGGCCTTGCCGTTACCTTGGCATCCACGCAGATTTTCGCCAGTGGCTTTGCCTTGAACGAACAAAGCATCAGTGGCATGGGCACCGGTTTCGCTGGGCGTTCTTCCTCTGCCGATGATGCAAGCACTGTGTTTGGCAACCCGGCCGGCATGTCGCGCCTCAAGCGCCAGCAAGTGACGGGCGGTTTGGCCGCTATCGACGCGTCCACCGACATCAACGACGCCAGCGGTAGCCAATCGGGCACCAACAAGGGCGACATGGTGCCGCTCACTGCCGTTCCGATGGGCTACTACGTCAAGCCTATCGATGATCAATGGGCTTTCGGCCTGGGTGTATACGCACCGTTCGGCCTGATCACCGATTACGAAAGCAGCTTCCAGGGTCGCAACTTCGGCAGCAAGAGCGAAGTGAAAGTCGTCGCCTTCCAGCCAACCGTCAGCTACGCCTTCAACGACAAGGTGTCGATCGGTTTCGGCCCGACCATCAACCATATTTCCGGTGCACTGGAATCGACTCTGACCACGCCGCTTTCACCGAACGATGGCGACGTGAAGATCAAGGGCGACGACATTGGCTATGGCTACAATATCGGCGTGCTGGTCCAGGCGACAGACACCACTCGTGTTGGCCTGACCTACCATTCCAAGGTCAAGTACAAGCTTGAAGGCCACACCAAGGTGAGCCCAGGGGCCGGTACTCCCGCCGGATTCCTGAATGGCGCGCGCTATGACGCTTCGCTGGACATCACGACACCAGAATCGGTGGACTTTTCGGTCACCCAGCAACTCAACGATGCCTGGACCCTTTATGCCGGCAGCACCTGGACTCGCTGGAGCCGCCTGAAAGAAATCACCGTGAACAACGAAGGCGTCACGCCTGCAACCGGTGGCGCGTTGGCCCCTGCGTTCCTTGGCACCATTACCGAGGAACAGAACTGGCACGACACCTGGGCCTACGCCATCGGCACGTCCTACCAGTTGAACAAGCAGTGGGTGCTGCGTACTGGCCTGACCTTCGACCAGTCGCCTACCAACAACATCGACCGCTCGCCACGCATTCCTACCGGCGACCGGACCATCTTCAGCGTGGGTGCCGGTTGGAGCCCGACCGAAGACCTGACCATCGACGTGGCGTATTCCTACCTCAAGGAAGAGAAAGTCAGCGTTAATCACAGCAATGCTCTGGGCCAGTCCTACAACGCTGAATACGAAAACAGCGCAAACGGCTTCGGTGTTGGTGCAACCTACCGCTTCTGATGATTCACGGCGGGCCTGAATCCCTCGCCATCTGAAGCGAAAAAAGCCCCGCGCTCTGCAAAGAGGCGGGGCTTTTTCGTGACTGGTGATCAGGGTCGGGAGGCGATAGCCGCTTCTACCGCCTTGATGAAGTCGGGATCATCAGGCTTGGTCCGACTGGAAAAACTGGCGACAACCTTGCCCTGGCGGTCCACGACGTATTTATAGAAATTCCATTTTGGCGCACCGGACTGTTCGGCCAGATGCCTGAACAGCGGGATGGCGTCCGCGCCGCGTACCGGCTGGGGCTCGGTCATGGTGAAGGTCACGCCGTAATTGACGTAGCAGACCTTGGCCGTCTCTTCGCCGTCCTTGGACTCCTGTTTGAAATCATTGGACGGCACTCCCAGCACTTGCAGACCGTCGCCCTTATAGCGCTGGTTAAGTGCCTCAAGACCTTTGAACTGGGGGGCGAAGCCGCAGAAGCTGGCAGTGTTGACCACCACCAGCGGCTGGCCGGCGAAACGCTGGCACAGATCGATGTTTTCCTTGGCCCGCAACTTGGGCAGCGAGCCCTCCAGCATGGGTGGGCAGTCAGCGGCCCATGCGTGCCCGGTCAAAGCCAGCAGCAGTGCGGGTACAGCAAGCCTGCGCATCAGCATGTCGCAATCTCCTTGAAAGCACGTCAGACCACGACGTTACTCCCCCGTACCCGGCGCCGTCCACCGCTCAGCAGGTGCCCATGCCCAGTTGCATCAACGCCAGCCCGCCCTGATGCCACCCCCACCAGGCGATCACCAGCAGCAGGCCAACACCGACCGCAATCAACCATGGGCCTACGCGGCTCATGCCGCACCAGCCTGAACTTGCAGCCGTGCCACCGGACGCTCACGCACGGGCCAGTTCAACGCCGCCGCCAGCAGACTGAGCAGGATCGACACCTGCCAGATCAAGTCATAACTGCCAGTTCGGTCGTACACCACACCACCCAGCCAGCCCCCCAGGAACGAACCCAACTGGTGAAACAGGAACACGATCCCACCCAACATCGAGAGATTTCGTACACCAAACAAGGTCGCTACCGTGCCGTTGGTCAAAGGCACCGTCGACAGCCACAAAAAGCCCATCGCCATCCCGAACAGATAAGCCGTGGTCGTCGTCACCGGCAACCACAGGAACAAGCCAATCACCACCGCCCGCAACAGGTATAACCCGGTCAGCAAGCGCGGCTTGGACATCCGACCGCCCAACCAGCCTGCGGTGTAAGTGCCGAAGATATTGAACAGGCCAACCAAGGCCAGCACGGTCGTGCCGACGCTGGCCGCCAGGTGCTGGTCCACCAGATAGGCCGGCAAATGCACACCAATGAATACCACTTGGAAGCCACAGACAAAAAAGCCCACCGCCAGCAACCAGAATCCGGAGTGGCTGCACGCCTCGCGCAGCGCTTCGGACAAGGTTTGCTCATGACCGGTCAGCGGTGCAGGGGCGTCCTTGAGCATGCCCACCAGCGGCACGATCAGCGCCACCAGCAGCCCTAGCGCCAACAGCGCGGCAGACCAGCCGAGCCAGCCAATCAGCCCCAGTGTGCCCGGCAACATGGCGAACTGGCCAAAGGAGCCGGCAGCACTGGCGATGCCCATGCCCATGCTGCGTTTTTCCGGCGGCACGGCACGCCCGACCACGCCGAGGATCACCGAAAACGATGTGCCGGACAGGCCGATACCAATCAACAGACCCGCGCTCAATGAGAGCGACCATGGCGAGTCGGCCATGCCCATGAAGACCAGGCCGAGGGCGTAAAGCACACCACCGATGAGCACGACTTTCGCGGCACCGAAGCGGTCGGCCAGCGCCCCGGTAAAAGGTTGCGCCAGGCCCCAGATCAAGTTCTGCAAGGCGATGGCGAAGGCGAACACCTCGCGGCCCCAGCCAAACTCGGCACTCATGGGCGCCAGAAACAGCCCGAAGCCGTGCCGCACCCCCAGGGACAACGCCAGGATCAGCGCACCGCCCACCAGAACCCAACCACAGGTACGCCACATCGATGTCATTTTATTCTCCACTCGCGGGTATATACCCGCTTATCATCGAACGAACCGGCTTCACGCCAGTTCATCCAGCAAGGCCAGCAGTGTTGCGCGCTTTTCGGCGCCCAGCTTATCGATCAATCGTTGTTGCGCCGCTTCCCAGGCCGGCAACGCCGCCGCCAGCCGGGCATGCCCGGCTTCAGTGAGTTCGACAATGCGATTACGCAAGTCTTCACCTTCGGCCAGCGCCACCAGCCCCTCACCTTGCAGTACCCGCAGGTTGCGCCCCAGGGTGCTGCGGTCGAGGCCCATGGCCTCGGCCAGGGAAGAGATACTCGGTTGGTCCAGGCGCGCCAGGTTACTCAGCAAGGAATACTGGGCGACGTTGATCCCGAAGCCGTCGAGGGCGCCGTCGTAATACCTGCTGACGCCCCGAGCGGCGCGACGCAGGTTGATGCACAAACATTGGGAGGCAAGCATAGTGCGTGTATATACCCGCGATTAAATGAATGCAAATTTTAATTCAGGAAATTTCAAGCTGAATCCCCCGCCAGACAGGTAGCGCTCAATTCCAGATCAGCACCAGCCCAACCAATACCCCCATTTCAAGCAGCTCCAGCAAGGCGCCTGCCGTATCCCCGGTACAACCTCCCAGCCTGCGCAACATCATCTGGCGCAAGCCGATAAATATCGCCAGGGCGATCAGCAGCGACGCTACCCCGCTCCAGCCCGCCACCAGCACGCATCCCACCGCGCAGGCCAGCAATACCTGCCAGCCCGCGTGGCGCGGCAGATGGTCGGCGAGCGCCTGCCCCAACCCGCCGGCCCGTACATAGGGCGTGGTCAGGAACAACCCCAGCAATGCGCCACGGCCCAACACCGGCACCAGGATCAATGCCAGGGTTTGCCGTTGCTCGATCAGCGCCAGCAATGCGGCGAATTTGAGCAACAGCACCAACACCAGCGTAATCACCGCGATCGGCCCGCTGCGGGGGTCTTTCATGATCAGCAGCGTGCGCTCGCGATCGCCAAAGCCGCCGAGCCAGGCATCCGCGCTGTCGGCCAGGCCATCCAGGTGTAGGCCGCCGCTAAGCAGCACCCACGCGGTCAGCAACAGGGCGCCATGGAGCAGCAGCGGCGTGCCAAGCAACATGGCATCAAGCCCCCACAACAAGCCACCGAACAACAGCCCTACCAGCGGATAGCACAGCAACGAACGCCCCAACTGCGCCGGCTCCGGCATGCCCGACAAGCGAACCGGCAGGCTGCTCAGGAACTGCAAGGCGATCCAGAACGGCAACATGGTCAGACCGCCTCTTTGAGCACTGGACCAGATTGGACGCGAAGTGAAAACAACGCGCCATGGCCGACTTCGACATTGAGCAACTGTTCGCGCGGCAAACCCCGGGCCTGGGCCAGCAGCAAGCGCATAACGCCGCCATGACTGACCAGCAACACGCGCTCCCCAGCATACGCAACTGTCAGGCGTTCAACCGCCGCCAGGACCCGCTTCGAAAACTCCAGCACCGGCTCGCCGCCCGGTGGAGTGAATGCGTAGGGATCGGCCCAAAAGCGGCCCAGCGCCTCGGCGTCGGTGTCCATCAACGCCGCCGCGCTGCAGCCTTCCCAGGCGCCGAAATGCAGCTCCTGCAGATCCTTGTCCAGGTGCACCGGTAAATCGAGCCGGACGCCAAGTTGCTCAGTGAAACGGGCGCAACGCTGCAACGGTGAACTCACCAGCCGATCCCAGGGCCCGCCCGCCGCGACCGCCTCGCGCATCTGCTCCCAGCCCTTGTCCGTCAAGGCATCGTCGAGGCTGCCACGCAGCCCGCCGCCCAGTTCGGTCTCGCCGTGGCGCAGCAGGTCCAGGTGCAAAGTCATGCTGGGCGATCCGCCACAGCCGCTTCGGCAAAGGTCGCCATCTGCCCGTGAAGATCACACGCCAGGCGCAACAGCGGCACCGCCAACGCCGCACCACTGCCCTCACCCAGGCGCAGGCCCAGGTCAAGGAGCGGCTCAGCGCCGAGGGTTTCCAGAACGTGCCGATGCCCAGGCTCAGCACCGCGATGGCCGAACAACAGCCATTGCCTGCATTGAGGATTGAGACGCACAGCCACCAGTGCTGCGACGCTGCAGATGAAACCATCCACCAGCACCGCAACGCCCTGCTGGGCGCAGGCCAGATACGCGCCAGCCAACGCTGCGATTTCAAACCCGCCCAGGTTGAACAGTGTTTGCAGTGGATCGTTGCGCTGTGCGCCGTGCAACGCCAGGGCGCGTTCGATGACTTGAGCCTTGCGGCTGACACCCGCGGCGTCCAGCCCGGTGCCCGGCCCGACCAGGTGAGTCACCGGGCAGTCAAGCAAGGCACAGGCCAGGGCACTGGCCGCCGTGGTGTTGCCGATACCCATTTCTCCGCCGATAAACAGCTGCGTTCCGGCGGCGACAGCGCGCAGCGCACTGTCACGCCCGGCCAGCAATGCCTGCTCGCCTTGGGTCACGGTCATCGCCGGCCCCTGCACGAAATTCGCGGTACCCGGCCCCACGTTCAGATGCCGCACACCGGGTAGCGCCAGAGAAGGCGTCACAGTGCCCAGGTCAACCACTTCCAACGAGGCGCCCAGTTGCCGCGCCAATACACTGATCGCCGCGCCGCCGCTGACGAAGTTGAGGAGCATCTGCCCGGTGACCTCCTGGGGATAGGCCGATACGCCTTCGGCCACCACACCATGATCGCCGGCAAAGATCGCAATCCACAGTTGATCCAGCCCAGGTTTGACCTGCCCTTGCAAACCCGCCAGCTGCACCGCCACGGCTTCGAGCCGCCCCAGGGAGCCGGCCGGCTTGGTCAGTTGTTGCTGACGGACCGCGGCCTGCTCCAGGGCCTGGCTGTCGAGGGGCTTGCACGGGTCCAGCCACCAGCGATGATTCATAACGCAGTACCTTTGAGAGTCAGGGGCAGCCCGGCAACGGTCAGTACGACGCGCTGGCAACGTTCGGCCAAAGCTTGATGCAGCCAACCGGCTTCATCGACATAACGGCGAGTCAACTCGCCCAGCGGCACGACACCCATTCCGGTCTCGTTGCTGACAAAAATGATTTCGCCCGGCAGAGCCCCAACACACTCCAGTAGAGCATCACGCTCGGCGTGCAACTGCTCGGGGTTGTCGAGCATGAGCAGATTGGTCAGCCACAGGGTCAGGCAATCCACCAACAGGCATTGCCCTGAACCTGCGTTATCGCGCAGCACCCGCGCCAGGGCCAACGGTTCCTCCACCAGCGCCCATTCGGCCGGACGGCGAGCGCGGTGTTGGGTGACCCGTTCGTTCATCTCGCCATCCAGGGGTTGGCTGGTGGCGATGTAGGTGACGGGCAAGCGGGTGTCCGTGGCGAGCTTTTCGGCCAGGCGACTCTTGCCGGAGCGGGCGCCGCCGAGGATCAGTTGCAACATGTTTTTACCTTTCAAATAGGCGGTGTTGCTGCCGGCCTCATCGCGAGCAGGCTCGCTCCCACAGGGATTTATGTACACCGCAGATCCAGTGTGGGAGCGAGCCTGCTCGCGATGAGGTCAGTGCAGCCACCCTAGATTCCACAGAGTTCACGCAACAACCCCGTATCCAAATGCCGCTCCACCAGATCCGCCAACCGCTCGATGTCCCGCTCGCGCAAGCCGTGGTAGTCCACCGCCTGCACATTCTGCAACCCGGCCCAACGCAACAAGGCGCTACTGGCCGCCGGTGACTCGAACAGCCCATGCAGATAGGTGCCGAAAATCTGCCCATCCAGACTCTGGGCGCCGTCACAGCGACCGTCATCCAACTGCACCGCCGGGTTTTCCAATGCCGGGCCTGAGGTTACACCGGCATGGATTTCATACCCGCTGACCTCGGCCTCTTCCAAGGCCAGTCGTCCGCGCACATTGCGCAACTGTTTCTCGTGTTCCAGGGTCGTCTCGAAGGCCAGCAAGCCCAGCCCGGTGCTGGAACCCGCGGCCCCTTCCAGCCCCAGCGGATCGTGGACCTGCTGGCCGAGCATCTGCAAACCACCGCAAATGCCCAGCAACTTGCCGCCATAACGCAGGTGACGCTGGATAGCCGTCTGCCAACCGTTGGCGCGCAGGTAGGCCAGGTCACTGCGCACGCTCTTTGAACCCGGCAGGATGATCAAGTCAGCCGCAGGAATCGGCTGGCCCGGGCCGATGAATTGCAGGTCGACCTGCGGATGCAGGCGCAGCGGATCGAAATCGGTGTGGTTGCTGATGCGCGGCAATACCGGCACCACCACCTTGAGCACCTGTTCGGCCTTGTCGGCCTGACGTTGATCCAGACCGTCCTCGGCTTCCAGGTGCAAGTCCATCACGTAGGGCAACACGCCAACCACCGGTTTGCCGGTGCGCGCCTCAAGCCAGTCCAGGCCCGGTTGCAGCAAGGCGATGTCGCCGCGAAAACGGTTGATGATGAAGCCCTTGACCCGCTGCTGTTCGCTGGGTGAAAGCAGCTCCAGGGTGCCCACAAGGTGGGCGAACACGCCGCCGCGATTAATATCGGCAATCAGCAGCACCGGACAGTCCACCGCCTCGGCAAAGCCCATGTTGGCAATGTCACCGGCGCGCAGATTGATCTCCGCCGGGGAGCCTGCGCCCTCCACCATCACCACCGGATAGGCCGCGCTCAGGCGTTCGTGGGAGGCCAGCACCGCTTGCATCGCGATGGCTTTGTAATCGTGATAGGCCACGGCATTCATGGTGGTGACGGCGCGGCCATGGATAATGACCTGAGCGCCGGTGTCGCTGTTGGGCTTGAGCAACACCGGGTTCATGTCGGTATGCGGTTCCAGACCAGCCGCCTGGGCCTGCACAGCCTGGGCACGGCCGATTTCGCCGCCGTCGGCCGTTACTGCGCTGTTGAGTGCCATGTTCTGTGGTTTGAATGGCACCACGCTCACCCCCTGACGCCTGACCCAGCGGCACAACGCCGTGACGAGGGTGCTTTTACCGGCATCGGACGTGGTGCCCTGCACCATTACAGTGGTCATTGAATGTCCTTGGCGTAGGCCTCGAAAGCTTGTTCGAGGCGCAGGAACTCACCGTCATCGGCCGGCAACCCAAAGCGCAGGCTGCTGTTATGGGTAAACAACCGCAGAAGAATGCCGCGCAGGGCCATGAAATCGTAAAGTGCCTGGGCGTGTTCAGTGACCAGCCATTGAAACAACCCGCAGCCGCCCTGAGGCTTGAAGCCGTGGCGTTCGAGCGTCAGCGCCAGGCGCTGACTGGTGTCCTCGCAGCGTTGGCGCTGGCGGGCGTGGGCGTCGGTATCCAGCAGGCACGCCTGGCCCACCACTCGGGTCGGCCCGCTGACGGCCCACGGCCCGACTTGTTCGGCGAGCAACTTGAGCAAGTGGCGCTCGGCCAATACAAATCCCAGGCGAACCCCGGCCAGGCCAAAAAACTTGCCAAACGAACGCAGCACGATCAACCCGACCTGATGAGCATGGGCGGCCAGGCTCAGTTGTGGCGTGACATCCATGAACGCTTCATCCACCACCAGCCAGCCACCGCGCTGGGCCAGTCGGGCATGCCAGTCCAGCAAGCGCTCGGGGCTCAACTGCAAGCCCGTGGGGTTGTTCGGGTTGACCACCACCAGCACGTCCAGACTGTCGAGGAAGAAGTCCACTTCCGGCTCCAGCACTTCGCGCACGATGTAGCCACTGCGGCGCCAGGCTTCGGCGTGTTCGGCGTAACAGGGTGAGAGGACGCCGACCTTGCCGGCACGGCGCAAGCGCGGTAACAGTTGGATGGCCATCTGCGAACCCGCCACCGGCAGCACATGCATGGCGCCGTAATAATCGCAGGCGGCCTGTTCCAACCCGTCATCGGTCTCGGGCAGGCGTGCCCAGGCCCGTGGTGCAATCGCCGGCACGTCGAACGGCCAGGGCGCCAGGCCGCTGGACAGATCCAGCCAGTGCGCCTCGGCAATCCCGTATTGCAGGGCCGCGTTACGCAGGCGTCCACCGTGCTCAAGCATAAAACTCAGCTCCCAGGCAGAGAATCAGCAACCACAACCATACGCCACGCTGGACCAGTTGCCAGCCGCGATCAATGGCGTCGGCGTTCGCCGGGGCGCCTTCACCCAAGGGCGGACGTTGATGCAATTGGCCGTGATACACCGCCGCGCCACCCAGTTCGACCCCCAGTGCGCCCGCGCCGGCGGCCATCACGGGCCCGGCATTGGGACTGTCCCAGGTCGGGCCCTGGGTGCGCCAACACTTGAGCGCCAGACGGGTTTTCCCAAGCACGGCGTAAGTCAGCGCCACCAGGCGCGCCGGAATATAGTTGAGCCCATCATCGATCTTGGCCGCCGCCCAACCGAAACGCTCAAAGCGCTCGTTGCGGTAGCCCCACATGGCGTCGAGGGTATTGCTCAGGCGATACAACACCACACCCGGCGCGCCCGCGACAGCGAACCAGAACAGCGCGGCGAACACCGCGTCACTGCCGTTCTCCAGCACCGACTCAGTGGCGGCACGAGCAACGGCCGTCTCATCCAGTTCGGCGGTTTCGCGACTGACCAGGTAGCCCACCCGCCGCCGCGCTTCGTCCAGATCCCCACCGCGCAGTGCCCGGGCCACCGGCTCGACATGTTCCCCGAGGCTGCGCAGGCCGAGGGCGAGGTAGAGCGCCAGGATTTCCACCAGCCAGCCCACCAACGGCGCCCAGGACAGCGCCGTCACAAGCAAGGTCAGCGGCACCACGGCAATGATCCACGCCGTCACGCCATGGCTGCGCCAGCCACGCCCGCCGGAGTTGAAACGTTGTTCGATACGATCGGCAAAGCGACCGAAGGCCACCAGCGGATGCCCGCGTCGGGGTTCGCCCAACAGCGCATCCAGCGCCACCGCGGCGGCACTGAGCAACGCCACACTCATGGGCTGACTCCCCAATGGTTTTCGTAGAGCAACTCATCCAGCGCACGCGGCTGCGCCCAGCCTTCCAGGGCGAGCATCGGTGCCGGGTAAAAACCCTCGACCGGTCCAAGGCACAATATTGCCAGCGGTTTGGCGCCGGCGGGCAGGCCCAGCAGTTCGGCCAGCGCTTGGGGCTCGAACAGAGAAACCCAGCCCATCCCCAGCCCTTCGGCACGGGAGGCCAGCCACAGATTCTGGATCGCGCAGGACAACGAGGCCAGGTCCATTTCCGGCAGGGTTCGTCGACCGAAGACATAGCGCTCGCGATCATCCATCAACGCCGCCACCAGCACTTCGGCGCAGTCGTTGAGGCCTTCGACCTTGAGCTTCATGAATTCATCGCTGCGCTCACCCAGGGCCTCGGCGGTGCGGATGCGTTCCTGCTCCACCAGTTGACGGATTTGCCCACGCAAGGCGCGGTCGCTGATGCGAATGAACCGCCACGGCTGCATCAGCCCCACACTGGGGGCTTGATGCGCAGCTTCCAGCAGGCGGCGCAGCAACGCTGGCTCAACGGTGCCGCCGGTGAAGTGGCGCATGTCGCGGCGTTCGGCGATGGCCCGGTAGACGGCATCGCGTTCGGCCTGGGGGAAGGCGTTGTCGGTCATGGTCGCTTCGCGAGCAGGCTCGCTCCCACATCGGCGGGTGCTGTACTTGAGATCACGCGATCCCCTGTGGGAGCGAGCCTGCTCGCGAAGACGGTTTCAGGGTCAGGCGCAAACAGCCCGGCAATCGCCCTCGGATTCGACGGAAAATAGAAATGCACGTAGGAAGCCGTCATCCGTCCCTGCCGGAAAACCGCCTCCGCCCCGCGCCCGCCGTTAGGGCTATGGCCTCGGGCAATGGGCTCAAGCTCGGTGCTGGTCAGGGAATGATGATAGGTATGCCCACGCAGGGTGCCTTCGGGTAACTCCACCGATTGCAGCGCCAGGGCCGCCAGACGCTTTTGCATCTGCGCGTCACCGGCCAGCAACCCAAGCAGCTCGGCGCGGGTGCCGTCCACATCCGTCAACGAGTCCAACAGATAAAGCATGCCGCCGCATTCAGCGAGCAAGGGTTTGCCTGCTTGATGGTGCGCGCGGATCGCTGCCAGCATCGGCGCGTTTTGCGCCAGCGCAACATGGTGCAGTTCCGGGTAACCACCGGGCAGATACAGGCTGTCCGCCTCCGGCAGTTCGCTGTCATGAATAGGTGAAAAGAAGCTCAGTTGCGCCCCCATGGCTCGCAGCAGATCCAGGCTCGCGCCATAGGTGAAGGCAAACGCTTCGTCCCGGGCCACAGCGATGCGCACACCTTCCAGCCACGGATGCGCGGCAATCACCGCTGGCGCGACGAATTCCACGGCGGGCGGCAACGCCACTTCACAACTGCCAGCCAAGGCATCGGCGGCGGCGTCGAGGCGCAGATCCAGATCATTCAACTCACTGGCCTGGACCAACCCAAGATGGCGGCTTGGCAGTTCGATGCCGGTTTCCCGCGACAAGGCGCCGTACCAGCGCAGGCCTTCGGTCAGGCTGCCTTCGAGCAACTGCGCATGACGCAAGGTGCCGACCCGATTGGCCAGCACCCCGGCGAAGGGCAAGTCCGGCTGATACCGCGCCAGCCCCAGGGCCAGGGCGCCGAAGGTCTGGGCCATGGCCGTGCCATCGATCACTGCCAGCACCGGCACGCCGAAGTGCCGGGCCAGATCGGCACTCGATGGCGTGCCATCGAACAACCCCATCACCCCTTCGATCAGAATCAAGTCGGCTTCGGCGGCGGCTTCCCACAACAAACGACGACTTTCCTGCTCGCCGACCATCCACATGTCCAGTTGGTAGACCGGTGCGCCGCTGGCCCGCTCAAGGATCATCGGGTCGAGAAAATCAGGCCCGCACTTGAAGACCCGCACTCTGCGCCCCTGCTTGCGGTGCAAGCGCGCCAGGGCCGCGGTGACGGTGGTTTTGCCTTGCCCGGAAGCAGGGGCGGCGATCAGCACCGCCGGGCAGTGACGCCTCGCTAAAGAAACATCACTCACAGTTCGACGCCTTTCTGCGCCTTGATGCCGGCCTGGAACGCATGCTTGATCATGCCCATCTCGGTGACGGTGTCGGCCAGTTCGATCATCTCCGGCTTCGCGCCGCGACCGGTCACCACTACGTGCTGCATCGGCGGGCGGGCCTGCAGGTCACTCAGGACCTGATCAAGGTCGAGGTAACCGTGCTTGAGGGCGATGTTGAGTTCATCGAGCACCACCAAGCCTATGGACGGATCGCTCAGCAATTGACGCGAGACCGCCCAGGCCGCCTCGGCAGCGGCGATGTCACGTTGGCGATCCTGGGTTTCCCAGGTGAAACCTTCGCCCATGACATGAAAGCGCACCTGTTCCGGGAAGCGGCGGAAAAACAGCTCCTCACCGGTGCTGTTGCGGCCTTTGATGAATTGCACCACGCCGCATTGCATGCCATGCCCCATGGACCTGGCCAGCATGCCGAACGCCGAACTGCTCTTGCCCTTGCCGTTGCCGGTCAGCACCAGCAGCAAGCCGCATTCGTTGGGCGAGTTGGCAATGCGCTCGTCGATCACGGCTTTCTTGCGCAGCATGCGCGCCAGGTGGCGTTCGTCGCGATCGGGGGTCTGGGTCATGGGAGCTCTCCGTTGGGATTGGATAACGGCGGGCGGGCACAAAAAAGACGGCAACAAGCCTGGCATCGCCCACCGTGATGCCGTTGGATGAATCAGGCCGGTCTCCGGGCTCATGAGCGGCGTGATGCCGGGCTGCGCGCCTTCCCATGTCATATGGACACAGTGGCTGGTGACCTGTGCAGGGCCAGGCGCAGCGTTGACTCATTTACCGTTGCGGGGGCAGCGCCGGGTTCGTATGCACTCACCGGCTTCCCTGTTTCACTCTGTCGACCCGACGATCGCCCGGTCACAGAGCACCTGAAACAAGCCGCGAAGGTTAGAGGGTTGGGGGTGGAGCGTCAATTAAAGCCGGCACAGGTTCAACAGCGGACATTGGCCCTGATCAATAAAATGACGCCAATCTTGTGCCATGCTGCGGCAAGTGATATCAAATAGGCATCACGACCCGATATCACAATAACAAGGGGGCAAAAGCATGCAAGGCATGATCATCAGCAATCCAAAACTGGAATTCCTGCGCCCGGTGCTGGAACGCTGGTTTGACTGTATCGACCGTTACAACGCCGTGCGCGGCGATAACGACACACCTTACTGGTTCGATGAAAAAGCCAATCTTGGCTTGCTGTCCGCCGCAGCCTGGATGGCCGAAATGGTCACGCTGCAGCACACCCCCACCCGCAAACAGAATGAAGAAGGCGAACGCAACGTCAGCGCCGACCTGTTCATCGCCAGCACCGAGGAGCGCGCTTTCATCCAGGCCACTCAACGCTGGCCGAAGGTCAAGAGTCTCAACCTCACTCAGCCGCTGCTCGACATCACCAGCGACGCCAAACGTATCAGTTACTCCAGTGACCTGCGATTGGGTTGCCTGTTCGTCGCACCGCAAAAGGCTCAGCAAAGCACCACGCCAGAAGAGCTGCAGGACATGATCGATGAACTGCAGAAGGAAAATACCTGCGCCGTGGCCTGGTACTTCCCTTATGCCTATCGCAAATTGCGCAATGAGGCCGGGCAGTATCATCCGGGCATCGCCGTGCTGCTCAAGCAGGCCAACGGCTGAACGGTTGAACCATCGCGGGTCTAAGCTTCTCTATGAGTAACTACCATGCACTCATAGGGAAGCCCGCATGCTCAAGCCACCCCACCTTCTGATCGTCGCATTGGCCGCAGGGCTTGTTGCTTGCGGCGAGTCTTCCACGCTGCAGGTTTCCGACGGCACTGGCCCCTCGCCAAAACTGCCGGAACCGAACAAGACCCTGATCCCCACCGTCAACATTGCTGAAGCGGTCGGCTGGCCGGATGGCGCCAAGCCCACCCCCGCGCAGGGACTGCAAGTGGGCGCATTCGCCGAGGGGCTGGATCATCCGCGCTGGCTCTACGTGCTCCCCAACGGTGATGTGCTGGTGGCAGAAACCAACGCGCCGCCCAAACCGGACGACGCTAAAGGCATTCGTGGCTGGGTCATGGAGAAAGTCATGGGCCGCGCCGGCGCGGGAGTGCCCAGTCCCAATCGCATTACCCTGTTGCGTGATGCCAATCATGATGGCGTCGCCGAAACCCGTACGGTATTTCTGGAAAACCTCAATTCGCCGTTCGGCATGACGCTGGTGGGCAACGATCTCTACGTGGCCGACACCGACCGACTGATTCGCTTTCCCTATAAAGAGGGCGATACGCAAATCAAGGCGCAGCCGACCAAGGTCGTCGACCTGCCGGGTGGCACGCTCAACCACCACTGGACCAAAAACGTGATCGCCAGCCAGGACGGCAGCAAGCTGTACGTCACTACCGGCTCGAACAGCAATGTCGGGGAAAACGGCATGGAGGCCGAAGAAGGCCGCGCGGCCATCTGGGAAGTGGACCGCGCCAGCGGCAATCACCGCATCTTCGCCTCGGGCCTGCGCAACCCCAACGGCCTGGCCTGGGAGCCGCGCAGTGGCGCGCTATGGACCGCGGTGAATGAGCGCGATGAGATCGGCAGCGACCTGGTCCCGGACTACATCACCTCAGTCAAGGACGGCGCCTTCTATGGTTGGCCCTACAGCTATTACGGGCAGCACGTCGATAAGCGGGTCGAGCCACAAAAACCGGAACTGGTGGCCAAGGCCATCGCCCCGGATTACGCCGTCGGCCCACACACCGCGTCACTGGGCCTGACGTTCGCCGAAGGCAGCACCTTGCCAGCGCCGTTTACCGAAGGGGCATTCATCGGGCAGCACGGCTCATGGAACCGTAAACCCCACAGCGGCTATAAAGTGATTTTCGTACCCTTCAACGCCGGCAAGCCGGTGGGGCAACCGGTGGATGTGCTGACCGGTTTCCTGAATGCCGATGAAAAAGCCCAGGGCCGACCAGTGGGTGTGGTGATCGACAAACAGGGCGGGCTGTTGGTGGCTGATGATGTGGGGAACAAGATTTGGCGGGTTTGGGCTAAATAACCGCTGAAGAAGCTGACCTGAACACTGGAACCTGTGGCGAGGGAGCTTGCTCCCGCTGGGTCGCGTAGCGGCCCCCTGCTGCTGGCGGTTGCTGCGCAACCGAACGGGAGCAAGCTCCCTCGCCACAAGAGTTCTGCTGATCGGCGCAAAAAGCGAACTTGAATCGTCAGGGATTACGCGCCAGATGCGCCGGTTGCAGCACCCGCTTGGCGCTCAGATAGGCTTTTTGCCAATAAGCCTTGGACAGGCTGTCGAGCTTGACCGTACCACCAGTGGCCGGCGCATGGACAAAACGCCCCTCCCCGACGTAGATCCCGGCATGGCTGACCTGAGAACCGCCGTTAGTGGCGAAGAAAATCAAATCACCGGTCTGCAATGCGTCCTTACCGACACTCTGGGCGTGCATGCCAATCATCTCTCGGGTGGAACGCGGCAGGGAGATACCGGCTGCATCGCGATACACATAGCCAATCAGGCCACTGCAATCAAAGCCTGAATCCGGCGTGTTACCGCCCCAACGATAGGGTGTCCCCACCAACCCTAGCGCCCGGAACAGCACGTCTTCGGCAACCGGGGAAAAGCTTTGCGCGGGAGCGAATACCACCGGAGCCCGCACTGGTGCAGGTGGCGGAGTACGGCTGGCGCAAGCGCTGAGCAGCGCGGCACAGAACATGAGAGCGAGGCGGGCCGACGTCGACATATGCAGAACAATCCTGATCTGGCTGCGGCTTTTCTGCCGTGGGCATGAAAACAAAGCCGCCTGCGGAACACGCAGGCGGATTGCCATCAATCAATGATCATGGATTCTAGCGGCTATGAGGCAAACTTCAAGTAAGACTTTAAGTTTGCCTTACAAACTGTGGGCTTACTTGCGAGCAGTGACCACGGTCGGTGCCATGGCGAGGGCGCGCTTGGCTTCGATGAAGGTCTTGCTCCAGTAGCTATCGCCCAGGCTGTCGATGCGCACGCCACCGCTGCGACGGCTGCTGGAATGGATGAACTGGTTATCACCCAGGTAGATACCAGCGTGACTGACGCGACCACGACGACCGTTGGTAGCGAAGAACAGCAGGTCGCCCGGCTCAAGCTCGTTGCGAGCAACCAGCGGGGCCTTCACGTTGATCATTTCGCGAGTGGAGCGCGGCAGGCTCATGCCAGCCTCTTCGCGAAACAGATACCCAATGAAACCGCTGCAATCGAAGCCAGCCTCGGAGGAACCGCCAAAACGATAGCGGGTACCGATCAAGGACATGCCCCGCTCCAGGATGCTGTCAGCCAGCACCGGAAGCTGATAAGGCTTGCTGCCGGCGAAGTCTGCCAGCTCTTTGTCGGTGGCCATTTCTTCCTGAAGTGCAACAGAGGAAGACTGGGCAGTAACGGAATTTTGAACCTGTGGTTGTTGCGCTTGCTGGGACACTGGAGAGTGGGCAGCGCAACCGAACAACAGGGTAACGAGTGCGAGAGGCACCAGGGGTGCGAAGCGACTTAGCATGGGCACGACCGTGGCTGAAGTTGTAAAGATGGCGAGACTATGCCCACTATCAAGCTCATTTGCAAATTCAATCGATGCAAATGTGACTTCTCGGTTTTAGGTTTACATCTAAGCGCCAAAACCGTTTCCACCCCTCTGCGGCCTGCAGGCCAGAAGGGACGCGGGCTGAGCCGTGGCAGAAGCAGGCTATAAGCCACTACTGCTGCGACTTCTACCAGCCAAGGGTTTCTTTCAAAAAAGGGATGGTCAGCTTGCGCTGGGCCTGAAGCGACGCCTGGTCGAGACGTTCGAGCAGTTCGAACAACGCGCTCATGCTGCGGGTGCCGCGGGTAAGGATAAAGTGCCCGACCTCATCGGTCAGGTGCAGGCCACGCCGGGAAGCGCGCAACTGCAATGCACGGAGCTTGTCTTCATCGGAGAGCGGGCGCATTTGGAAAATCAGCGCCAGGGTGAGACGGGACTTGAGATCGGCCAGCTTCACCGGCAGCTCCCGCGGCGACGTCGATGCTGCAATCAGCAAACGCCGGCCGCTGTCGCGTAACCGGTTGAACAGATGAAACAGCGCTTCTTCCCAATCAGCCTTGCCGGCCACCGCCTGAAGATCGTCCAGGCAGACCAGTTCGTACTGTTCAAGGTTGTCGAGGATCTCCACGCCGCGATCCAGCAACTCGGCCAATGGCAGATACACCGCCGGCTCGCCCAATTGCTCGAACCGCAGGCAAGCGGCCTGCAACAGATGCGTGCGCCCTACCCCGTCCTTGCCCCACAGATAGATCAGGCTCTCGGTCCAGCCGGCGTCGGCTTCGCAAAGCCGCTCGACATAGCCGAGTGCAGCGGCATTGGCGCCTGGGTAGTAGTTGATAAAGGTGGCGTCATCACGCAGACGCACACCTAGGGGCAGCTGAATCGGTTTCATGCTGACTGAACAGTTCCAAAAGAACCGTTAGTGGCCTCTGTGTAAAGTGCGCAAAGTTTATACCCGTGACGCGGACCGCACAATGCGCCGGACCACGAGCAAAATCAAAGGTTTGCAGCGACAGAACGGTGGAGCGACGGTTTCCCTGACGCCGGGACAACCGCCGCGCCCGCCATTGGCGTTATAGCTCGGGGTCTTCGACGCCACTGTAGATGTCTGAATCCTTGTACAGATCGTGCATATGACGCACCAGCACCATGATCACCGCCGCCACCGGCAGCGCCAACAGAACCCCGGTAAAACCGAACAACTCCCCCCCTGCCAGGATCGCAAAGATCACCGCTACTGGATGCAAGCCGATGCGATCACCCACCAGCAACGGTGTCAGCACCATGCCTTCCAGGGCCTGCCCGACCATGAACACCGCCACGATGCCGACCATCGGGTACAGATCACCGCCAAACTGGAACAAGCCGGCAATCAACGCCGCGCCGATACCGATGACGAAGCCCATGTACGGCACGATGGCGGCAAGCCCGGCGATCAAGCCGATCAATAGCCCCAACTCCAGGCCCACCAGCATCAATCCCGCCGCATAGATGAAGCCCAGCGCCACCATCACCAACAATTGTCCACGTACAAACGCCCCCAACACTTCATGGCATTCGCCGGTCAGGGTCATGATGCGTTCTTCACGATGGCGTGGCAGCAGGCTGCGGATCTTGGCCATCATCAAGTCCCAGTCCCGCAGCAGATAGAAGGCCACCACCGGAATCAACACCAGGTTCGCCAGCCAGCCAATCAACGCCAGTCCCGAGGCCGTGGCCTGGCTCAATACCACACCGACGATGTCAGAGGTCTGCCCCATATGCTCGCTGATGGCCGCCTTGACCTTGTCGAACTTCCAGAACCCTTCAGCCAACCCCAGCCTCGACTGAACCCACGGCACGGCGGTGTGCTGCAACCAGTCGAGCATCTGCGGCGCCAGCTCGTACAGACGCATCAGTTGCTTGGCCAGCATCGGGATCAGCACCAGCATCAGGGCGATGACAATCAAGATGATCAGCCCAAACACCGACACCACGCCCCAGGTCCTGGACAGGCCGAGTTTTTCCAGGCGATCTACCAGTGGATCGAACAGATAGGCCAGGAGCAACGCAACCAGGAACGGCGTGAGGATCGGATGCAGCAAATAGATGAACACAAACAGCAGGGCGACCCCACCCAACCAGAACCAACGCCGCGTATCGCCCATGAACCACTCCTAGCTATATAAGAAAGAAAAACTACCAGCGAAACCGCAGGTTGGCCGTCGGCTCAGGCGATGGCGCGGCGGCCGGAATTGAGCCATCAGCGGCTGGCTGGGCCACAGGCACTGGCGCGACGGCTTCGCCGGCAGGAATTTCCTGCAGTTTCGCCAGGGCCAATTGCGCTTTTAACTGTTCGGCGCTGCCGTTGACCCGATAAATGATCCGGTCCCCTTCAACCCGCTGTAACTGCCCACCGAACGGCTCGAGCAAACGCCCAAGCGCCGCATAACGTTCCAGGTTCATGCCCTGCACTTCCAGCAGTTGCTCGGTGGCCACGCCCGGCTTGGTAACGAAACGCGGCGCCAGGCGTTGGCTCACCGCCAGCATCACCGCATCAGCCAGGGCGGCAGGGTCGGCGCCCTGGGCATTGCCCTGCTCGCGCTGGTCACCCTGCCACAAGCGCCAGGTCGCCTGCCATTGGCCGCCCTCTTCCTTGGCATGGACCGCCAACAAGGCGTCTGCGCCATAACGCTGCGATGCTTCGCGCAGCGGGGCCGGGTCACTGCCTTCCAGGTTTGGCGCGGTAGCAACGATCTGCTCGCTCAAATCCGCCAGGGGCAGGTGCAGCGGCAGGCCACGGTGCTGGGCGGCGCGGCGCAGTGGCTCGGCACTGCCCTGGCCATCGCCCACCAGATTGGAACCTTCAGCCGAGTCGTTCAGCCACCAGCCCAGAATCGCAGGCCGATTCGCGCCCCACAGCGACAAGCCCGCCGAGCGCAAGGCCCGGTCAGTGCTCGCTGGATCGAAATCCACCTTGAGGCTTTCCGGCGGCCCGGCATCGTAACCATATTGAAGAATGATCTGCTGAGGGTCCTTGCGGATCGCCGCCAGACCGGGATTCTGGGCGGCCTTGGCATCGCCGGTCAGGCGCAGCACCAGCGTGTCGAGGGCGCGCAGAGTCGCCTGGTCACGCTCTTGCGGGGCCTGGCTGCTGACCGGCTCGAGCACCTGATAGAGGTTATTGAGGTTTTCGGCATGGCTCGCCACGCTGATCAACGACAGGCAACCCACAGACAAGAGTTTGAAAAAACGCATGGAAGATTCCCGGACATAACGGCTGGAACAGGCCGTGTGAAGAAAATGAGCATGGCTGTGACCACAGCACCTGGCAAAACATTCACACGCCCGCTGGAAGTTTCGCACTGTCATCACCATAGCCGGTTACCGCTACACCTTATACAGACGCATGGCGCAGCACCAATAGGAGAAATATCGGTTTTTTTCCAAGGATATGTCCCTGCCCGTCGGCGCGAGGATGGCCGCTGCCCCTCAAGCCTGATAAAATCGCGCGCCTTCGCAGACCGGCAATGGCTGGGCACCCGGAATAATTCGTACAACGGTTATTCAATGGCCCCGGCGGTCGGTCGTTACCCAGAAATCCCCCCTAAAGGCCTGGATCATGAGCAAGCAACCCTCCCTGAGCTACAAGGACGCCGGTGTAGACATCGACGCCGGTGAAGCATTGGTCGAACGCATCAAGAGCGTCGCCAAGCGCACTGCGCGCCCGGAAGTCATGGGCGGCCTGGGCGGTTTCGGCGCCCTCTGCGAGATCCCGGCCGGCTACAAACAACCGGTGCTGGTTTCGGGCACTGACGGCGTCGGCACCAAGCTGCGTCTGGCCCTGAACCTGAACAAGCACGACAGCATCGGCATCGACCTGGTGGCCATGTGCGTGAACGACCTGGTGGTTTGCGGCGCCGAGCCGCTGTTCTTCCTCGACTACTACGCCACCGGCAAACTCAACGTCGACACCGCTGCTCAGGTTGTCACCGGCATCGGTGCTGGCTGCGAGCTGTCCGGCTGCTCCCTGGTCGGCGGCGAAACCGCTGAAATGCCAGGCATGTACGAAGGCGAAGACTACGACCTGGCCGGCTTCTGCGTTGGCGTCGTGGAAAAATCCGAAATCATCGACGGTTCGAAAGTCGCCGCTGGCGATGCCCTGCTCGCCCTGCCATCGTCCGGCCCGCACTCCAACGGTTATTCGTTGATCCGCAAGATCATCGAAGTCTCGGGCGCCGACATCGAAAACACCCAACTCGATGGCAAGCCACTGGCCGACCTGCTGATGGCCCCAACCCGCATCTACGTCAAGCCGCTGCTCAAGCTGATCAAGGACACTGGCGCCGTCAAGGCCATGGCCCACATCACCGGTGGCGGCCTGCTGGACAACATTCCGCGCGTACTGCCAAAAGGCGCCCAGGCGGTGGTCGACGTGGCGAGCTGGACCCGTCCGGCCGTGTTCGACTGGCTGCAAGAGAAAGGCAACGTCGATGAAACCGAAATGCACCGCGTGCTGAACTGCGGCGTGGGCATGGTGATCTGCGTAGCCCAGGAGCACGTTGAAACGGCCCTGAATGTACTGCGTGAAGCCGGCGAGCAACCTTGGGTCATCGGCCAGATCAGTACCGCCGCCGAAGGCGCTGCCCAGGTCGAGCTGAAAAACCTTAAGGCTCACTGATGCAAGAACAGAAGCCTGCAACCTGTGATGTCGTGGTGCTGTTGTCCGGCACCGGCAGCAACTTGCAGGCCCTGATCGACAGCACGCGGACCGGCGATAGCCCGGTCCGCATCCGCGCGGTGATTTCCAACCGCGCCGATGCCTACGGCCTGCAACGCGCCAGGGACGCGGGGATCGACACCCGCGTCCTGGATCACAAAGCGTTCGATGGCCGCGAAGCCTTCGATGCCGCGCTGATCGAACAGATCGACACGTTCAATCCGCAACTGGTGGTTCTGGCCGGCTTCATGCGCATCCTCAGCGCCGGCTTCGTGCGTCACTACCAGGGCCGCCTGTTCAATATCCATCCATCGCTGCTGCCCAAATACAAAGGGTTACACACTCACCAGCGCGCGCTGGAGGCCGGAGACACGGAGCATGGCTGCTCGGTGCACTTCGTCACCGAGGAACTCGATGGCGGACCACTGGTCGTACAGGCAGTAATACCGGTAGAGTTGCACGATACGCCGCAAAGCCTGGCCCAACGGGTTCACGCCCGGGAACACCAGATCTACCCGATGGCCGTGCGTTGGTTTGCCGAAGGCCGGCTGACCCTCGACGATCGCGGTGCCTCACTGGACGGCCAGTTGCTCGCCGCCAGCGGCCATTTGATTCGATACTAGGAGATTTTATGCGTCGCGCCCTGCTCTTCGCTTGCGCTCTGCTTGCCCTGCCCCTGGCACAGGCCGCAGACCTTCAACCGTTCTCCGCCAGCTACACCGCCGACTGGAAACAGCTGCCCATGAGCGGCACCGCCGAGCGCAGCCTGACCAAAGAGGCCAACGGCACCTGGAAGCTGAGCTTCAAGGCTTCGATGATGATCGCCAGCCTGACGGAAGAAAGCACCCTGACCCTGGACAAGGACACGCTGCTGCCACAGTCCTACCACTTTGAACGTGGCGGCTTGGGCAAGGCCAAGAAAGCCGACCTGGATTTCGACTGGAACACCAAGATGGTCACCGGCACCGATCGCGGCGATCCGGTCAAACTGCCACTCAACCGTGGCATGGTCGATAAATCCACGTATCAGTTGGCCCTGCAGCACGACGTCGCGGCCGGCAAGAAAAGCATGAGCTATCAGGTTGTCGATGATGGCGAGATCGACACCTACGACTTCCGCGTACTGGGCCCAGAGAAGGTCGACACCAAGGCCGGCCAAATCGATGCGATCAAGGTCGAGCGCGTGCGCGACCCGACAAAAAGCAAACGCATCACGGTGCTCTGGTTCGCCAAGGATTGGGATTACCTGCTGGTACGCCTGCAACAGGTCGAGACCGACGGCAAGGAGTACAACATCATGCTCCAGGACGGTACGGTTAACGGCAAGGCTGTGAAAGGCAGCTGACCGACGCCGATAAAAAGAAGCCCCGCAAATGCGGGGCTTTTTTATGCCCGGATTCCATGAACACCCCGCTCCCACAGGGGGGCTGCGTTCATTCCTGCAGCATGAAACCTTCTTCATCAAACCCACCCCTGCGACCAAGCGCCGCACAGCCCTTGGTCTGCAGAATCATTGCGCTTTTCATGAAATTTTCTTAACACACCCAGGCATTTACTTAGCCGGCTACCCAAATCTATAACAAAGTCCTGCACACGCCTTGCTGCAGATAACAGAGATTGGAGCTTGCAAGATGACTGTGAAAGTAACTGAACGCGATGACGCTCACATGTCCCATGAAGGTATTGCCGCCGGTATCCGCATCTGGGATGTGCATCAACAGGACCTGTTGGTGGGGATGTTCCACTCCGAGACGGATGCCAATAGCTATAAGGCCGAGCTGGAATGCCAGGAAAGGCAGCGCTCGGGTGAGGCGGCGGGATCGTAAGAACACCACAGCCCCTGTGGGAGCCGAGCTTGCTCGCGATGGCGGTATATCAGCCAGGTGATGTACTGACTGACACGCCGCCATCGCGAGCAAGCTCGGCTCCCACACAAGCTCGGCTCCCACAGGTTTGTGTTTAGCTCACTGGCATTGCACCGGGCTTACCACATCAAATCATCAGGGATCTGATACGCCGCATACGGATCATCCGCGTCCACTTCTTCGGTCTGGGTATTGAGCTGCACGATGCGCTTGGGATCGCGCTCCTGGATTTTCAGGGCCGCTTCGCGCGGGATCACTTCGTAGCCGCCGGCATGATGGACGATCGCCAGCGAGCCGCTGCTCAACTTGTTGCGCATCAGCGTGTTGACCGAGATGCGCTTGACCTTCTTGTCGTCAACAAAGTTGTAATAGTCCTCAGTGGTCAGCTTCGGCAAACGCGAGACTTCGATCAGTTGCTTGATCTGCGCGGCTCGGGCTTTCTGCTCGGCTTTTTCCTGCTGCTGACGGTTGAGTTCCTGATCGCGCTTGACCTTCTCGGCCATCGCCTCCTGGGCGGCACGCTGCTGGGAGTCATCCAGTTCGATCTGCCCCTTATGGGCCAGGCGCTGCTGTTTCTGTTTCTCTTTGCCGACCTGCTTGGCCTGCTTTTGGTTGACCAGCCCTGCTTTGAGCAACTGGTCGCGAAGGGAAAGGCTCATGGTGCTTACTCACTTAGGCAACAGCCTCAGCCACAGCTGGGCAAATTCTTTTCCTGACGTTTGGCTTCGCCCCATAAGGCGTCCAACTCTTCGAGGGTGCAATCTTCCATGGGACGGTGGGTGTCGCGCAATGCCTGTTCGATAAATCGGAAACGTCGCTCGAATTTCCCATTGGCGTCACGCAGGGCCGTTTCCGGGTCGATTTTCAGGTGCCGGGCCAGGTTCACTACGCTGAACAGCAGGTCGCCGATCTCATCGCTGATGGCCACCGAATCGTTGTCAGCCATCGCTTCGAGGACTTCGTCCAACTCCTCCCGGACCTTGTCGAGCACCGGCAACGGGCCCGGCCAGTCGAAACCGACCTGCCCCGCACGCTTTTGCAGCTTCGCCGCACGGGACAGCGCCGGCAGCGCCACCGGTACATCGTCGAGCAGCGATAACTGCTCGGGCGCGGCGGCCTTCTCGGCCCGTTCCTCGGCCTTGATCTCTTCCCAGCGTTGCTTGACCTGCTCTTCGCTCAATCGCGGCAAGTCCATCGGCGCATACAGATCACCGGTAGGGAACACATGAGGGTGTCGACGAATCAGCTTGCGGGTGATGCTGTCGACCACTCCGGCGAATTCGAAGCGGTTTTCCTCCCGCGCCAGCTGGCTGTAATACACCACCTGAAACAACAGGTCACCCAGTTCACCCTGCAAGTGATCGAAGTCGCCGCGCTCGATGGCATCGGCCACTTCATAGGCTTCTTCCAGGGTATGGGGAACGATGGTTTCGTAGGTTTGCTTGATGTCCCACGGGCAGCCGTACTGCGGGTCGCGCAGACGGTTCATCAGATGGAGCAGGTCTTCAAGGCTATGCATTAAATCGTCTCATCACACAAAACCCTGTGGGAGCGGGCTTGCTCGCGAAAGCGGTATATCAGACAACATTGATTTCGACTGACACATCGTCTTCGCGAGCAAGCCCGCTCCCACAATTAGTTATGGGATCACCCCGGCGTCCGATTACGCCGGGTCTCGATGATGTTCGGCAGTTGGGAAATCCGCCCCAGCAACCGCCCCAGCGCATCCAGCCCCGGAATCTCGATGGTCAGGGACATCAGCGCCGTGTTGTCTTCCTTGTTCGAACGGGTGTTGACCGCCAACACGTTGATCCGCTCGTTCAGCAACACCTGGGACACGTCACGCAGCAGGCCGGAACGGTCGTAGGCGCGAATGATGATGTCCACCGGGTAGGTGAGCACCGGCACCGGGCCCCAACTGACCTGGATGATCCGCTCTGGCTCACGGCCGGCCAGTTGCAGCACCGAAGCACAGTCCTGGCGGTGAATGCTCACCCCACGGCCTTGGGTGATGTAGCCGACGATCGCATCCCCAGGCAACGGCTGGCAGCAGCCGGCCATCTGGGTCATCAGGTTGCCCACGCCTTGGATCTGGATGTCGCCGCGCTTGCCGGGCTTGTAGCCGGTGGCCTTGCGCGGGATCAGTTCCAACTGCTCGTTGCCGCGCTCCGGCTCCACCAGTTGCTGAGCCAGGTTGACCAGTTGCGCCAGGCGCAAGTCGCCGGCACCGAGAGCGGCGAACATGTCTTCGGCGGTTTTCATGTTGGCCTTTTCGGCCAGCTTGTCGAAATCCACCTGCGGCAGACCCAGGCGACTGAGTTCGCGCTCGAGCAGGGTCTTGCCGGCGGCGACGTTCTGGTCGCGAGCCTGCAACTTGAACCAGTGAACGATTTTCGCCCGTGCTCGCGATGTGGTGATGTAGCCCAGGTTCGGGTTCAGCCAGTCGCGGCTCGGTGTGCCGTGTTTACTGGTGATGATCTCGACCTGCTCACCGGTTTGCAGGCTGTAGTTGAGCGGCACGATCCGCCCGTTGATCTTGGCGCCACGGCAGTTGTGGCCGATCTCGGTGTGGACCCGATAGGCAAAGTCCAGCGGCGTGGCACCCTTGGGCAGGTCGATGGCGTGGCCGTCAGGGGTGAAGATATAGACCCGATCCGGTTCGATATCGACCCGCAGTTGTTCGGCCAGACCGCCAATGTCACCGAGTTCTTCATGCCACTCGAGCACCTGACGCAGCCAGGAGATTTTCTCTTCGTAGTGGTTGGAGCCCGACTTGACGTCGGTGCCCTTGTATTTCCAATGGGCGCAAACCCCAAGCTCGGCTTCCTCGTGCATGGCGTGGGTGCGAATCTGCACTTCCAGCACCTTGCCCTCCGGGCCGATCACCGCCGTGTGCAGCGAGCGATAGCCGTTTTCCTTCGGGTTGGCGATGTAGTCGTCGAACTCCTTGGGAATGTGCCGCCACAAGGTGTGCACGATACCCAGCGCGGTGTAGCAGTCGCGCATTTCCGGGACCAGTACGCGAACAGCGCGGACGTCGTAGATCTGGCTGAACTCCAGGCCTTTGCGCTGCATTTTGCGCCAGATCGAATAGATGTGCTTGGCCCGGCCGCTGATGTCGGCCTCCACGCCGGTGGCCTGCAATTCTTCCCGCAACTGGGTCATCACATCCGTGATGAAACGCTCGCGATCCAGGCGCCGCTCATGCAGCAACTTGGCGATCTGCTTGTACTGGTCGGGCTCCAGGTAGCGGAAGGACAGGTCCTCCAGCTCCCACTTGATATGGCCGATGCCAAGGCGATGGGCCAGTGGCGCGTAGATATCGAACACTTCCCGGGCGACGCGGTTGCGCTTTTCGTCGTCGGCGGACTTCACCGCGCGGATCGCGCAGGTTCGTTCGGCCAGTTTGATCAGTGCGACGCGCACGTCGTCGACCATGGCCACCAGCATCTTGCGCAGGTTCTCCACCTGGCCTTGGGTGCCCAGGACCATGGACTGGCGCGGACTGAGACTGGCACTGATCGCCGCCATGCGCAGCACACCGTCAATCAGCTTGGCGACCACCGTGCCGAAGCGCTGGCTGACCACCGGCAATTGGATCTGCCCTTCGCGCACACCACGGTAAAGCACCGCAGCTACCAGGGAATCCTGGTCGAGCTTGAGGTCGGCAAGGATTTCGGCGATCTCAAGGCCCGTCTGAAAACTCGAGGTGCCTTCGGACCAGAGGTTCTTCGCCGCGTTGTGCTGCTGTTCCGCTTCACGCGCGAACTCACAGGCTTCTTTCAAGGCTTCGCGATCCAGTGCCGTGTCGATACTGACCGCGTGATCGAGCCAAGCCTCGAGATTGATACTGCCGTCGGTGTTGATCGGCTGGTGTGCTCTCACCTGTACCATCTTTACATACCTTCCCTATGACGCAGATTCAATGCGTCAATAACGCTGACCTTCGTTGCCCGTGCCCCCGCCCAGGGCTGTGGTGGTTGGCACGAACGGGTCAGTCGGACAAGCCATCCTGGCTCGCTTCAAATAACGCCATGGCCTCGACATGTGCCGTCTGAGGAAACATATCGAGAATCCCGGCACGTTTTAACCGGTAGCCCTGCTTGATCAATTCGACCGTGTCCCGGGCCAAAGTTGCCGGGTTGCACGATACATATACCAACCGCCTGGCGCCCAGGGATGCCAGTTTGCGCACCACCTCGAAAGCACCGTCGCGGGGTGGGTCCAAGAGTACCGCAGAAAAGCCTTCGCCGACCCACTCGGCACCCGACAACGGCTGGGATAAATCGGCCTGAAAAAAGGCAGTGTTATTCAAATTGTTGCTGACGGCATTGGCTGCCGCGCGGTCAACCATGGCCTGTACACCTTCCACCGCCACCACTTGGCGCACAACCTTGGCCAGGGGCAAGGCAAAGTTGCCCAGACCACAGAACAAGTCCAGCACCCGCTCCTCGGGTTTGGGCGCCAGCCAATCCAGTGCCTGGGCCACCATCGCCGCGTTGACCCCGGCGTTGACCTGGATGAAATCACCCGGTCGGTAAGCCAGCTCCAGGTCCCAGGCGTCAAGGCGATAACCCAGCGTCTGTCCCGGTTCGACCGGTTGCGGCTCGCCCTCACCCTGCAGCCACAACTGGGCTTGGTGGGCGGCGCAGAAATCCTTGAGAATCGTCAGGTCCGGTGCCGACAGTGGCGAGATGTGCCGCAGCAACACCGCCAGGGACGAGCCGGCGAACAATTCCACATGGCCCAGCGCCTGGGGTTTACTCAAACGACGGAGCATCTGCGGCAAGCCGCTCATGATCGGTTGCAAGGGCTGTACCAGCACCGGGCAATCGCCGATGGCAACGATGTCCTGGCTGCCCACGGCACGGAATCCGACGTCGAGCTTTTTCGCCTTTTGGTCCCAGCGCACCGCCACGCGGGCGCGACGCCGGTAACCCAGTTCCGGCCCGCTCAATGGCGCAGCCCATTCATCCGGCTGCACGTCGGCGACCCGCGACAACTGCTCGGCGAGCATGCGCTGTTTCAGGGCGAGCTGTTCGTTGTGGGGCAAATGCTGGACGCTGCAACCGCCGCAGCGACCGGCATGGACGCACGGCGCCGCACGGCGCATTTCACTGGACAGAAACACTCGCTCTATGCGGGCCTCGACCACTTTGCCATGGGCCCCCAGCACCCGCGCCTCGACCTCTTCGCCGGCCAGGGCGCCGATCACGAACCAGGTGCGCCCGTCCACAAAGGCAATGCCGCGCCCATCGTTGGCCAAGCGTTCGATGGTCAAGCGCTGCTTCTTTCCGGCAGGCACCTGCGGGGCCCGGCTTCCGCCGCTGGGCTGGAAGCGCAGACCTCTTTCTTGCTTGGCCATCAGTTGGGCGCGTCGAAAATGCCGGTCGACAGGTAGCGGTCGCCTCGGTCGCAAATGATCGCGACAATGACCGCGTTTTCGACTTCCTGGGACAAGCGCAGCATGCCCGCCACGGCACCGCCTGAAGACACGCCGCAAAAGATGCCTTCTTCACGGGCCAGACGACGGGTGATGTCCTCCGCCTCGCTCTGGGCCATGTCGATAATGCGGTCCACGCGGTCGGCCTGGTAGATCTTCGGCAGATATTCCTCGGGCCAGCGACGGATACCGGGGATGGCCGCGCCTTCCATCGGTTGCAGGCCGATGATCTGCACGTTCGGGTTCTGTTCTTTCAAATAGCGCGAGGTGCCCATGATGGTGCCGGTGGTGCCCATCGAGCTGACGAAATGGGTGATGGTGCCATCGGTCTGGCGCCAGATCTCGGGGCCGGTGGTGGTGTAGTGGGCTTCGGGATTGTCGCCATTGGCGAACTGGTCGAGCACCTTGCCGCGACCCTCGGCTTGCATGCGCTCGGCCAGGTCCCGGGCGCCTTCCATGCCTTCGTCTTTGCTCACCAGGATCAATTCGGCGCCATAGGCGGTCATCGCGGCCTTGCGCTCGGCACTGGAGTTGTCGGGCATGATCAGGATCATCTTGTAGCCCTTGATCGCCGCCGCCATGGCCAGGGCAATACCGGTGTTCCCGGAAGTCGCCTCGATCAGCGTATCGCCGGGCCGAATCTGCCCGCGCAATTCGCCACGGGTGAGCATCGACAGCGCCGGCCGGTCCTTGACCGAACCCGCCGGGTTATTCCCTTCGAGCTTGAGCAAAAGCGTGTTGCTGGTCACGCCGGGCAGGCGCTGCAAACGAACCAGCGGAGTGTTGCCGACGCAATCGGCGATAGTGGGGTACTGCACGGTCATGGCGTATTCGCAATCCGGACTGCGGGGGCGCCTATCATACCGGCAAACCCGGCGCGGCCATATCACGCAAAGTGTGGTGGTTATGGCTTATGGGAATAAGCAACGAAATGGGGCTGCAAGCTGCAGCTCAGCAATCATGCAGATTTAGGGAGAATTGATTGAATTGACGGTATCGCCGAGGCACGACAACCCACGAGACCGATGCACGGCGACATGAATTTTACGAAGATTGCCCGCCCGCAAGTCGCTACACTGCGCAGGTATTGCGTGCCGGATGCGCGCAAAGCTCAAACAGACCGCTGGATGCAGGAGAAAAGTGTGCTCAAGAAACTGGGAATCAAAGGCCGCGTGCTGTTGCTGACCCTTTTGCCGACCAGCCTGATGGCGCTGGTCCTGGGCGGCTACTTCACCTGGATGCAGCAATCGGACCTGCACGCCCAGTTGTTGCAACGAGGCGAAATGATCGCCGAACAGCTGGCACCGCTGGTCGCCCCAGCCATGAGCCACCAGGACACCGATCTGCTGGAGCGGATCGCCACCCAATCCCTCGAGCAAGCGGACGTGCGCGCCGTGACCTTCCTGGCCCCCGATCGCACATCGCTGGCCCACGCCGGCCCGACCATGCTCAACCGCGCCCCGGAGGGCAACAGTGCCCAATTACTGCAACGCACCGGCAACGATGCCACGCGTTACCTGCTGCCAGTATTCGGCAAGCACCGCAACCTGGCCGGCGAGCTGATTCCCGAAGAAGCCGATCGGCTGCTGGGTTGGGTCGAACTGGAGTTGTCCCACAGTGGCATGTTACTGCGCGGTTATCGCAGCCTGTTCGCCAGCCTGCTGTTGATCAGCGCCGGCCTGTGCCTGACCGCACTGCTGGCGTTGCGCATGGGTCGCACGATCAACCGCCCCCTGAGCCAGATCAAGCAAGCCGTGGCGCAACTCAAGGATGGTCACCTGGAAACCCGTCTGCCACCACTGGGCAGCCAGGAACTGGATGAGCTGGCGTCAGGCATCAATCGCATGGCCAGCACCTTGCAGAACGCCCAGGAAGAGTTGCAGCACAGCATCGACCAGGCCACTGAAGACGTGCGCCAGAATCTGGAAACCATCGAGATCCAGAACATCGAACTGGACCTGGCCCGCAAGGAAGCCCTGGAAGCGAGCCGGATCAAATCCGAATTCCTGGCGAACATGAGCCACGAAATCCGTACGCCGCTCAACGGCATCCTCGGTTTCACTCATCTGCTGCAGAAAAGCGAATTGACCCCGCGTCAGCTCGATTACCTGGGCACCATTGAAAAATCCGCCGACAGCCTGCTGGGCATCATCAACGAGATCCTCGACTTCTCCAAGATCGAGGCCGGCAAACTGGTGCTCGACAACATTCCGTTCAACCTGCGGGACTTGTTGCAAGACACTTTGACTATCCTCGCCCCCGCCGCCCACGCCAAGCAACTGGAGCTGGTGAGCCTGGTCTACAGGGACACGCCCCTGTCGCTGGTGGGCGATCCGCTGCGCCTCAAGCAGATCCTGACCAACCTGGTGAGCAATGCGATCAAGTTCACCCGCGAAGGCACCATCATCGCCCGTGCCATGATGGAAGACGAACACGAAGACAGCGTGCAACTGCGCATCAGCATTCAAGACACCGGTATCGGCCTGTCGAACCAGGACGTGCGGGCCCTGTTCCAGGCGTTCAGCCAGGCCGACAACTCCTTGTCCCGGCAACCGGGTGGCACCGGTTTGGGCCTGGTGATTTCCAAGCGCCTGGTGGAGCAGATGGGTGGCGAAATCGGCGTGGACAGCACGCCGGGCGAAGGCTCGGAGTTCTGGATCAGCCTGCGCCTGCCCAAGACCCGTGACGACGCCGAGGATTTGCCTGGCCCGCCGCTACTGGGTCGGCGCGTAGCAGTGCTGGAAAACCATGAACTGGCCCGTCAGGCCCTGCAACACCAGCTCGAGGACTGCGGTCTGGTAGTGACACCGTTCAACACCCTGGAAAACCTGACCAACGGTGTGACCGTCGCCCACCAGACCGACCAGGCGATCGACCTGGCCGTGCTGGGCATCACCAGCAACGACATGCCGCCGGAACGCCTCAGCCAGCACATCTGGGATCTTGAGCATCTGGGCTGCAAGGTACTCGTGCTGTGTCCCACCACTGAACAGACGCTTTACCACCTCTCCGTGCCCAACCCCCACAGCCAATTGCAGGCCAAGCCGGCCTGCACCCGCAAGCTGCGCCGCTCGCTTTCCGACCTGGTCAACCCGCGCCCACCTCGCAACGAGCCCAACGAGCCGGTGGGCAGCCGCGCGCCCAAAGTGCTTTGCGTGGACGACAACCCGGCCAACCTGCTGCTGGTGCAAACGTTGCTCGAAGACATGGGCGCCAAGGTGCTGGCGGTGGAAAGCGGTTATGCGGCGGTCAAGGCGGTGCAAAAGGAAACCTTCGACCTGGTGCTGATGGACGTTCAGATGCCTGGTATGGACGGCCGCCAGAGCACCGAGGCGATTCGCCAATGGGAAAGCGAGCGTCATTGTACGCCGCTGCCGATCGTCGCCCTCACCGCCCACGCCATGGCCAACGAAAAACGCGCCCTGCTGCAAAGCGGCATGGATGACTACCTGACCAAGCCCATCAGCGAACGGCAACTGGCCCAGGTGGTGCTTAAGTGGACCGGCCTGGCCCTACGCAACCAGGCGCCGGACCGGAGCACCGACGCTCAGGGCGGCAGCGACCTGTTGGTGCTCGATCACGAAGAAGGCCTGCGCCTGGCCGCCGGCAAGGCCGATCTGGCGGCGGACATGCTGGCAATGCTGCTGGCTTCGCTGGAAGCCGACCGCGAAGCGATTCGCCAGGCCAACGAGGCCAATGATCACAACGCCCTGATCGAACGGGTCCACCGCCTGCATGGCGCCACTCGTTACTGTGGCGTGCCGCAATTGCGCGCCGCCTGCCAGCGCAGCGAGACCCTGCTCAAACAACAGGACCCCAAGGCCGAGGCCGCTCTACAGGAACTGGAGCGTGCCATCGACCGCCTGGCCAACGAGGCACGCATCAGCGCCTGATCCAGGGCAACAGCCTAAAACCCAGGATCAAGGAAAATCCAGGCTCCTACCCCGACCGTACGGGTTTATTTTTATGCCAGGAGGCCGCCATGCGCGTGATTCTTTTCAGCAGCCAAACCTACGACCGCGACAGTTTCAGTAAAGCCCCGGCACCCGCTGACCTTGAACTGCAGTTTCAGCCAGCACGCCTGAACCTCGACACCGTGGCCCTGGCCGAACGACATGAAGTGGTGTGCGCCTTCATCAACGACGACCTGAGCGCCCCGGTGCTGGAACGGCTGGCACAGGGTGGCACGCAGCTGATCGCCCTGCGCTCGGCCGGCTATAACCATGTGGACCTGGCCGCTGCCAAACGGCTGGGGTTGAGCATCGTCCGGGTGCCGGCGTATTCGCCACATGCCGTGGCCGAACACGCCGTGGCGCTGATCATGGCCCTCAATCGCTGCCTGCACCGCGCCTACAACCGCACCCGGGACGGCAATTTCAGCCTCCATGGGCTGACCGGTTTCGATCTGGTGGGCAAGACAGTCGGCGTGATCGGCACCGGGCAGATCGGTGCGACGTTCGCGCGGATCATGGCCGGCTTCGGCTGCCAGTTGCTGGCCTATGACCCGTATCCCAACCCGCAGGTCGAAGCCTTGGGGGCGCGCTATTTGCCCCTGGCCGACCTGCTGGCACAAGCGCAGATCATCAGCCTGCATTGCCCGCTCAACGAGCAGAGCCGACACTTGATCAACGCCGATTCATTGGCTGCCATGCAACGCGGCGCGATGCTGATCAACACCGGACGCGGCGGTCTGGTGGACACACCCGCCTTGATCGAGGCATTGAAAAGCGGTCAGTTGGGCTATTTGGGGCTGGATGTCTATGAGGAAGAAGCACAACTGTTCTTCGAGGACCGCTCCGACCTGCCCTTGCAGGATGATGTGCTGGCTCGGCTGCTGACCTTCCCCAACGTGGTGGTCACCGCGCATCAGGCCTTCCTGACCCATGAAGCGTTGGCCGCCATCGCCGCGACGACCCTGGACAACATCGGCGCCTGGGCCGCCGGCACCCCACAGAACCTGGTGGACAGCTGAGAACTCGGCCCATACCCCCCTGTGGGAGCGAGCCTGCTCGCGATAGCGGTGGATCGTCTTACATTTATGTCAACTGACACACCGCTATCGCGAGCAGGCTCGCTCCCACAGTGGATTTCGTCACCTGACCAGCATCCGGATCATTCCATGCCATGCCCCATGCTAGCATATCGCGCCTATCTGGAGGACCCATGGCCGAACACGATTTCCGCTACACCCTGATGAACCCGCAACACACCCTGACCGAGGTCCGCGCCCTGGCGCCGGGCCGTTATCAGGTCACCGGCAACGGCGGTTCGATTCAGGCCAACGATGTGCTGCTCGTCACCCTCAAAGGCAGCAAGGACTTGTCCATGCGCCTGACCGTGGACACCGTTCGGCACTTGCTCAAGCCCATGGGCCAATGGACTGCCATGACCACCGGCCCGGTGTTCGGGGAGTTGGCGATCCACACCTGGCAGGTCAACTGCGACCGCTGCGCCAAGCAACTGAGCTTTGAATTTGCCGTCGACGCCAAGCTCGGCGTCAAGGCGCAGAAGCCGGCCGCCACCGCGCGCATTGCCGAGCTGGGCTGGACCACCGTCGGTGAAAAACACCTGTGCCCGACATGCCAGGAAGCCGCCTGATGAAACGCTTGGCCCTGACCGCGCTGATCGGCGCCGGCCTGATGGGTTGCGCTGCCGAGCCGGTGCAACTGCAGCAAAACCGCAGCTACATTCTGGAATGGATTGGCGAACGGCCCTTGATGGACTACAGCAACCTGACCATTACCCTGGGGGACGACGGTCGGGCCTACGGCAACGGCGGCTGTAACCACTGGTTCGCGCCCTACACCCTGGAAGGCCACCGTTTGAGCTTCGGCAAGATCGGCAGCACCCGCAAACTCTGCGCCCCGGCGCTGATGGAGCAGGAAGCACGCTTTTTGCGGGCGCTGGAAAAGGTCGAACGCTGGGACGTGTCCCCCATCGAACAGATGCGCTTCTGGCCAGCTCAGGGCAAGCCGTTGCGGTGGTGGTTGGAGGAAGGTTGATACTATTCCAAGCTTGATAAAGCACCTTGTGGCGAGGGGATTTATCCCCGCTGGGCTGCGCAGCAGCCCCTCTGCGTTCCGTCTGACACACCACGGTGGCATATAGATCTTGGGGCTGCTTCGCACCCCAGCGGGGATAAATCCCCTCGCCACAAGGGATCTCACCTGTCAAAACAGGTGTTATTTGAACGCCTGCAACGCCTCAAGCTTGGCCATCACCCCCGCCGCCGTCTGTTCCCCCAGCATCTGCTCGCGCACCTTACCCTGGTTGTCGATGATGTAAGTCACCGGTAACCCTTCGCTGCGCGGGATATCAAAAAAGTCGGCCGGGTCCCGGGCCAGCACGGTGAAGCGGATGCCCATCTTCTCGCTGGCGCTCTTGAGCTCCTCACCTTGCACCTGATCGAAGTTGACCCCGAACACCCCCACGTTACGGCCCTTGAGCTGTTCGGCCAGGGCGTTGAACTCGGGGATTTCGGTGCGGCACGGTGCGCACCACTCGGCCCAGTAGTTGAGCACCACCCACTGATTGTCCAGCCGTTTGGAGGCGATAGCCTGGCCGTTCTGGTCAACTCCGTAGTCATTCCCGCAGCCGGCGAGCAACAAAATCCCCATGAATGCCAGTGCCGTCGTCAATCGCCTTGCCATGTGCCAATCCTTGTATTGAATGTGAACGTCGGCGCGGCCCACCGTATTCGAACGAGCCTGTCTCAGGTGCCGGGTACCTCGCGACACAGTAGAATAGCCGCCACCTTACGCAAGATGCGACCCGCTCATGACCGATCTGACGCTTTATCACAACCCGCGCTGCTCCAAATCCCGCGGTGCGCTGGAACTGTTGGAAGCCCGTGGCCTGACGCCCACCGTGGTCCGCTACCTGGAAATCCCGCTCGACGCAGCGCAGTTGGAACGCCTGTTGTCCAAGCTCGGCATCAGCGCCCGGCAACTGCTGCGCACCGGCGAGGACGAATACAAGACCCTGAACCTGGCTGATGAAAACCTGAGCCAGTCCCAATTGATCGCCGCCATCGTCGCCCACCCCAAACTCATGGAACGACCGATTCTGGAAACCGCTGACAAGGCCGTGATCGGTCGCCCGCCAGAGAAGATCCTGGAGATCCTGCCGTGAGCACACCGTACATTCTGGTGTTGTATTACAGCCGCAGTGGCTCGACCAACGAAATGGCCCGGCAGATCGCCCGCGGCATCGAGCAGGCCGGGCTGGAAGCCCGGTTGCGTACAGTGCCGGCAATTTCCGCCGAGTGCGAAGCGGTATCGCCGGATATTCCCGAACAAGGCCCGCTGTACGCCAGCCTCGATGACCTGAGAAACTGCGCAGGCCTGGCCCTGGGCAGTCCGACCCGTTTCGGCAACATGGCCGCGCCGCTGAAATACTTTCTCGATGGCACCAGCAACCTGTGGCTGACCGGCGCACTGGTGGGCAAACCGGCCGGTGTATTCACGTCCACCGCGAGCCTGCATGGCGGCCAGGAAACCACCTTGCTGTCGATGATGCTGCCGCTGTTGCACCACGGCATGCTGATCACCGGCCTGCCCTACAGCGAGTCCGCCTTGATCGAAACCGAGGGCGGAGGCACGCCTTACGGCCCGAGCCATCACGCCGGGGCCGACGGTAAAAGCGGCTTGAACGAACATGAAGTCGCGCTGTGCCGGGCACTGGGTTTGCGCCTGGCAAAAACCGCCCTACTGCTGGAGAACGGCCGTGGCTAAGAAGCCGAAAATCCTGCCACCCATTCAGTGGCTGGAACCGCGGGTACGCATCGCCCGGGTCCTGAGCCTGCTGTGCTTTTTCGGGCTGGTGGGGTTGCTCTGTGTGTATTACCTGCTGATCGCCGACCTGCACGGCGCGCGTCCCTGGGTGATTCTGCTGATCGAGCTGGTGCCGCTGCTGATACTGGCGCCAGGCATGATCAGCGGCAGCCCCCGCGGGCATTCGTGGATGTGCTTTGTGGTGAACCTGTACTTCATCAAAGGCGCACTGGCGGCCTACGACCCGAACCGACAGGTGTTCGGCGTGCTGGAAATGGCCGCGAGCGTGGCGGTGTTCTGCTCAGCCCTGCTGTATGTGCGCTGGCGGTTTCAGTTGAATCGGCGGTTGGCTGGAGAAGGCGAGCCTTCTGTCGCCTGATAGATGGCTATCGCGAGCAGGCTCGCTCCCACAAGGGATTTTGGGTGTAGGGAATCCGCAAGAAACCACCAGACCACTGTGGGAGCAAAGCTTGCTCGCGATGACTGAGGCAGATTCAACATTGATGTAAGTTGACTCACCGCTATCGCGAGCAAGCTTTGCTCCCACATGAGATGTGTGGCGTTCACTATCCCTGTGGGAGCGAGCCTGCTCGCGATGCGGTCTCAATGATTGACGGTATACGCCAGCATCATCGAAAGCTGGCTCATCGGCCTTCCACCACTCTCTTCATGCCACTGGTTGAAGGCCTGTTGCACCGTCGCCAGATCCCGCAAGCTGGTGGGGACTTTGTCGATGATGTCCTGCGCATTGAGCGCGGCTACCACGTCATAACTGGGCACGAAGGTGTCCTTGCCCATCATCCGCAAAAAACGCGGCGCCGACAGGCCGCCCAGTTGATGGCCGTGCTTTTTCAGGTAGGTCCACAGGCCCACGATATCGGTCACCGGCCAGTCGGCGATCAGCGTGCCGAAGCTGCCCTTTTCATGGGCCACGTCCAGTATCAACTGCGCGTTGCGCGGCACGCTTTTGAGCTTGCCCAAATGGCGGATGATCCGTGCGTCCTGCATCAGCCGTTCCAGGTGCTCGGCGCTCATCAGCACGACTTTTTCCGGGTCGAACTTGAAAAAAACCTCTTCGAAGGCCGGCCATTTGGCGTCCACCAGGCTGTGCTTGAGCCCGGCGCGGAAGACTCGCAACGCCATGGTCGAGAGGTAGCGGTCATCGCTGATTTTGCGCAGTTGGGCTGGGGTCTTGGGAACAGGCAGGTGGGCTTCCAGTTCAGCCGCCGAACCGAAGCGGTTCAGACAATACTCGTGCAGCCACTTGTAATCGCGCATGCCCTCTCCTGGGGTCGGAAATGAAAACGGCGCTCTAAGTGGCCTGGCCACGAGCGCCGTGAATAGGAGCCGTTGAGCTCCTCAGAGGTTCACTACGTTGACGAATCGCGGCGTGGCACTTTCGTCGATGCGCAGGTTGGTGAAATCGAACAGGTTGCGGTCCGCCAGTTGCGACGGAACGACGTTCTGCAAGCCGCGGAAAATGCTTTCGGTGCGGCCCGGGGTCTTGCGCTCCCACTCCTGCAGCATCTCCTTGACCACCTGGCGTTGCAGGTTTTCCTGGGAGCCGCACAGGTTGCAAGGGATGATCGGGAATTGCTTGAAGTCCGAATAGGCCTGGATGTCTTTCTCGCTGCAGTAGGCCAGCGGGCGGATCACCACGTTGCGCCCGTCATCGGCGCGCAGCTTGGGCGGCATGGCTTTGAGCGAGCCGTTGTAGAACATGTTCAGGAAAAAGGTCTCGACGATATCGTCGCGGTGGTGCCCCAGGGCCATCTTGGTCGCGCCGATCTGGTCGGCAAAGGTGTAGAGCGTGCCGCGACGCAGGCGTGAGCACAGCGAGCAGGTGGTCTTGCCTTCCGGGATCAGTTCCTTGACCACCGAATAGGTGTCCTTCTCGACGATGTGATATTCCACGCCCAGCGATTGAAGGTAGGCCGGCAACACATGCTCGGGGAAACCGGGCTGCTTCTGGTCCATGTTCACCGCGACAATATCGAACTTGATCGGCGCAACCTTCTGCAAATGCATCAGCACATCGAGCAAGGTGTAGCTGTCCTTGCCGCCGGACAGGCAGACCATGACCTTGTCGCCGTCTTCAATCATATTGAAATCAGCGACCGCCTCACCGGCCTGGCGGCGCAGGCGCTTTTGCAGTTTGTTCTGGTTGACCGTAAGAGTGCCCATGACGCGAAATCCGTGAGGTGTGACGAAAGGCCGGCATTTTACGCAAAAAATCCCGGATATGGCACCGCCCCTGTGGCGAGGGAGCTTGCTCCCGCTCGGCTGCGAAGCAGACGCCAACAGCCGAGCCCAGAGGGTTGCTTCGCAACCCAGCGGGAGCAAGCTCCCTCGCCACAGGAAATCTCTTGGCCATAGGGGAGTGCACAGATCACGCCGCGATTAGCCTGCTCCTTTACAGCGCGATTTGCTCTAAGCCCCCCGTCCCCCTGGCGAGAACTCCTTTCTATACTGCGACATAAGGTCGCACACACTTACAGACCTGTACTTACTCGGCCGTTTGGCCCGTAGGCGCTCCGTTGGGGGGCGATGGCAATAACAAAGGAGTGACTGACTATGATCCATCATGTCGTGGGGCTCTTTACCCACCCTGATCAAGAATGGAAAGAAATCCGTGGCGATCAGGAGGAAAGCATCAGCCACATGTACCTCACCCACACGCTGATCCTGGCGGCCATTCCGGCTGTTTCGGCGTTTATCGGCACCACGCAGGTGGGATGGGTCATCGGCAACCGGCCACCGGTGATGCTGACCATGGAAAGCGCACTGTGGATGACCATCATGTCGTACCTCGCCATGTTGGGCGGTGTGGCCGTGATGGGCGCCTTCGTGCACTGGATGGCCCGCACCTATGACGCCAACCCGAGCCTGGCGCGCTGCGTCGCGTTCGCCACCTACACCGCGACACCTTTGTTCATCGGCGGCCTGGCGGCGCTCTATCCGCACATGTGGCTGGGGATGATCGTCGGTACGGCGGCCATCTGCTACACCGTCTACCTGCTGTATGTGGGCCTGCCCACCTTCATGAATATTCCTCAGGACGAGGGTTTTCTGTTTTCCAGTTCGGTGCTCGCCGTGGGCCTGGTGGTGCTGGTGGCTATCATGGCGTTTACCGTGATCGTCTGGGGTTTGGGCGTCGGTCCGGTGTATACCAGCTGAAGTGTTCTAACCCGCTCAGGGTTCCCTCCTGAAAACAAAGCAATATCTGCCAACACAGGCCGCCGCAAGGCGGCCTTCCTGTGTTTGGCGCTGGCGAAACGACCACTGGGCGTCTGGGCGATTCGCAACGGCCGGCGCTTGCGGCATACTCGAGCCTCTGGAGACCCGTACAGCATGCTTGAGCAACTCAATACCCGCGTCGAAGAGTGTTACCAACAAGCCGAAACCTTTTTCAAACGTCCTTTCAAACGTCCCGTGGTCAGCTTCAAGTTGCGTGGCCAGAAGGCCGGCGTCGCGCACTTGCATGAAAATCTGCTGCGCTTCAATCCACAGTTGTACCGGGAAAACGCCGAAGACTTTCTCAAGCAGACCGTCGCCCACGAGGTTGCGCACCTGATTGCCCATCAGCTGTTTGGCGAACGCATTCAGCCCCACGGCGAAGAATGGCAACTGATCATGCGCGGCGTTTACGAACTGCCGCCCAACCGCTGCCATACCTACGAGATCAAACGCCGCAGCGTGACCCGCTACATCTACACATGCCCCTGCGACGGCAGCGACTTCCCCTTCTCGGCCCAGCGCCACAGCCTGGTGCGCCAGGGGCGCCGTTACTTGTGCCGCAGTTGTCGCAATACCTTGGTGTTCAGTGGGGAGACGCGGGTGGAGTAGCTGGTTCTTGTGGTGTCTGGGCCGGCCTCATCGCGAGCAGGCTCGCTCCCACAAGGGTTTGTGAACGCCATAGATCCAGTGTGGGAGCGGGCTTGCTCGCGAAGAGGCCCTAAAGGGCACTACAAAATCACCTTGGCACTCCGTAAGTGAGCAATCCGCTCAACACTGAACCCCAACTCCCCCAACACCTGATCCGTGTGCGCTCCCAGTTCCGCGCCGATATGCCGAGGCTCGGGCAAGCCTGCCGAGAACTTCAACGGACAGGCCATCTGCGCCTGATTCGAGCCATCGCCACGAGGCACCTCGATCACGACGTCCCGGGCCGCTAACTGGGGATGCCTGAGTGTTTCTTCCAGGCTCAGCACCGGTTCGACGCAAGCATCAACCCCCGCAAATAAACTGCAAAGCTCAGCGAAATCATGCTTCTCGAATTCAGCCTGCAGTTGCTGCTTTAGCCGCTGTTGCTGATCTGGACTGGGCGACAGCCCTTGGGCCGCCAGTTCCGGTCGTCCAAGGGTCTCGCACAACGCCTGCATGAAGGCCGGCTCCAGGCTGCCCACCGACATCCAACGGCCATCCCGGGTGCGGTAATAGTCATAGAAGCTGCCACCGTTGAGCATCTGGTTCTCCCACTCAGGTTCCACGCCGCAGGCCAGATAGCCGGCACCGGCCAAAGCGTTGAGGCTGAACACACAGTCGGTCATGCTCACGTCCAGATGCTGGCCGTGCCCGGTCTGCTGCCGGGCGATCACCGCCGCCAATAGCCCGATCACCCCGTGCAGTGAGCCACCGGCGATGTCCGCCGCCTGGATGCCCAGCGGCAATGGCCCGGCGTCGGCACGCCCAGTGTGGCTGGCCAGCCCCGCCAGGGCCAGGTAGTTGATGTCGTGGCCGGCGCGGTCCTTGTAGGGCCCGGTCTGGCCGTAGCCGGTGATGGACACGTAGATCAACCGGGGATTGATCGCCTTCAAGGCTTCGTATCCCAGGCCCAGTCGCTCCATCACGCCGGGGCGGAACTGTTCCAGCAGGATGTCGTGCTCGCCCAGCAACTGCTTGATCACCTCCAGCGCCGCGGGCTGCTTGAGGTCCAGGGCCAGGCTGCGCTTGTTGCGGTTGAGGTAGGCATGGCTGGCCGAGACGCCCTGATCATGGGGCGGCAGGATCCGCAACAGGTCCGGGCGGGTCGGCGACTCGATGCGCAACACTTCGGCCCCCATGTCCGCCAGCAACAACGAGGCGAACGGGCCGGGCAGCAGGGTCGAGAAGTCCAGAACCTTGAGCGATGCCAGTGGGCCTTGCATGGGCGATCTCCGAGGGATGATGGACTCAAGACTAGGCAGGGGTTGGCGGTGGGGCAATTACCGCAGGGGTCAGTCTGGCTGACCATTGCGCTCAGCTTGAGAGTTCTCGTGGCGAGGGAGCTTGCTCCCGCTGGGCTGCGTAGCAGCCCCCTGCCATTTGTCTGAAGCACCGTGGTAGCAAACATCTTAGGGTCGCTTCGCAACCCAGCGGGAGCAAGCTCCCTCGCCACAGAAGCCTTCTCGACAGAAAAGTTCTTCCACTAAAAAACCCGCCGAAGCGGGTTTTTTATTGCAGCGAAAGGTTATTTCACGCCAGCAGGAGTTGGGCCTTCGGCCACGCCCAGGTCGTCTTCTTCACGGGTGTCGGAGATGCCGCGACCGCCGGAAGCCAGTTCGCTCTGCAACTGGTCTACGTCCAGTTCCTTGACCCACTTGGCAACCACGATGGTGGCGACAGCATTGCCCACCAGGTTGGTCAGGGCACGGGCTTCGGACATGAAGCGGTCGATACCCAGGATCAGCGCCAGGCCGGCCACCGGCAGGTGACCCACGGCCGACAGGGTGGCCGCCAGCACGATGAAGCCGCTACCGGTCACGCCGGCCGCACCTTTGGACGACAGCAACAGCACCAGCAACAGGGTGATCTGGTGAGTCAGGTCCATCGGCGTGTCGGTGGCCTGGGCAATGAACACCGCCGCCATGGTCAGGTAGATCGAAGTGCCGTCGAGGTTGAACGAGTAGCCGGTCGGGATCACCAGACCCACCACGGATTTCTGCGCGCCCAGACGCTCCATCTTGATCAGCATGCGTGGCAGGGCCGATTCCGACGAGGACGTGCCCAGTACGATCAACAGCTCTTCACGGATGTAACGGATCAGCTTGACGACGCTGAAGCCGTGGGCCCGGCAGATGGCGCCCAGTACCACCAGTACAAACACCACACAGGTGATGTAGAAGCAGATCATCAACTGGCCCAATTGCACCAGCGAACCGACACCGTAGGCGCCGATGGTGAACGCCATGGCACCGAACGCACCGACGGGTGCCAGCTTCATGATCATGTTGATGATGTTGAACATCACGTGGGCGAAGCGATCGATGAAGTCCAGTACCGGCTTGCCGTAGGCACCCAGGCGATGCAGGGCGAAACCGAAGATCACCGAGAACATCAGCACTTGCAGGATATCGCCATTGGCGAACGCGCCGACGATGGTGTTCGGGATCACGTTGAGGATGAAGGCCACGATGCTCTGGTCTTTACCGGCCGAGATGTAACCGGCGATCTTGCTGGTATCCAGGGTCGTCACATCGATGTGCATGCCGGCGCCCGGTTGCACGACGTTGACCACGACCAGGCCGATCAACAGGGCGATCGTGGAGACGATTTCGAAGTACAGCAGCGCGTAGCCACCGGTCTTGCCCACCGACTTCATGTTCTGCATGCCGGCAATACCGCTGACAACGGTACAGAAGATGATCGGGGCGATGACCATTTTGATCAGTTTGATGAATCCGTCACCCAGCGGTTTGAGGGCAACGCCGGTCTGCGGATAGAAGTGGCCAAGCAAAATGCCGATGGCAATGGCTACGATCACCTGGAAATACAGGGATTTGTACAGTGGCTGACGAGTCGTCATGGCAAACCTTCCTCAAGCGTCCCGTGTGACAACATCCACCTGTCGTCCACGAAACCTCAATTTCGAACCCTCCTGCATTGGAGGGATTTGTTTTGGCGGCTGCACGGTGGCAGACCTGCGGATGCCTATCGCAAGGCCCATGCCATTTTCGGGAAAATGCCTACAACCCTTGAGCCACAAGGGCTACACATCGTTAAACACGCCTAGTCACCCACACACAGATGGCGGATTCCCGCCCACACGGCAGTTATCGCTCCGGAATTTGGCGGATATCCGCCTTGTCGAGCTGAAGGCCCCTGCTACCATCGGCCGCTCAATAAACGGATTCCTGCCATGCGCCAACGCACCATCGCCAGCCACTTCGCCCGCGCCGCCCTGGGTGGCGCGCGCCGGCAAGGTTTCGATTACGTTCCCTTGCTGCAAGAGCTGGGCATCAGCCCCGAGCTGTTGGACGAGCCGCGAGCACGCCTGGCGCCCGCGCAGTTCGCCAGCCTGTTGCAGGCCTTGCGGCTGGCACTGGGGGACGAATATTTGGGGTTTGGTCTGGCCCCGAGTAAACCCGGGACGTTTGCCATGATGTGCCACGCGTTGATCCATTGCCGGACCCTGGGCAAGGCGCTTCAGCGCGGGTTGTTGTTCTACAGCCTGTTCCCCGACGCACCGAGCCTGACACTGGAGGCCGAAGGGGAGCGGGTGCGCTTGAACCTGGATGAATCGACACTGCGCGACCCCGACCATTTCCTGGCCGAAAGCCTGCTGGTGATCTGGCATCGCCTCGGCAGTTGGCTGATCGGCCAGCGGATCGGCCTGGAACAGGCGACCTTCAGCTATGCCAAGCCGGCCCATGGGGCCGAGTACGATCTGTTGTTCCCCTGCCCGCTGGTGTTCCAGGCGCAGCGATGCAGCCTGTTGTTCCACAGTCGCTACCTGGATATGCCGTTGCTGCAGGACGAACGAACCCTCAAACACTTCCTCGAACACTCCCCCGCCGACCTGCTGTCACGCCCTGACGATGGCAACAGCCTGACCAGCCAGTTACGCCGCCTGCTCAGCCGCGACGCCGCACGCTGGCCGGATCTGGACACCGTCGCCGCGCATTTGCACATCAGTCCGCAGACGCTGCGTCGGCATCTGCGGGAGGAAGGCACCAGCTTCCAGGAACTCAAGGATCAGTTGCGGCGGGATATCGCCATCTACCATCTGGGACGCGCCGACCTGTCGTTGCAACAGATTGCCGAACAGCTGGGGTTCTCTGAACCGTCGGCGTTTCACCGGGCCTTCAAGAAATGGACGGGGGTGACGCCGGGGGCTTATCGGGAGCAGGAACACTGAGGGGTGTCATCTAACTTCTGCGGTGGGTCTACCGCCCCCTGTGGCGAGGGAGCTTGCTCCCGCTGGGCTGCGCAGCGGCCCCAAGATTTTTGCGCTTGCTGCGCAACCGAGCGGGAGCAAGCTCCCTCGCCACAGGGGCCCGCCGACACAGCGAAACATTCCAGTCAAACCACCAAAAAATGAATCCGAAATGCCGCCCCGCCCAGCTCGGAATCTCCCAGGGTCAACCGGGCGCCGTAGCTTTCGATGATGTCTTTGACCACCGCCAGTCCGATGCCCTGCCCCGGATGCTGGCGATCCAGGCGCTCGCCACGCTGCAGAATCCGCGCGCGTTGATCCGGCGGCACACCCGGCCCGTCATCCTCGACACACAATTCAATGCCGCCGAGGGTCTGATGCACGCTAATGCGCACCTCGCCCAGGCACAGCCGATAGGCGTTTTCCAACAGATTGCCGAGCATTTCCAGCAAGGCGCCCTGCTCGATCGGCACATGGCACTGTTCCGGCAGATCGAAGCTGACATTGACACGTTTGTCGCGATAGACCTTATCCAGCGTGTCGCACAGGCTTTGCAGCACCGGGCGCAAGCGCACCTGATGGCGCACCAGACCGCTTTTGCGCAGGCTGGCGCGCTGCAACTGATAGCCGATCTGTTGACTCATGCGCTCGATCTGGCTTTGCAGCACCCAGGCCTGCCCACGGTCCTCGGCGCGCCGGGCCATGTCTTCACTGACGCCTTGCAGCACCGCCAGCGGGGTTTTCAGGCTATGGGCCAAGTCATCGAGGGAGTCACGATAGCGGCTGCGCTGCTCCCGCTCGCCCTGCAACAGGCGGTTGAGGGAGCCGGTCAAGCGCAACAGCTCCCGCGGGTGCTCGGTGCTGAGACTTTCCCGGCTACCGCTTTCGATTTCGTCCAGTTCCTGGCTCAGGCGCCTCAGCGCGCGAAGCCCCCAGCTCAGGCCAATCCACAACAGGGCCAACAACACTGCCAGCGCAGCACCGAAGCCCAGGTAGAGATTTTCCCGCAGGCCGTCGAGCGTCACTTCGTAATCGCGCACCGGTTGCAGGGTAACGAAACTGAACGCCGCGCTCTGCCCGCCGAGCAGTTTGACTTCAACGTCGTAGACGAAAAATTCCTGGCCGTTGTCTTCGCGGATACGCGCGAACTGATTGCCCTGGCCGTCGTAACGCGGCGCGTAGTTGATGTTCTCTTCCCGAGTAGCCTTGGACCGCCACACCAGACGCCCGTCACGATCATAGATGTAGCCCAGCAGACGGGCGTCGGCGAGGTTAAAGCGCTCATCGGGCAATTGCGCCGGCATCTTCAAGCGGTTGTTTTCCACGCGGGCAGCGGAAATGAGCGTGGTCACGTCCGACGCCAGGCGTTGCTCGATGGACTCCTGCAGGGCCAGGCTGAACGCGCCTTGCATGGCCGGCAGCAGTGCGAGCATGAACAACACCGCCAGGGTCATGGCGGCCAGCATCAACCGCAGCCGTAGCGAACGAATCACTGGCAACGCTCGTTGAACAGGTAACCCAGGCCCCGTACGGTTTCGATGGGCTTGAAGCCGGCCGGGGCTTCCAGTTTGCGCCGCAGGCGCCCCACCAGCACTTCGATGACATTAGGATCACGCTCGTCGTCATCCGGATACAGCTGCTCCATCAAGCGGTCCTTGGCGACCACCTGCTGATGATGGCGCATCAGGTATTCCAGGATCCGGTATTCATAAGCCGTCAACGCCAACGGTTCATCGCCAAGCGACGCCTGCTTGCGATTGAGGTCCAGCAGCAACGGACCGGCGACGATGGTCGATTGGGTGAAACCACTGGAGCGGCGCAACAGCGCGTTCAGGCGGGCCTCCAGTTCCTCGAACTGGAACGGCTTGACCACGTAGTCGTCGGCACCGGCCGCCAGGCCTTCGACCTTGTCCTGCCAGTTGCCGCGGGCAGTCAGGATCAGGATCGGGAAGGTCTTGTCTTGGGAGCGCAACCGGCGGATCAGCTCCAGCCCGCTGATGCCCGGCAGGCCAAGGTCGATCACCGCCAGATCGTGATTGAACTGCGCGATCTGATACAAGGCCTCTTCGGCATTGGCCACGGCCTGCACCACATGGCCGCTGTCGGTGAGACGGGTTTGCAGGTGATGACGCAGCAAGGCTTCGTCTTCGACGACCAGTAGTTTCATGGGCTCTCCCAGGCAAATCGAACAATCCAGTGATGCGCATCGGTTCTCGTAAAGGGCGCCGGATCGTCTTGGGCCGATCCGGCTGACCATGTTCGCCCGCCAAGCTTAGAACGTGTAGTTGGCGGAGAGATAGGTTTGGGCACTGCTGGTCAGGTCCAGCGACCCGACCTTGGCGCCACCGTGGGGGCTCATTTCGGTGCTGGCGTTGCTGCGCAGGTAACGGTAACCCAGTTCCAGCGAGGTGTTCTGCGAGACTTTCTGCACGACGCCGGCCTGCAAGCCCACCGCATAACCGATGTCACTGTCGCGGCTGAAGCCAGGGGAGTCCTGGGTCAGCTTGGTCAGGCCCGCCGTACCACCCCCGAACAGTTTGGTGGTGCCGGTGACCGGATAGAACACATCGTAGCTGCCCAGCAGGTTTTCCTGGCGCAATTTGATGCCATTGTGAGTGCCCGAAACGTTGTCGTACGTGGCGTAGTAGCGACCCTGGTCGTTTTGCCGGCCCAGTCGGACGCCATAGGTGGTGTCCTTGCCGATGATACCGTCGGCGTTCGGGTGATTGAGGTTAGCGTTCAGCGCGTCGGACTTCTTGACCTTGTCGCTGGTCTGGCCAAGGGTCAGGCTGGCGAAGTTGTCATCGGCGTGGGCCATGGCGCTGGCGCCCAGCACCGTGAAAGCCAACAGCAGAGTTTTCATGTGAGTCATGTTCAAGCTCCTGTGCAACGTGGGTGGTTTGTGAAGTCGCAGCCACGTTAACCAACCGTCCCTGAATGGCCCTTGAACGTTCTCTGAACCTGCGCTGAATGAATCGGCTAGAGTGTTCTGTCTCACCCCTGCATTTATCAAGGAGATCCGTCATGCACAGGTTGCTTGCTGTTGTACTTCTGGCCTTTAGCGCTGCGAGCCACGCCGCCATCCAGACCCAGGAGATCCCCTACACCAGTGCCGACGGCACCAAACTGATTGGTTACTACGCATACGACGACGCGGTCAAAGGCCCGCGCCCGGGCGTGGTGGTGGTACATGAATGGTGGGGGCTGAACGATTATTCCAAGCGCCGTGCCCGTGACCTCGCGGGCCTGGGCTACAGCGCGCTGGCCATCGACATGTACGGCGACGGCAAGAACACCGAACATCCCAAGGACGCCATGGCATTCATGCAGGCGGCTCTCAAGGACGGCAAGGCGGCCAGTGCGCGGTTCCAGGCCGGGCTCGACCTGCTGAAGAAACAACCCCACACCGACCCGGACAAAATCGCCGCCATCGGCTACTGCTTCGGCGGCAAGGTGGTGCTGGATGCGGCGCGCCAGGGTGTTGCGCTGGCCGGTGTGGTGAGTTTCCACGGCGCGCTGGTCACCAATACCCCGGCGACACCGGGCAGCGTCAAGGCCAGGATCCTGGTCGAACATGGCGCGCTGGACAGCATGGTCACCCCGGACAACGTCACCGCGTTCAAGAGCGAAATGGACAAGGCCGGTGCCGACTACAAATTCGTCAACCTTGAAGGCGCCAAACACGGCTTCAGCAACCCGGATGCCGACCGCCTGAGTCACGGTGAACATGGCGGGCCGGACATTGGCTATAACAAAGAGGCCGACGAAAAATCCTGGGCGGACATGCAGAAGTTCTTCAAGAAGATTTTTGGCTGACGCATCACCCGTAGCAGAGAACTTTGTGTCCCCCGGTAGGAGCTGACGAGTGCAACGAGGCTGCGATCTTGTCCCAGGCCATTGAGCCGCGATCAAGGATCAAAAGATCGCCCGAACGCGGCCCGAGCCTTCGGCAGCTCCTACGGGGCCAATTGCGTCGCCACTATCCAGTTCCAAGGCAACCCGGCAAAATGCCGGCCATGAACGCACTCCCCGCCCTGCCCGCCTGCTGCACGCCTCTGGATGATCAATGGCTGTTGCCCGAAGCCTTGTCCGATACAGTGCTGCTGAGCACCTGCTTTGATCCACTGCTGCTGACCGGCAATGACTTCCCCAACAGCGCTATCGAACCACCGGCGAGCATTCAGCGTTCGGTGGCCAAGCGTCAGGCGGAATTCCTGGCCGGGCGGATCTGCGCCCGGGCGGCTCTCCATCAGTTGGACGGGCAGATCTGCGTGCCGGCCATCGCTGACGACCGCGCCCCGGTATGGCCGGCCCATGTCAGTGGCTCGATCACCCACAGCACCGGCCGGGCAGCGGCCATCGTCGCCAGAAAAGACCATTGGCAAGGGCTGGGCATGGACCTGGAAAACCTGCTCGACCCCGAGCGCGCCGAGCGTCTGGCCGGTGAAATCCTCACGCCGCCGGAACTGCTGCGCATGGCCGCGACCCCGCAAGATGACCGGGCATTGCTGGTGACCCTGACCTTTTCCGTAAAGGAAAGCCTGTTCAAGGCGTTGTACCCGATCGTCAGGCAGCGCTTTTATTTCGAGCATGCCGAAATACTGGAGTGGACGCACGACGGACAGGTCCAGCTGCGGTTGCTCACCGACCTGTCGGCCGAGTGGGGTCATGGCCGTGAGCTGTCGGCGCAGTTTGGTGTGAAGGATGGGCAGTTGTTGAGTCTGGTGGGGATCAAGGCCTGAGATCTGTAGTGTTTGTGCGGGCCCCTTCGCGAGCAAGCCCGCTCCCACAGATGAAACGCATTCCAAATGTGGGAGCGGGCTTGCTCGCGAAGGCGTCCGATCAGGCGCCAACACCTCTCAGGATCTATCCTGATGCCTCGGCCAGCTCAAACTGAAACACGCCCCGCCCAGACTCTTGCTCTTGCCGATCAACGCCCGGCCATCGTGCCAGTGGATGATCCGCCGCACGATCGACAGCCCCAATCCATGGCCACCTGAAGCACGGGCCCGGCTGTCGTCCAGGCGCAGGAAGGGCTTGAAGATCCGCTCCCACGCCGCCTCCGGCACGCCGGGCCCGTCGTCCTCGACGTCGACCCGACAACGTAACTGACCCACTTGGTAACTGACCGTCACCCGGGCGCTGGCGTGACGCATCGCATTGCTCACCAGGTTCTGCAGGGCCCGATGCAGGAAGCGCGGCTCGGCCTCGACCCAGGCGCCATCGCAATCAGCGGCAGACAGGCACAGGCCACGCTCGACCGTGATCCCGGCCCGAAGCGGTCCCAATTCTTCAATCACCTGATTGACCAGCGCATCCAGATCCACGCGCTGGAAGTTCAAGGCCGGCGATCCCTGCTCCAGTCGCGCATAGGTCAGCATCTCGTCCACCAGCCGATCCAGGTCTTCGATGTCGTGATCCATACCCGCCAGGTATTTGTCCCGGGCCTGGGGTGTGGTGGCGCTGCCGATCATCTCCAGACCAAAACGTAGGCGCGCCACCGGGGTGCGCAGCTCATGGGACACCGCGCGCACCAGCTCACGCTGGATCGCCAACAACTGCTGCAAGTGTTCGGCCATGCCGTTGAACGCGGCGGCCAGTCGCCCGACAGAGTCGGCACCGCGGGCCGGCACCCGGGTTTCCAGGCTGCCCTGGGCGATCTGGGTAGCGGCCGATTCCAGACCACGCAGGCGCCGCTCCAACTGGCGCACCAACAGGTAAACGATCAGCCCGATCAGGCTCAACCCCAGCGCCGCGATCAGCACCAGCCACTCAGGCGGATAAGGATTCATCTGGTACAACGGGCCGATTTCCAGCACCCACGGCGTACCGACCATGCCGGCGAACACCCGGATCGAGTCACCGCCCTTGCCCAGCGCCATGACCGTATCGCCCTCGGCCACGCGACGACGCTGGTCTTCGTCCATGTCCGCCTGCGCGATGGTCATCAGCCGCAGGTCAAACCCGAAGCCTTTTTCCTGCTTGAGTTGCGCCAGGCGTTCAGGCTGCTCGGCCTCCGGGTAGCGCACCAACTCATCGGCCAGCAGGTAGATAGTTGCCCGGGCCAGTTGCTCGCTGATCTGGCGGACTTCCCCGACCAGCATCAGTTTTTCGCCGTCGCTGACCAGCCGATAGACTTTTGCCGCATGGGGCCCGGTCTGCTCCACCAGAGCCTGGCCGCGCATGACACGGGTGCGCTGGCCGAGATCCAGATCGGTCTGGGCGTAAGTCTGCAACGCCAGGGGAATGCCCAGCAGGCGCTCCCACACCGCAAGGGCCCGGCGTCGCTCGGTGTCGTTCATGGGCCGCAGATTATCGGCCATCAAGGAAAACGTGCCGTGGGCCAGACGCTCGCGGTACTGCTCACTGCGAGTCTGGTTGAGCAAATGGAGGGCCAGCACGCCGAGCACCGCCACCAGCACCAGGGCCGCGCACATGCCGCCGTAAATGCGCAGGAAGATCGAGTTCACGGCGTCAGGTCTACGCAAGCTTCGGGAACGAACAGGTAACCCTTGCTGCGGATGGTCTTGATCAGCCGTGGATGGTCCGGGTCGTCGCCGATCTTGGGGCGGATGCGCGAGATGCGCACGTCGATGGAGCGGTCCTGGCCGTCGTAACCGATGCCACGCAGGGCAGTGAAGATTTCTTCCCGGGAGAGGATGCGTCCGGCATTGGACACCAGCAGCCACAGCAGATCGAACTCGGCACTGGTCAGCTCGATACCGTGGTCTTGCAGCCAGGCTTCGCGCAAGGCGTTGTCCACCACCAGCGGCCCGAATTGCAGGCGCCGTGGTTTTTGCGGCGTGGCCGGTTCCGGTTCGCTGCGTCGCAACAGGGCCTGGACGCGGGCCAAGAGCAGGCGTGGCCGTACCGGTTTGCAGACGTAATCGTCGGCGCCCAGGTCCAGGCCCTGGATCTGATCGGTGTCGTCGGTGCGGGCAGTGAGCATCAGGATCGGCCCGTCGTAATGCTCGCGCACCTTGCGGCAGATGCTCAGGCCGTCCTCGCCGGGCAGCATCAGGTCGAGGATCACCAGGTCCGGTTGCTCGGCAATGATCCGCGCTGCCGCCACCGCGCCGTTGCCTTCAATGGCCACGCGCAGGCCGTTGCTTTCCAGGTACTCGCGCGTCAGCTCGGCCAGCCGCTGGTCATCCTCGACGATCAATACCTGCCAGGCTTCTTGTTCCACGGGGGGCCTCGTCTTGTTGTGTATATAGAAGAAAGGATAGGCACCTGACTTGTGGCGAGGGAGCTTGCTCCCGCTGGGCTGCGCAGCGGCCCCAAGATTTTTGCGCTTGCTGCGCAACCGAGCGGGAGCAAGCTCCCTCGCCACAAAACGTCCGCTCCAAATAGAGAGTCCAGACCCTCCCGTCTTTTTGTCATGTGAAAGGAGGATAAAACGGGCCCATGCACGGGCCGATTGTATAAACGTCGGCCCTGCATAAAACAAGCGGACAAATGCGTTCGGTCGCGCGGGATTTGTGTGGTAACGTCCGCGCCCGCAAAAAACACCGGGCTGTTTTCGGATCGTCAAAACGATGAAAAAAGGTCCACTCCAGCAAGGTCGCGGCCTACAGAGCGGTTCCACGTTTCGCACACAAATTACGCACAGGCTTATCCACAGGTAGCACGTTGCATTCATCCCCCAAAACGCATTATCTTGTAGCCCGTCGCGCAAAAAACCCTACATGTAGGGTTTTCAGCTAAAAACCAAACACAAGTCGGACAGAGAATTCAAGCGCTTTTCTTGCCTTTGTCCGACTGAAACACCGCATTCCCCCACGACCAGACCGCCCCCTGCGGATGGTCATCGTTTCAAGGTCAAAACGACCAGAACGGTACGGGTGTTGCAGTCCATTGCAGGCACCTCTGCAATCCGGTTTCGAGCCCAGGCTCGAAGCCCAGAACTTCGGAAGGACGCGGCATTCAGGCCTGCTTCCTACTGTCCCGAAGTTGTTATACCCGGCGCCAGTCGGTTGTAGTGCTTCAGGACGGAACGGTGGGCACCGTGATGGTGCCCAAACAAACATAAAGAATGTGGAGACACCCATGCACACCGACACAACTCGCGAGAACCCGCAGGGCAGCGCGCCGCTGGCCGCCGATTCGAACCCGGATCTGGCCGCCACCGCGCCTGGCCAGCTGCGTGTGATCAAGCGTAACGGCACTGTCGTTCCTTACACCGATGACAAGATCACCGTCGCCATCACCAAAGCATTTCTCGCAGTTGAGGGCGGCACCGCCGCCGCTTCGTCGCGCATCCACGACACCGTGGCCCGCCTGACCGAACAGGTCACCGCGACCTTCAAGCGTCGCATGCCGTCGGGCGGCACCATCCACATCGAAGAAATCCAGGACCAGGTCGAACTGGCCCTGATGCGTGCCGGCGAGCAGAAAGTGGCGCGTGACTATGTGATCTATCGTGATTCGCGCGCCAAGGAACGCGCGATCCGCACCCCGGCCGACGCCCCGGTACTGGCTCACCCTTCGATCCGCATCGCACGCGCCGACGGTAGCCTGGCGCCGCTGGACATGGGCCGCCTGAACACCATCGTCACCGAGGCCTGCGAAGGCCTGGAAGAAGTCGACGGCGACCTGATCCAGCGCGAAACCCTGAAGAACCTCTATGACGGCGTCGCCCTCAAGGACGTCAACACTGCCCTGGTGATGACCGCGCGGACCCTGGTAGAACGCGAGCCGAACTACTCCTTCGTGACCGCGCGCCTGCTGATGGACACCCTGCGTGCCGAAGGCCTGAGCTTCCTGGAAGTCGCCGAGAGCGCGACCCACCACGAAATGGTCGACCTGTACGCCAAGGCCCTGCCGGCCTACGTCGCCAAGGGTATCGAATTCGAATTGCTGAACCCGGTACTGGCCGAGTTCGACCTGGAAAAGCTCGGCAAGGCGATCAACCACGAGCGTGACCAGCAGTTCACTTACCTGGGCCTGCAAACCCTGTACGACCGTTACTTCATCCACAAGGACGGTATCCGTTTCGAACTGCCGCAGATTTTCTTCATGCGCGTGGCCATGGGCCTGGCGATCGAAGAGAAGCAGCGTGAAGACCGCGCCATCGAGTTCTACAACCTGTTGTCGTCCTTCGACTACATGGCCTCGACCCCGACGCTGTTCAACGCCGGCACCCTGCGTCCACAACTGTCGAGCTGCTACCTGACCACCGTGCCGGATGACCTGTCGGGCATCTACGGCGCCATCCACGACAACGCCATGCTGTCCAAATTTGCCGGCGGCCTGGGCAACGACTGGACCCCGGTTCGCGCATTGGGCTCCTACATCAAGGGCACCAACGGCAAATCCCAGGGCGTCGTACCGTTCCTCAAGGTAGTCAACGACACCGCGGTCGCGGTCAACCAGGGCGGCAAGCGCAAGGGCGCGGTGTGTGCCTACCTGGAAACCTGGCACATGGACATCGAAGAGTTCATCGAGCTGCGCAAGAACACCGGTGATGACCGTCGTCGCACCCACGACATGAACACCGCCAACTGGATCCCTGACCTGTTCATGAAGCGCGTCTTCGACGACGGCAAGTGGACCCTGTTCTCGCCGTCCGAAGTGCCAGACCTGCACGACCTGACCGGCAAGGCTTTCGAAGAGCGCTACGAGTATTACGAAGCCCTGACCGAGTACAACAAGATCAAGCTGTTCAAAGTCGTCCAGGCCAAAGACCTGTGGCGCAAGATGCTGTCGATGCTGTTCGAAACCGGCCACCCATGGCTGACCTTCAAGGACCCGTGCAACCTGCGCAGCCCGCAACAGCACGTGGGCGTGGTCCACAGCTCGAACCTGTGCACCGAGATCACCCTGAACACCAACAAGGACGAGATCGCGGTCTGCAACCTGGGCTCGATCAACCTGCCGAACCACATCGTCGATGGCAAGCTGGACACCGCCAAACTGCAACGCACCGTGAACACCGCCGTGCGCATGCTCGACAACGTGATCGACATCAACTACTACTCGGTGCCGCAAGCGAAGAACTCCAACTTCAAGCACCGTCCGGTCGGCCTGGGCATCATGGGCTTCCAGGACGCCCTGTACCTGCAGCACATCCCGTACGGTTCGGACGCTGCGGTGGAGTTCGCCGACAAGTCCATGGAAGCGGTCAGCTACTACGCTATCCAGGCTTCCTGCGACCTGGCCGACGAGCGCGGCGCCTACGAGACGTTCCAGGGTTCGCTGTGGTCCAAAGGCATCCTGCCGCTGGACTCGCAACAGATTCTGATCGAGCAACGCGGCCAGAAATACATCGACGTTGACCTGAACGAATCCCTGGACTGGGCACCGGTTCGCGCCCGTGTACAGAAAGGCATCCGTAACTCCAACATCATGGCCATCGCACCGACCGCCACCATCGCCAACATCACTGGCGTGTCGCAGTCGATCGAACCGACCTACCAGAACCTGTATGTGAAATCGAACCTGTCGGGCGAATTCACCGTGATCAACCCGTACCTGGTTCGCGACCTCAAGGCTCGCGGCCTGTGGGACTCGGTCATGATCAACGACCTGAAGTACTACGACGGTTCGGTGCAGCAGATCGAACGCATTCCGCAGGAGCTCAAGGAGCTCTACGCCACCGCGTTCGAAGTGGACACCAAGTGGATCGTCGACGCCGCCAGCCGTCGCCAGAAGTGGATCGACCAGGCTCAGTCGCTGAACCTGTACATCGCCGGTGCCTCGGGCAAGAAGCTGGACGTGACCTACCGCATGGCTTGGTACCGTGGCCTGAAAACCACCTACTACCTCCGTGCCCTGGCTGCCACCAGCACCGAGAAGTCGACCATCAACACCGGCAAGCTGAACGCAGTTTCCAGCGGCGGCAACCACGGTGACGATTCGGTCCTGGCAGCTCCTGCCGGCCCGGCCCCCGTGCCAAAGGCCTGCGCGATTGACGAGCCGGATTGCGAAGCTTGCCAATAAGCTGAGTGGGCGGGCGCTGCAAGGCGCTTGCTAAAGAACCCCCGATAGACCGCTGGTTTATCGGGGGTTTTCTTTTGCCTTGAGAAAAGTTGCGACTGGGCTGACTCCATCGCGAGCAGGCTCGCTCCCACATTTGTTCCGGTTCGTTCGCAAGAGTTGCGCTCACTGAAAATCCCTGTGTGCGGGCTTGCTTGCGAAAGCGGGAGTTCAGCCAGTGACCCTATTGAATGTTCCGGCCTCTTCGCGAGCAAGCCCGCTCCCACATTGGAATGCGTCCTCCTGTGGGAGCGAGCCTGCTCGCGAAAGCGGTGGTTCAGCCAGTCACCCTATTGAA